>NZ_VTZN01000033.1 GCF_008370645.1 Mycobacterium simiae
GGTAGCCGGGCTCAGCGTCGAACAGGTGGCGGCGGCACGAAAAGCCGACGCCGATGACCCCAAGACCGCGGCCATCCTGGCCTTTGCAGTGACAGTGAACGAACAACGCGGACAAATCGACGAGTCCGCGCTTGACACCGTACGGCGCGCCGGCGTCAGCGACACCGAGATCGCGGAGGTGATCGGCCATGTCGCCCTCAACGCGCTGACCAACTACTTCAACAACGTCGCGCAAACCGAAATCGACTACCCCCTGGTATCTGCCTGATCGGCCCGGCTCGGCGGAGCCGGCCCAGATCTTGGTCTCCGCCGAGCAGGTCGATTGCTTGACCCGGGGGACCCGTGCGGTCGGATCGCGAAGCATTCGAACCCGCCTGTCGCCCCCGAGCTTCTCGGACTGGGAGATTGCGGTGATTGCGCAATTCTTATGGTCGCCCATGGCCGTGCTATCGAACTGTTTTCCGGCGCAGACGCGCCGGCCGCGGCCACGCCGTTAGGCAACACCAGCCGGTCATTGCCGGCAGCGCTCGAGTCGGCGTCACGACCGGGCACCGAGTATGCCCAGCGCCCCGCATCGACATCGGTCAACAGAACGAAAAGACCCCGAGTTCGGTCAGTTCCGTTGGCCCCGGCATGGGCCCGGCCGCCGACGGAGTGGGCTCCTCCAACAGGCGCATTCATGTCCGCTTCACCCCGGCCAAGCTGAAGGCGTTCGTCGCGGCGCCCGAGGAAGGCAGCCGTTCGGCGGCATCACCTCGGCTGCACGTGAACGATGACCGACCGCACCGCCGAGGGTGGTGTAATCAGGTCGGGGGTCTCGGGCGAGATCGGTTCTGGTGCGCTTCCCGGCCTTGCGCGGTTGCTGCCGAACATCCCGCGACGAGGGTGATCCCGCGCTACCTGCCTCTGGCCGCACGACTGGCCGCCCTACGTCACGGTGAACTTGACCTGTCCTTCATGGACGAGCACCCTGCCGGAGCCGAGTTCGACACCACCCTGCTGGCACGCGAGGCCCTTGGTGTCCCTCGAAGTTGATCCCCTAGGGCTGGATGCCGCGCCACGCCACCGGCGACAACCAGATGTGGTCGTCGCGGCCCAGCGCCACGTGCGTGGTGGGGGCGACGCCGGCGAGCGCGGCATACGCTTCGTTGGGGTCAGGTCCTTCTTCGGCATCGCAGGATGGCGCAGACCTCGGCAGCGAAGCCGCGCCGAGCGGCCGGTGGTCCCACGGCGGGGGAGCGGAGCCCATCGGCCGGTCCGTCTCGCATGGTGATGTCCGTTGCCAATCTACTTGTGGCAGTCTCGGCGCTCTGAATTGCAGTGCCTCAGTTAGAGTTAGATTGGCAATCCGGGGGTCGTGGGTTGCCAACCCATCTGAGGTAACCCGTCGGCTTGCTGTAGCTGCGGCCACGCCGCTTCCGGCCAGGGCGGTTGGTGCCTGCGCGTTGCCGCCGTAGCTCAGTTTTTCGGAAGACCGATAGAGCTGGGGCTTGGTAGCGCCCCTCGTTCTGCGGGAATACTCGGGGGAGGGCGGTGCTTGATTTCAGTCAGCAGCAGCCAATGACTGGGCGTGCACTTTGAGGTCTGACGTCCGAGGTGCTTTTGGATGCTGCGCACGATCGACTCGTTAGTTTGGCTATTGCCAGAAATTTAATTCAGCAGCGCTAGGAAATTGCCTCCCTGCCAACGCTATTGCGATCGTATGGTCAGGGCGGTTGCGGTGATACCGGAAACCCTGCCGAACCGGTGTCGTCAGCTGCGGTCGACGCCCCAGGTGCCGGGCATCAGTGGCATGGTGGGGCCGCCGCCGAACGCATCGCCGGCCACCGTGCTCAACCCCGCCGGCTCGCTGGCGCTCTTACCCGCGGTCCCGGCGAAACCAAGCCGTCCCGCACCCTCGTTCGAGACCGTCGACGCGTCGGCGCGCCCGTCGAGCTCTGGCTCATCGTCGGTCTCCGCCTCCAGATCCATGTACTCATATCCGCGGCCAGGCTGTGTGAGTTTTTGCCGCCGGCTCCGTCGTGCCTGAGTCGCCTTGTCGGCAACGGGCGCTGACTCGGGGACGACAGTGTCGTTCAGTGCCGTGGATTTCGTGCTGCGAGTGCTGGCGGCCCTTCGCGCATCCAGGTCGAGTCCACCCACCAGGTAGGCGAAAGCCTCCATGCCCGTACCGACCGGGCCTGGCGGTACACCCAGCGGTGGCGTTGCGGCAGCGGGCGGCGTTGGCGGCGACGCCGGCGGAGGTGCGGCGGTTACCTGCGGCGGGCTAAGGGTCAGGGTCGAGGTCGACAAGCCGGGAGCCAGGGCGGCTCCAAAGGGCGGCGCGGCCAGCGGCGCGACGGGGGTCGCGCCCGGCAAGGCGGCCAAGCCCGCCAAACCGGCGAGGCCGGGCGCCAGGCCGCCCGCAGCGGCCAGAGGCACCGCGGCGGCGGACAGCAGCGGAAGTATTACCGGGATCAACGCGACTGTCTGCTGGACGAGATAGTGCAGCAACTGAATGGTGTTACCGATGGTGGATCCGATGATCTCGACCGTTGCCAGCGGTACGACGAAGACAAGAGCTTGGGGATTGAAAACGGCGGTATAGAGGATCGCGAGCAAGTCGTCGATGATGACGATGCTGGTGAAGGCTACGTAGGAGCCCGGGTCCAGCGGCACCGCCAGGACATAAGCAATGCTCAAGGGGTTGAGGTAGCTCAGCGGGTTTCCGGTGAACGCTAGCCACGACCCGGGAACCCCGATCGGGGGCAGCACCGACGACCCGTTCAAGCCGCTAAAGAAGTCCTCGAACGGATCGGTGACTTCGGTGAAACCGATCTTGTTGAAGAACGCCAGTATCTCCTGATAGAGCGGGTAGTCGTCGGTATTGGGGTAGGGAACTTTCGGCACTAGGCCTTCGAGGAAGCTCTGCAGCTCGGTGAACCAAATCGCTGGTGCGGCTTCGGCGGGCGGCGCGGCTGCCACCGCAGAGTCAGCGACCGCCTGGTAGCTGCTCATCACGGTGGCCGCCTGGATCCACATCCGCGCGTAATCGGCCTCGTTCAGGGCGATCGGGATGGTGTTGATGCCGAAGAAGTTCGTTGCCACCAGCGCAGCGTGGGTCGCGTGGTTGACGGCTAGCTCGGGCAGGGTCGGCATCGCGGCCAGCGCGGTGAGGTAGGCGGCGGCAGCGATTTCCTGTTGGGCGGCCATTGCCGCGTTGTCGGTAATGGCCTGCGTCAGCCACGCCAGATACGGCGCATGCGCGGCCACGTACGCCTCGGCACTCGGACCGTCCCAAGCTCCCGCATGTACGGCGCCCAACAGCGCGGTCAGCTCGTTGGCCGCCTCGGCGTAGGCCGTGCTCAGCGATTCCCAGGCTTCGGCTGAAGCCAGCAGCGGACCCGGGCCCGGACCGCTGGAGAGCAGCGCCGAATGCACCTCCGGAGGGGAAGCGATCCAGATCGGGGCGGTCATCGGTGGCTGATCGCGATCGGATGCGACGACGCAGCGGTTGGATGTTCGAACGGGACGTGCAGCGCCATAACCGGCCAGCTCTCTCGGGGTGCACCGCCCCGGATTCGCAGGACGCGATGACGCGAGTCTCCTGGCTCTCGGATCGCAGTTCGCCTCGCCTTCCAGCCTGGCGGCCGTGGCGTGTGAGGGTCGCTCCCCGATGACAGTGGCGGGACCGCACCGGATTTGCACCGGTTTCCTCTATCGTCATCGCCTTACGGGTGACATTGTCGCATCACGACCGTGCTGATTCACATCAATTGACGCCACCGACGTGCGGCGGACAGCGACTCCCGGCGATCCGACCGCCCGGGCGGCGACTGCGTGGTTAGCCTAGGCTGCTAGCCGCCGAGGAAGGGGGCGTCATGACAGATGTCAACGCCGATGCCAACACCGTCGTCGACACCGAAGACGGCGGACGAGAGCATCGCTGGCCGCTGCCTGCTGACGAGCAACACCTGCTGGACTTGATCCATCTGTGCTTCGGCGAATACTGGGACGAAATCTGGTTCGGCATCATCATGGAGGGCGCGGCCTGGGAGGTGGCGGCGCCCAACCCTGCCAAGCGCATCTCGATGTACGACGGGTACGCGACGGTCGACTTCGGCCGCTGGCATTTTCACCTCTGCATCGGTGAGCACCGGGAAAGCGGACCCGAGCGCGGCCGAGTCCGAAGGTGCGCGCGCGCCGAGCTGTATCGTCGGCTCGGCGGCGATGGGTTTCCCTCCTCATGGGGTGTGCGGCTCTACAACGGGCGTGACGAACAGATGATGACAGTGATGTTCCCGAACCCATTTCTGACTAATGATCAGCAGATTCGCGACGAGCCCGCCTGGGGGCAGTTGGAGTTGTGGGACCGGGTGCGTGCCGACTATCTGGGGCTAAATCCTGACTCACTTGACCGCGCTGGCAAAGGTTTTCGGCACGGTTGACTCGGTTTAGCCGTCGCGGTCCTCGCCGCGCCGTCATCGAGGTCCCGCGCGACTGTTGGATTGCGATCACCCGGCCGATCGCGAAAGGCCCTCCGTGCCCGCCGGCGCCCCGGCAGCCAACGCGCCAGCGATCGCCGCCACCGCCGCTGCTGACCGGTTGGTGCCTGCGGGTTGTAGCTTGGCAAAGACACGCCGATGCCTCATATAGTGTGGCAATGCCTCAGATCGAATGACAACGGACAGGTGAACCAGGATTTGCCGCCGGGGTTATCTGATGAATCAACCTCCATGTAGTTGAATCGTGACGCGTCCGACTCGATTCCGGTTGCGCTCGTGCGTATTACGGAAGCGGCGCGAGCAGTAGATCGTACGGCACGCTACGCATTGCGGAGCGATTTACCGGTAACCCCGCATGTTCGATTCCTTCGTATTCAATTGCCTTGCATGGCCGGCGTATCAAAGCGAAGCCGACGAGCGCCGTGCGAACTGTGCTGGACAAAGAGCGGTGCCGTTCTTCAGGACGAACCGTGGTCTGGTGACGGGAGTCCCGGTGAGCTGATCCGCTTCATGCCATGTTGCACGGGTTGATATTTGGTCTCGGGCTTGTTCGGATTGTACTTGGTGGAAAGCCGCACTGTGGTTTGCACCCGCACCAGTTCGAAAGGGTTTCGCTCAGGGTGACCCGCTCGCCTACCTCGCGAGCGGCGGTAGCTGGCCGACTACGGGTGGACAATCCGTCACGGTGACGAAATAGGCTATATAGCAGAGTGTTTCGGAAGCATTCGCCTTGATTCTGATGCGTAGTACTCATCATCATCGTCGGCCCTCACCGCAGACATGTGGCGATGAACTCGGGTCGGTATCGCACCGCCCACGCCGGTCGTGTCTGCGGCCCCAACATCGGCGGTTCTCTGATAGGAGCGGGGGGATCGGCTGCTGCTGTTGTTATCTGCTTCTTATCGGTGATCTAAATGCGTTGGCCTGCAATCTATTTAGCCGTTGGTGGTAACCCGCCCTATTCGATTCCGCCGTATTCCTCGCATCTGACGGCTTACCCGACAGGCGCGGGTGGTCATGGGCATTCGCAACCCACCAACCGACCGTCCTCGTTTCGGCTACTTGCTTGAGGCGCATCTGGCCGCGCGGGCGAAGTTTGCTGCGCAGCCAGAGCGTAATGCCGCCATTGACTGCTAGCATTGACTGCAGTGACAGCAATAGGCGAGGAGTAACTGATGGCGACTTTGACGATTCGTGATTTCGATGAGGAGCTCAAATCTGCGCTGCGCGTCCGTGCTGCACAGCACGGACGCTCGATGGAGTCAGAGGTGCGGGAGATCTTGCGGACGGTATTGGAGCGTCCGGCAGGTGGTCCGGGGATGGGTACGCGGATTCGGCAGCGTTTCTCGGAGACTGGGGGTGTGGACCTTGATCTGCCCAGCCGCGCCGAACGCCCTCGAGCGGCGGTCCTTGACGAATGATCGTCCTGGATACCAACGTCATCTCGGAGCTTGTTCGTAAAGCTCCAGACCTGGGCGTCGTTGGTTGGCTCGACGGCTTGGATGCGTCCGACGTAATGCTGACGGCGGTGACGGCGGCTGAGCTGTTGTATGGCGTCGCCCGATTGCCGAACGGCCGACGCGGACGGGAGTTGCGTGCGAAAGTCGACGGACTGCTGACAGAGGAATTCGGCGACAAGATTCTGCCGTTCGACGTGCTGGCCGCAACCCACTACGCGGATATCGTCGCCAGTCGGGAGCGTATCGGGCTCCAGATCAGCATGGCCGACGGGCAGATCGCCGCAATTTGCCGCAACTGGAATGCGGGACTTGCGACCCGCAACATTAGCGATTTTGTCGACACCGGCATCGAACTGATCAATCCGTGGGACTTGGGCACACCATAGCGGCTCTTTCAATGTGCGTCGTACGCCGGCGCAGCGGAACTCCGACTAGACCAGACAACGAAAGCTATTGGGACACAATTGAAAACGACGTACTTTACCTGACATAATATCCGTTATCAGCGAAATATGTTGTGGCGCAATGTATCTCGTCTATAGTATGCAGACCCGGTGGATAAAGCTGGGCCTTCGTCCCGACGGTCACACTGCCGGGACTGATGCTCCGGCCCGCTCAAGCCGGCCGGCTGCTGAGGGCAACGCAACGATGGATGACCCCCATGCGTGCGTGCGCCCCGGAATCAATAATTGCCCTGTAGAGCGAGCAGCGCATTTCCCGTTGTGTACCCCACGGCTAGCGCAAATCGTCACCGTGACGAATCGGATCTCTCAGAGACGAAACGCGGCGGGGAATGCCGATACTACTTCTCAGCTCAGTAGTTGCCGTTGAACCCGCTGTCCTCCTGGTGAGCGGGGCAATATGACTGCACCGCGTAGACACCGAACAATCCCGCGTAATAGTTTCGATTGTCGCCGTACATGGCCAACCGGTCGAGAATCATGCCTCGGACCGCTAGGAAGCCGTAACCTTGATCGAGCATTGAGCAGACCGAGCGACCCGTCTTGACGACGACCTCAGGGGTAGCGTCAACGAGTGTGGAGAGGCTCGGGTAGTTGATGGAATGGATGTTGCCAAGTAATTGACTGTCGACAGTGTCAGCATGTGCTGAGGTGAGGGGGACGGTTATGCTGATGGCGATAGCCGCGGCCGCGAACATTTTGGAACCCATTGCTCCTCCAGACTTCAATCCCACTCCGCCAGTTTCCTATACCTGACGCCACCCTGCGCCAATTCACCCGGGGTTCCCAGTGGGGCGCGGATGATTTTGCAACCCGCGAAGGTCTGACCGCTCCCGGGTAGACATTGGCGATGAGGTGATCGAGTCTCGTCTGGTCGCCCGCTTGGCATGCGATGCCAACGACGATCACCCAGCCCGGCGTGGATCGCGTCCCGTCGATTCCTGCGGTGACCGCCGTCTTTCTCGCCGGTCAGAACCAGCCACCATGCTGCGCAACCGTCGGTGTCGGTGCCCCCGCCTATATTTCGCCCCATGTTCTGCTTCACACCCAGGAGGATCTGATGACCGGCGCGCCGCTGCCCGGCTGGTACCCCGACCCGTCCGGCGCGCCGGGCCAGCGCTATTTCGACGGCCAGCAGTGGACCTATCGCGCGCCCCTCCCGCCGCCGACGCCTCCCCCGCCGCCGTCGATCGTCATCCACAACACCGTCGGCGCCCCCGCGCCGTACGTCGTCGCCGCAGGCCCCAACCACGCCCTGCATCTGGTCCTGACACTGCTCACCTGCGGGATGTGGCTGCCGGTATGGCTGATCGTGGCTGTTGCCAGCCCGCAGCGGGTGCGGGTGGCCGGCCGGCCCGCTCCTTTCTCTCATACCGCGCTGATCATCGCCGCGGTGTTCGGCGGTCTGCTCCTGCTCGGGCTGGCGGTCAGCCATCCTGCGGTGTTCATCGCGCTGGTGGCTCTGGCGGGCCTGGGTTACCTGAGCTACCGGGCGTATGAACGCGCCGTTGAGCGCCGTGCGGAGCAGGACAGGATCGCAGCCCGCGCCGACGGCCAGCACCGGGCGTTCCTGTCCGGTGACCCGTGGGGCACCTTCGGCCGCTATCCGCCGGTGCCACCGCCCGATCCCCAGCGGTAGCCGCCCGCCGCCCTCCGGGAGCACTTGGCACGGCAGTTGATGTCGCTGGTGGCCACAAGAAGCGTCGAGACGCGCTGCTTACGTGCTGCCACAATGCTTTTCGGGGCTGGCCGGGGGTCATTCGAATGCGGCTCCTCCCCGAGTTCGAAGACATCGGCCCGGGCCGCCATCTAGCAGGGACGTCCCAGGTCACGTCGGGCCAAACGCGTCGCACTGCGCGACGGCCGGCCCGCCGAGGGCGGCGAACACGATCCCACGGGGTGGCCGTCACCGTCTGCAAAGCTGACGGTCGCGCGCGTCAAGCGCGCGCGGCGTGCCCGCGCCGTCGATACGCTCAGGAATACACTGCGAATCAGCCGGGTCGCTCGCCCAGCACACGGCGTCCGGGCAGGGAGAGGAGGCGCCGATGGACGTGAGCTGGCCCAGCGGCGCCGCCCAGCCCAACTTCGGCTCCGCCCCCACGCTGGGGCCCGTCGGCGACCCATCCGCCGACGAGGAGCGGGCGGCGCTGCTGGCGCTGCTGGAGGAGCGGCCCGCCCTGGCCGGCGAACGCGCCGGCAAGACCTCCTGGTCGACGATCGCCTCCGAGGTCACCCTGCGCGGCTCGGCGCTGGCGCTCTGGCACGACCTGCATCCGCCCACCCTGGACGGGATGGCCGAACCCGGACTGCAGCGGGCCGGCCAGCAGCTCGCACAGTGGACCGACCCGGCATCGGGCTTCGACCTGGTAACGGTCCTGGATGCGCAGTATCCGACCTGGCTGCGCGGGATCCACCAGATGCCGCCGCTGCTGTTCGTAGCAGGGGAACTGCGGGCCGAGGAGCGCGGCGTCTCGGTGGTCGGATCGCGCGATGCCACCGGGCGGGGCCGCGCCCTCGCCGCCCAGATCGCCGAGGGGCTGACCGAGCGCGGGATTGCGGTGATCTCGGGTCTGGCGGCCGGCATCGACGGCGCCGCGCACGAGGCCACGCTGCGCGCCGGCGGGCGGCCGATCGGCGTGCTGGGCACCGGGATCACCCGGGTCTACCCGGCCAGCCACCGCGAACTGCACGAGCAGGTCGCCGCCGCCGGCGCCCTGGTGTCGCAGTTTCTGCCGGACGCGCCGCCGACCAAGCAGTCGTTTCCGATGCGCAACGTCACGATGTCGGGGCTGGGGCGGGCCTCGGTCATCGTCGAGGCCGGCGAGCACAGCGGAACCCGCATCCAGGCGCGCGCCGGCGTCGAGCACGGCCGCCCGGTGATCCTGACCGACCTCGTGGTCAAGGCCACGACGTGGGGGAAGGCGATGCGGGAGCGCCCCGGTGTCTACGTCGCCGGCAGCACAGCCGAGGTGATGGACATCGTCGAGGGCATCCTCGACGACCACGACAGCGACGACCTCGACGTGGCGGCACCCGCGGCGGGACGGCCGAGCCGGCGTTGAGCGATCGGTGCGACCCGGTCGGCGAGACCGCGCGACTGCTCGTCGGCCAGGCCGGCGGCTACCTGCGCAACGTCATCCGCGAGCCCTTCGTCACCTGCGTCACCTGCACCACGCCGGTGGACGGGTACGAGCGCTGCTACCGCTGCCAGCACGACCGCTGCGCCGGTGTGGCCGCCGATGTCGTGGCGCCACTGGTGTACGGGATCGAGCGCCGGCAGTCGGGCATGGTGTTGCGCCACTACAAGGACGACCCCAGCGCCCAGGCCAGGCGCCAGCACGCACGTGTGCTGCGCCGGCTGCTCTACCTGGGGATCACGCGCCATCAGGCGTGCATCGAGACGCTCGTGGGACAACCGGTCAGCGCCCGGGTGGCGGTGCCCTCCCTGAACCGCCGGCCCGGCGTGCATCCCTTCGTCGCGCTCGCGGCGGCGATGAAGGCCACCGGCGAGGACCTCACCCTGTCACCGGCGGCGGGCGCCACCGGCGAGCGGCTGGCGTCGGCCACTCAGTTCGAGGTCACCTCCGCGCGCGGCCTGACCGGCCAGCACATCCTGGTGCTCGACGACACGTGGACCACCGGATCGCGGGCGCAGTCCGCGGCCCTGGCCTTGCGCGCGGCCGGCGCCGGGCACGTCAGCGTGATGGTCATCGGCCGGTGGCTCTCCCCCGGCTTCGGCCGCAACGCCGAGTTCGTCAGCACCCGCCTGCGCCGTGAATACGATCCGGGCATCTGCCCGGTCACCGGCGGTGCGTGCCCCTGACTCCTGCCCCAGGAGTGACGTCGAGTCTGACAACCCGTCATCCGACGTCGGCGCAGAAGGCATCTGTCCGTTCTCATTCACTGAATCTGGGGCACGCTATGTCCCCTGGCCTGCGGTGCCCCAGTTTGGATGAGAATCTGGGGTCGCGTGTTTCTCATTGAATCTGGGGCAAGTCGGTTTCCTGGTGGCGCCGCGGCGATCTTGACGCTCACCGGGTCTGCCAGCGCTTTCGACCGCAAGGACACCTCCGAAGCGATTCATCGGGTAGTGGATGCATCGTTGAGGGCGTGGCCGGCAGTGCGGCCTGTCTGAGCAGGTGTTCACGCGAGACCATGTCGAGGCCGGCTGTCGGTCTCGGGATGGGGCTCGGCTCGCTCAGGCCCATGAGGGTGCCGGGACCAGACATAGCTATGTAATGTTGTTCGCGCTGCCGGTTAAAGTCGGATCGGCGGAGAACGTTTGGTCTGAATCGGCACTTCGCTGGCTACGTTGAGCGCGCATTATCGTTACGAATCGGTAGCCAGTAAATACGGCGAAGAATCCCATGGTCCACATCACGACGTTGGCGACGGTGGGGTTGTTGACTGCGCTGAGGAAATTCTGCACGGCCATCACCGCCCAGAAGAGGATAGGTGCGCCGTCGGTCCAGTCCAGCCGCTGGGTGCCTGCTCGGCGCATGGCATCGCGACCGAGCCAGGGAACCATCACGAAGGTGAATGCCAGCATGGTGATGAACACGTAGATGAGCCAGCCGGTGGGGGCAGCCGGATCGCCCAGAAACATGTCTTGAGCTTGACGCTGGGCGGAGTGGCCGACCCAGCGATAGAGGTCGTGTTTGACGCATAGGTCGTTGCACATGAACATCAACCAGGAGTGCACGAAACCGTAGAGCACGCAGCGCCATACGTTCTGCCACCACGGCGTGTCGTGCGGGTTGACGACCACTCGGCCGTCCAGCGCGAGGTTCACCGCGGCGTAGGTCGGCCAGAGGATGACCGCCATGCAAAGCGGGACGGCTATCGGCACACTGCCAAGGTGCACGCTGAAGAT
Source organism: Mycobacterium simiae (assembly GCF_008370645.1). Lineage (GTDB taxonomy): Bacteria > Actinomycetota > Actinomycetes > Mycobacteriales > Mycobacteriaceae > Mycobacterium > Mycobacterium simiae_A. The sequence continues at coordinate 11,279 of NZ_VTZN01000033.1, forward strand.
GGTGTAGTTGCCGTATCGAAGATCGCCCCAGATGAATCCGCCATGCATGATGTTGATCTGCTCGAAGGCCCACTCAATGACGCTCGCGACCGCGACAAAGGCCGCCATCAATTTCCAGTCGAGGTGCTTGAACATGTGGGCCAGCAACAGCGCCGCCATTGCGGCCACCGTGGCGAGCATTCCTGCCGGTGGAAGCATTTGCCCCTCGGGCATGATGACGGCCCAGACGCTGATCGCCAGGTAAGCGATGCCTGCGATCGCAATCGTTTTGTCGAGGGCGCTGCGTTGTTTGAGCATTCCGGACCCTTCTGGTCAGTAGACCTTGGCCTGCCTAGCGGTAATAGATGTCGAGTCGTTCGATCAGATTGGCTCTGATGCTGAAAATATCTGCGGCGTAGACGTATTGGTCGGTTTGCGCGAGGGGGCTCGATGCGCGTATCTGGATGATCTGTGTGTCGCCGTCACGGAACGACGTCTCGATCTCGGTGACGGCTTTTCCGGCGAATACCACGCTGCGGTAGAAGTTCGCGATCTCGTGCGCGCCGACGAAGGTGCCCGCTGGGTGTCGCAGCGTCGCCGCGTGAGCAAAGAGCGCCATGAGGGCTTCGATGTCGGCGCGGTTGACTGCGTCGATGTAACGTTCTGCGATGCTTGGCATGTCTTTGCTTCAGCGCGGATCGATCGTGATGGGCATATGCCGCACTCCCGTGTGTTTGTTGCTGCGGGCGTATTCGATCGGGCCGGTCAAAGTGACCGCGCCGACTCGGTCGAGCAACACGTCGAAGAGCACCCGTATTTCCATCCGCGCTAATGAGGCGCCGAGGCAGAAGTGTGTGCCACGGCCGAAGGCCAAGTGCGGGTTAGGGTTACGCGTGATGTCGAAGCGGTGTGGATCGGCGAATACTGCCTCGTCACGGTTGGCCGAGGCCCACCAGAGACTCACCTTGTCGCCGGCGGCGATGTGTTGGCCATGCAGCTCGACATCGCGGGTGGCAGTTCGTCGGTTATAGGGGGTCGACGATGCCCAGCGCAGCATCTCCTCGACAGCGGCGGGTAACAGCGTCCTGTCGCGGCGGACTGACTCCCATGCTTCGGAATCGTCGATCAGCGCTGACATTCCTAGGGCGATCGAGTTCCGTGTTGTCTCACTGCCCGCGGCGATGATCAGGCCCAGGAAGAGCTGCTGTTCGTTGTCGGTGAGCGGCTCGTCATCGATCACCGCGTGGGTCACGACCGACAGCAGATCATCGGCCGGCTCGGTGCGCTTGCGTTCGAGCAGATCGGTGCCATAGCTGAACATCTGCGCATGCGCTTGCGTCACGCGGTCGTTGACCTCGCCGACCTCTCGGTCGTCATAGTCCAAAGTCACGTTGGCCCAACCCATCAGCTCGTGGCGATCCTGCTGCGGCACACCCGCGAGCTGAGCGACCGCCTGCAGCGGCAATTCGGCTGCCACGTCCACCAAAAAATCGCATTCACGTTTGGCCAGCGCCGCCTCGACGATGCCGACGGCACGGCGACGTAGGTCGTCCTCCATCGCCCGTAACGCTCGTGGTGTCGTGCTCGGCGTCAGCAGCTTTCGGAATTTCGCATGACGGGGCTCGTCCATCATGTTGAGCAGCGCCCCGACGACGAATCCCAGGGGCATGTCCTCCAGCGTGGTGCCACCGCCGTTGCGGCCGCCGCCGGTCTCCGAGGAGAACGTGGCTAAATCGGTAGCGACAGCAACGATATCGGCGTATCGGCTCAAGACCCAGAAACCCTCACCGCCTGGGGTGCTGGCTGTCGGCGGATGAAACCACACCGGCGACTCGCGGCGAAGGACGTCGAAAACGCCGTGCGGGAACCCGGCCGTGAAACGGTCCAGGTCTGTCAGGTCGATGTCGTCGTACATGGGCCCTTTTGCCTTTCAGCGGCCGAACCAACGGTGGTCGTCGTTAGTCGACCGCGGCGGCCGTCGCGCGCCAGGCGTCGAAGCCATTCCAGACCAGTTTGGCACCCTCCGACATGCCTAGTGTGTGTTCGCGTAATCGGTTGAGCCCGTTGGGGGACAGGGCAGCCTTGGCGGCGTGTGCCTGAAACTCTGCCCCGTGGTCGGCATCGAGTTCGGCGTGCATCGAAAACCAGGTTAGTTGCTGCGCACTGAACTGGTAGTTACTGCGCAGCGCATCGAAGATCCGCTGACAGAACTCCGCGTTCGGGGCTTCGATGCTCAATCCGTACGCGGCGAGTTCGACGTAATAGTCCTCGGCGGCAATTGCGCGGCCCTGCGCCACGTAATCACCCAGCGGTGACGTCAGGGACGCGGCCTCGGTGGCATCGATCCCGAACGCGGCGAGCAGATCGAAGAACACATCCATATGGCACTTGTTGACCCCCGAAATGCGACCCGTTTCCTCCTCATAAAGATTCTCGGCGAGCTCGCGGCGCACTTCAGCGTCATCGGGGCTGTTGGCGTAAAACGTGCCGAGGATTGTTCGCCCGTTGCGGGTCGCGGCGTAGAAGACCCGCGCCCACCGCTCAATTTGGTCGCGGCTGAGTTCGCCGGCCTCGGCGGCGGCCAAGAAATCGGCATCTAGGATTGAGAGCTTCTTGTCACGGATCTCGGTGTTGAGATCGAGGAGGAAGGCATTGACGTCCGTTGCGGTGGTCGACATGAGGCACACCTCTTCTCGATAGTTATGGAATCATAACTGTATGAGTCCTCGCCTGTCGAAGTCAACGGTCACCACGATCGTGCGATTGTCCAAGATCATCGAGATCGTGCTGGTCGACTTCGGCTTGACGCTCAACCAGTTCCGTCTTCTCTCGCTCGTCGAGGAGGGAGTCACGTCGTCGACCGAAGTGGGTGTACGACTGGCGATGAAGGCGCCCAACGTAACCGCCATGACCAACGGGCTCATCGACCGCGGGTTGCTTGTCCGTGTGCAAGACAGCGAGGACAGGCGAAAGGCTCACCTGACGTTAGCCGACGACGGCGCGACCCTTCTGGCCAAAGCAGACCAACGCTGCCACGAGGCGTTGCTGCACGTGGTCGAGCACGCTCAGGCCTCGCCGAATCTCCTCGACCAACTCGACGCGTGGCTACCCGTGCTGCAGACAACCGCAACCGATCTTCGAATCAGTTTGGCCGAAGGCTCTCAACTGTCCCAAGACAGGTGAGCCGGCCCTCGCCCGATGACAACGCGCGTGGGAACCACAGGCCCGATAGCGCGATGACTCCTGTTCGAGCCACCCTGGCCGCCTACGGCGGATTGTTTCGCCGCTCGGTTCACTGCTCTGGGGGTGTTGAACTCCAAGTCCACATCACTCGCCACGACCTGCCCAGCCGACACCGCCGACGTCAGCACACACAAACGCTAAGCCCGGTGCCCCAGATTCAATGAGAAAGACACGCGCTTACCCCAGATTCGATGAGAATGCCCCAACTACCGTGAGAACGGACAGCATCACCGTGAACGACAGCGGTTCCTCTTTGGTCAAAGGCCAGTCCGCATGGAATAGATCAGAACCGCACAGCCGATCAGGGTCAGAATGAAGACCGTCAGTGCCACTAGCAGCGACAGACGTTCGGCCAAGGCGCCGCTTCGCTGCGTGTACTCGGGCATGCGGTCTCGCGTGGTCCGAGGCTCGGGCATCCGCGGCCCGGAAGTTCCTGTTCCCTTCGTGGTACGGGCAGTGCGCGGCGCGGCCGCGGTTGGCCTCGCCGGTGTTTTCTTCGCACCCGCCCCGGCTTGCTTCGGTGGCGTGGTCGTCGCGGCACGTGCGGCAGGCGTTGAGGATGCAGTGCTTTTCCGCTTGCTGGCTGCAGGCGGCTTCTGGGCGGTTGGTTTCTTCGGCTCGCGACCCACGGTACCGACCGGCTGGGGCGGTGGGCGCCGGTTGGCGATCTTTTTTGGCGGCGATCTCTTCGCACCCGCCACAGCCTGCTTCGGTGATGGGGTCTTCGTGGCGCGTGCGGCAGGCGGCGGGGATGCGGTGCTTTTCCGCTTGCTGGCTGCGGGACGGCTTCTGAGCGGCCGGTTGCGTCGGCGCGCGGCCCGCGGTGTCGGCATGCTGGGGCTCGTCGTAGTGGGTAGTAGCGACTTGTGCCGTCGCCAACGCGAAGGCGCGCGCAAAGTCGGCGCAGTTCTTGAAGCGACTTTTCGGGTCCTTGGCCAGGGCGATCGCAAGAGCGGGATCAACCGCAGCCAGGTGGGGCTGGGTGTCGGCAAGAGCGGGCGGCGTCTCGCTGAGGTGGCTGCCGATGACTACCGCTGGATTGGAATTGGGGAAGAGTAGCGATCCCGTGAGCAGTTGGTAGGCCGTGACCGCCAACGCGTACTGGTCCGCGCGACCGTCGATATCGTGGCCCCGTAGCTGTTCGGGGGCGGCGTAGGCGACTGTTCCGACCATGCAGTTGGTCGTCGTTAGCCCGCTGATGTCCTTAAGGTCACGAATTATCCCGAAGTCAGTCAACAAGATTCGCTTCTGATCGGCACTGATCATGACGTTGGCCGGTTTGACGTCGCGGTGTAGCAGGCCAAGTCCGTGGGCATAGTCCAGGGCGCCAGCAACCGCTGTGACAACGTTCGCGACTTGGCGCGGGTCCAAGCCAGAGCGAGACTTACTGGCCAACAGCCGTGCAGCATCCCGACCGTTTACATAATCCATTGAGATCCATAGCTGCCCGTCATCTTCGCCACGATCGTGGACGCCGACGATATTCGGGTGCCACAGGGTGGACGCTAGGTCTGCCTCACGCGCAAATCGAGTTCGATACGCGGTATCGGAGGACACGTCCCGCGGCAACACCTTGAGCGCATCTCTGCGTGGCAGCCGAGGGTGCTGGGCCAGATACACCTCGCCCATCGCGCCAGACCCCAGGAGACGCAGGATTCTGTATCCCGCAAAGGTCTGACCGTTGGCTAACGGCACGGGGCGGATACTACCGACGCAGCGCGTTGCGCCCTATCCACGCGCTGGGCGATCGTGACCGGCGCCCCCCGGGGGCCTGCCCAAGCCGCTGTGTGTTTTTGCCTTCTGGCTTTCGATCATGGCCGGCGGCCCGCTGCGCGCAAGGCCACGGCCTCCGCTTCGCTACGGGCCCGAGGGCTCGCACAATGCCCGCCCGCTCGCGCGCTCGCGGTGAGCACTGTGCGCCCGGACCTTGCACTGCGCTGGGCCTGTGCCGGCCAAATCTTCAACTGCCAGAAGGCAAAAAGAGCAGGCGGCCCGCCAGGGACGCTGCATAGGAAGAAAGGTACCGACATGACCGACACCCTCGCCCCCGACACCGGGCACACACCCGGCGAGCACCCCGGCACCATCGAACACGTGGACCCCCATGCGCTGATCCTGGACGCCAACGTCCGCGACGAGGCGGCCCTCGACGCGCGGTTCGTGGCCAGCATCGGTGAGCACGGCGTGCTGATCCCCATCGCCGCCGTTCGCGGCGAGGACGGACGGCTGCGGGTGCGCGCCGGGCAGCGCCGCACGCTGGCCGCCCGCGAGGCCGGATTACCCACCGTGCCGGTCTATGTGCGCACCGCCGCGGAGGCCGACGAGACCGCGCAACTGGTGGCGCGGGTCACCGAGCAGATCGTGGAGAACGACCAGCGCCGGCAGCTCACCGACGCCCAGCGGGCACGCGGTATCCAGCAGATGATCGACGCCGGAGTCTCGATCCCCCGGGTCGCCAAGAAGTTGTCGGTGCCCAAGGACACCGTGAAGGCCGCCGCGGTGGTGGCGAAGTCCGACGCGGCGATGCGGGGCCTGGCCGAGGGGCAGTTCAGCCTCGATGAGGCGGCCGCGATCACCGAATTCGAGGACATGCCAGGCGCTCTGAGCCGTCTCACCCAGGCCGCGGGCACCGCGCGTTTCGAACACACCGTCGCCCAGCTGCGTGAGGAGAAGGCCAGCGCCGAGGCCGAAGCCCAAGCGGCCCAAGGCTTTGTCGAGCGCGGCTTCACCTGGCTGTCCGACCGCCCGCAGGAGTGGGACCCCGACTGCATCCCGCTGTACCGGCTGCACACCGCCGACGGCGCGCCAGCCGACGAGCGGGCCGTGACCGATCCCGCGCACTGGGCCGTGCAGTTCTACGAGGCCGACGCTGTCGTGGATGTGCAGACCGGCGCCGTCGTGGATGAGGACGACGTGGACTGGGACACCCGCGACGACCCCGGCGCCACACCGGCGGACGGGTTGCGCCACGCCGCGACCGTCACCGAAGCCACCGTGTTCGTGCCGCACTACTTCTGCCTGGACTACCGCGCCGCCGGGCTGACCCCCGACCCGTGGTTTGCCCGCAACGCCGGAATGGTCGACACCGAGGCCGGCGACCGGGGCGAGCCCGACGCCGGCGCGCGGGCGGCCGCGCGGGTCAGGGCCGAGGCCGAGCGCGCCGAGGCCGACAAGCGGGAGCGGCGAAAGGTGCTGGCGCTCAACAAGCTCGGGGCGGCCGCGCTGTGCGTGCGCCGGGAGTTCGTGAGCAGGCTGCTGGCCCGCCGGACACCACCCAAGGGTGCGGCCATCTTCGTCGCCGACGCCCTGGCCCGGGACAGCTACCTGCTGACCGGGCACAACAACGCCGAGACCATCGTGGCGCTGCTCGGCCTGGACGGTCCGGGATCGGTGGCCAAGGTCGCTTCTACCCTGCCGGCAAGTGGCGATGCCCGCGCCCAGGTCCTCACCCTGGCGCTGGTCCTGGGAGCGCTGGAGGCCCGCACCCCCAAGGAGGCCTGGCGCAACGCGGCGACCGGCCATTGGTCACAGCACGTCACCTGTGCCGACTACCTGCGCTGGCTGGCCGCCAACGGCTACACGCTGGCGCCGGTGGAGGAAATCATCACCGGCGCCCAGACCGCCGACGAGGTCTACGAGCAGTACCTGACCGAGGCAGCCGGGAAGTAACGCCGGGGCCGGTGGGGTCGGGGCGCAGGTCTGGCCCCACCGGCACGCCCACCATCGAGCCCGCCGGGCCTTCGCCCCGCCGCGGGCCCGCCGGGGTTCGCGAATGTCCCGGGGGGCCGCTCACCGGCCAGGCCCGAGAGGGCCGGTCCTTCCGGTCAATCCGCGAAAGGCACCGAGAAATGGGCGGCGACGGCCAATATGAACAATTGCTGAGAATGGGCAACGACGCTTATGCAAATCGCAGGATACGACGAACGAACCCGCGATCCACCACATTCGCGGCAACCGCTATAACCGCCCACGTCGATGCCGTCGAGCGTTTACCAACCCGTCTTCATCGGGCGGGAATTGTCGTGAAATCGGGCGCGGGCAAGACACATTACCCGCCCCGTGTGACACCGGTGCGCGCACCTGTGGATAGGTTGCGACCGGTGGATGGGGCCACGCCCCACCCCGCGCAAACATGCAGCAAAGGCGGGCAGACAGGCGCAGCGCCATCCTGCGGCCGGCCCCGTGTAAAGGGCGCGGCGAACGGCCCCATGAGGCGCCCCGAATTCCCCCGCAACAATGGCCAAAGTTTCTTCCCGTGGATGTGGCATAAGCCAAAACCCGCCAGTAATCTTTTTCTTATACCCACCGGTGAATAAACCCCAATTCGAGGAGGTCATGAATGCTGCCCATCACCGTCCGCACTGCTCCAACACGCACATCGTGCACCGCGATATCTCGGGGGCTAGATAAAGCCGGAATCCGCCACACCGGAATTTCCCGTTCCCGCGGCCCGGTGCAGGGCCTCGATGCCGGCGGCGGTGTGCTCGAGCAGCTGGCCGCGGGTGTCGACGATCCGGTCGAGGGGGTCGACGGGGTCGAGGGGGTCGACGGGGTCGAGGTCGACGACGCCACCGGTATCGGCACCGGTGGCGCGGGCGGGGCCGGCGGCAACGCCGGGCTCATCGGCCACGGCGCCAGCGCCGGGGCCGGAGGCAAAGGCGGCACCGGTACCGGGGACGGCGGGACCACCGCGGTCGGCTACGGCGGGGCCGGCGGGGCCGGCGGAATCGGCGGGGCCGCCGGGTGGCTGTACGGTACCGGCGCGATCGGCGGGACCGGCGGCGCCGGTGGCACCGGCGCCGCTGTAGGCGGCATGGCCAACGGCAGCCAGGGCGGCACCGGGGGCAACGGCGGCGCCGGAGGCGGCGCCCACCTGTTCGGCAATGGTGGCGCGGGAGGACAAGGCGGCGGTGGCGGTAACGGCGGCTTTGGCGCCGGCGGTGTCGGCGGGGCAGGCGGCAACGCGGGCCTGATCGGAAACGGCGGCGTCGGCGGGCTGGGCGGCGCTGGCCGCCAATTCGGCCCAATCGGCGGGCTCGGAGGCAACGGCGGAGTCGGCGGTAACGGTGGCTGGTGGTACGGCGCCGGCGGCGCCGGCGGAGCAGGCGGGGCGGGCAGCGACGGCTTCGATGTCGGGGGGCCTGGCGGGACCGGCGGCAACGGTGGCAACAGCCGACTGATCGGCGACGGCGGGCCTGGCGGGCACGGCGGCGCCGGCGGGAACGGTGGCCTGCTCTCCGGCGCCGCCGGGGCCGGCGGCGCCGGCGGCAGGGGAGGGCAGCTGTTCGGCACGCCCGGCGCCAACGGGGCGCCGTAGCGGGCAGGTGCTGCGCAGTTGCCGCCGCGCGATGCAGCTAACGACGTGGTCACCTCTGCACTCGACTAATTCGTCGAAACACTCTATGCTGCAACTATTTTCGAGTTGTCTTCGACCAGTGCCGAGCCGAGCGAGGCCAACCTCCCCATCGCGCCGGCTCTCTCACGCGTCCTCGGCAAAAGCCCCCACGACGCCGTCCCCGTTGAGAGCCGACGCGTCCGGTGGTACCTCGAAGGCCGGCAGCGCGTCGCCGGCGGCGGCGGCGACGGCGGTGCGAGCCGCCTCCATTCGTTTCAGGGCAGCGTCGGTAAACACCGACAACCCGAGTTCATGGTTATAGCCGTGGATTTCTTTGACGTCGAGCTGCGCCAGGAAGTAGATGATCTCCTTGGAAACCACCTGCCCAGGTACCAGCACCGGGAAACCAGGCGGGTAGGGCACCACGAACGTCGTCGACACCAGGGCTCTGCCCTCGGCCAGCCGCCGCCCGGCCATCCCGATCTGCACATATTCCCGCTCGGACTCTTCGTAGCCGGCGTAGAAGGCAGCCCGCGTATCGCCGTACACGCTGTTGTCAGCAGGGCGGAACGCAATATCGAACTCACTAAAGTCGGGTAGGTGCGGCAGATCCTGGGTGATCTCCTCCACCCTGCGCTGGTGCAACGCCCAATCAGCAGCACTGGCCGCCTTCTGAGTCCGCTCAAAGTCGGTGGCGATCCGGCGCAGCACGTCGAGCAGGTAGTGCACGCTCGACCACGTCACACCGATGGTGAAGATCAGCAGCACGCTGTTGATCGACGTCTTGTTGATCTGGATGCCGAACCGCTCCATCAGGATCTTTTCGCGGAAATCGTATCCATTCAGTCCGGTCTTGCCGATGAACAGGGTGACCCGCGTCGCGTCCAGCACGAATTGGTCGGAACGCCACGCCTCGTTCCACTCGGCCAGGGCACCCTGGCGGACCTGACGGTACGAGCTGACCGAGGAAGCCCGGTACTCCTCGGGCACTAGGTCGGATTCGTCAAGGATGCGGAACCACTTGCTGATCAGCCGGTCTTTGCGAACGCGGTGCCGAAACACCAGCGCCATGTCGTAGACCTGGCGGACGAGTTGAAATCCCTCGATGTCGACCTGCCGGCGCGCCAAGTCCAGTGAAGCCAGCAGTTGCTGGTTCGGCGATGTCGAGGTGTGGGTCAAGAACGCCTCACCGAACGCGTCGCGGGCCAGCGCGTTGAAGTCCTGGTCGCGGACGTGGATCATCGACGCCTGCCGCAATGCCGACAACGACTTGTGGGTGGAGTGCGTCGCATACACCCGCACCCGCGCGCGAGCCGGGTCGGGCAGCAACCGGCGATCAACCCACTCCGACCGGTCGACGCCTTGCATCGATACCGACCACTGCCGGAATTGCTGCGCGTATTCTTCTGACACCAACTTGTTTTCGAGATGCTCAGCAGCCACCATCGCGGTCCGTTGCCGGGCCCACGGAACGGCGGTGGCAAACGCATACCACGCCTCGTCCCAGAGGAAGCAGATGTCCGGCTTGATCGCCAGCACCTCCTCCATCACCCGCCGCGGGTTATAGACAACGCCATCGAAAGTGCAATTGGTCAGCAGCAGCATGCGGACCTTGTGCAGCTGCCCGGCGGCCTCCAGGTCCAGCAGTGCCTTCTTGATCGTGTGCAGCGACACCGCCCCGTAGATCGCGAACTGCGGCAGCGGATACGCATCCAGGTACAGCGGGTATGCACCGGCCAACACCAGGCCGTAGTGATGCGACTTGTGGCAGTTGCGGTCGATCAGCACGATGTCGCCGGGCCGGGTCAACGACTGGACGACGATCTTGTTGGCCGTCGAGGTTCCGTTGGTGACGAAGTAGGTGTGGTCGGCGTTCCAGGTGACCGCAGCCTTGTCCATCGCCTTCTTGATGTTGCCGTGCGGGTCCAACAGCGAGTCCAGGCCACCGGAAGTGGTCGAGGTCTCGGCCATGAAGATGTTGCGGCCGTAGAACTCGCCCATGTCGTGCAGCGACTTGGAGTTGAAGATGCTGGCGCCGCGTGCGACGGGCAGCGCATGGAACTGTCCGACGGGTGCGGCCGCATAGGCGCGCAAGGCGTCGAAAAACGGGGTGGCAAACCGGTTTCGCAGCCCGGCCAGCACCGTGCTGTGCAAGTCGGTGACATCGTTGAGGCGGTAGAAGGTCCGATCGTAGACGTCGGGCTCGTCGTCGGATCCTGCCGCGATCGATTCGTCGGTGAGCAGGTAAAGGTCGATGTGTGGCCGCAGCTCTCTGATCCACTCGCCGCATTCGATCCAGTCGTGCGGACGATCGGGAATGACCACCCCGCCCTCCGCGTCGTTGGGCCCTAACAGCGCGTTCATCAGCGGTAACCGGTCACGCGAGCGCAGCGGCAGGTCGTGGCGGATGATGGCGGCCTGAATCTCGCCGTTGAGCGCAACCGCGGTGATGGCGTCCTCGACACTGGGGGCGACCAGGATCTCGAACTGCACATCGTCGGCCGGGTTGCGCAACTCCCGCAGGCACTCGACCAGGCTCTCCGGCGCCGTCGGCGGCGCATCATCGGCGAGCAACACGGTATAGAACTGCTGCTGTTTGGCCTGGGCCACCAGCTCCTGGTCGGCCAGCGGCGCCGAAATGTCGAATAACGCTGTGCGGTCGCCATATTCACTGAGCAGGCGCACCGCCAGCGACACCTCTTCGGTGAGCCGCACGGTGGACTTGCTCTCCAGGTGAGCGCGGAAGGCCGCCAAATTTTCCGCTCCCGGATACAGCCAGTACCGCTCGTAGGCGCCGATGCGGTCCATCAGCCGTTTGACCTTTGCCATGTCGTGGGTGGTGTCCAGCCCGGCAAGGTCCACTTCGGCCAGGTGACGGCAGGCATCGTCGAGCAGGTTCCAGGTGTCGATGCGTGCGTACGACGGGTTGGCGACCGCAGCCAGCGCAGAGACGCGAAGTCGTCGGGGCTGGGACCTGTCTCGATTCATGTCGTCACCTGTTCTTGTGGTGCGGTAGCGCCGTCGGTGCAATGTGACGGTGTCCGGCTGCGGCAGCGCATGCCGCGAGGTTACGCCGTCGATCCGACGAGCGGGAAGGTGTTGTCACGTGGTCCCGCGGACCGGGTCGGCGCCGACGACCAGCTCCGACGCGAGCGCCCAGGCGTCAAGATGGGCGCGACAAGGTGGTGTTCGAGGGGCCAATGCCTACACATAGGATTTCGGCCATGGCGGCCGACCAACAGGAACAGACATACGACCAGACATTCGACGTAGTGGTGCTCGGAGCGGGTCCGGCGGGCCAGAATGTCGCAGACCGCGCCCGGGCAGCGGGCCTAGAAGTCGCGATGGTCGAACGCGAGCTCGTCGGGGGCGAGTCTTCGTACTGGGCCTGCGTGCCCAGCAAGGCGCTGCTGCGTCCGGTCCGCGCGGTCTCCGACGCCCAGCGAGTCGATGGCGCGCGCGAGGCGGTCAACAGCTCGGTAGATGCGGCCGGTGTCTTCGGCCGCCGTGACCGCTACGTGAACGACTGGGACGACACCGGCCAGGCCGACTGGGTGTCCGATATCGGAGCGATGCTGGTGCGCGGACATGGACGGCTGGACGGTCCGCGACGAGTTGTCGTCACGACACCCAGCAGCAGGGAGGTGGTGCTGGCCGTCCGGCAAGCGGTTGTCATCTGCACCGGAAGCCGGTCCGCTATCCCAGACTTGCCCGGCCTTGCCGAAGCTCGACCGTGGACCAACCGCGAAGCCAACGACAGCAGCGATGTCCCGAACCGGCTCGCCGTTGTGGGGGCCGGCGGCGTGGGTGTCGAAATGGCAACGGCCTGGCAAGGATTGGGCTCAAAGGTGACCTTGCTGGCCAGAGGCTCTGGCCTGTTGCCTCGGATGGAGCCCTTTGTGGGCGAGCTTGTCGGCCGCGGTCTAGCAGACGCGGGCGTGGATGTGCGTATGGGTGTGACAGTCCGCGAACTCAGCCGGGCTTACCCCTATTGCCCACTAGCGCTCGCTTTGACCGACGGAACCGAGCTTGAGGTCGACGAAATACTCTTTGCCACCGGCCGGAAACCCCTCACCGACCATATCGGTTTGGAAACCGTCGGATTGACCCCGGGCAGCTGGCTCGATGTCGATGACACCTGCCGGGTGCGGGCCGTCGACGATGGTTGGCTCTACGCGGCCGGCGACGTCAATCACCGTGCGCTGCTGACCCATCAGGGTAAGTACCAAGCACGCATTGCCGGTGCGGCCATCGGCGCCCGTGCCGCGGGCACGCCGTTGGATACCGCGCAGTGGGGCGCTCATGCGACCACCGCAGACCATCGCGCCGTGCCGCAGACCCTCTTCACCGACCCCGCAGTCGCCGCGGTGGGGCTCACGGAGGAGCAGGCGGTGCAGGCCGGGCACCGGATCAAGGCCATCGATGTCGAAATCGGCGACGTCGTCAGGGGAGCCCAGCTCTATGCCGACAGTTACACGGGCCGGGCGCGAATGGTGGTCGACGTCGATAGCAGCCACCTGCTCGGCGTGACCATGGTCGGCCCGGGCGTCACGGAGATGCTGCACGCGGCCACCATCGCCGTCGCCGGCGAGGTGCCCATAGACCGGTTGTGGCACGCCGTGCCGTGCTTCCCGACCGTCAGCGAATTATGGCTAAGACTTCTTGAGGCCTACCGGGATTCGTTTTTCGTGGTCGTCTAGAATTAGGAAGCTTTGGTGTGCCTGGTCAGCCATCCAACTCGTCATCGCTGTTGACGATGCGCCGGTTACCCAGGGTGCTGTCCACCCAGCGCAGCATCGGTAGCTGGGGGAACTGCGGCATCTCCCAGCGGCGCGCCGGCAGGTCGGTGACATCGCTGAGCGATCTGACCACGGCTTGGGTTAGTCCCATGATGGCGGCCATCACCGGAAGCAGGGGCTGTAGCGGCTTGGCCGCAGAGCGGACCGTGCTGATGCGGCGGGCCAGGATCAGCCGCTCGATGCAGTGATACAACCAGGCACCCACGCCTAGCGCGTAGATTGACAACGCCGACGCTGCTACGGCCCACCCGTAGGCAGCGCAGATGACGGCACCAAGCACCACCGCCGCGGCCATCCAGGCGGCGGTCACGACACGTAACTCAAGTCTGCTCATGAACACAACCCTTGGTTCTCGTACGGCTGACCGCGTGAGCGGCCGCGCGGATCTGCGGGGTCACCAGCATGACCTGGCCCAGCACTCCGTTGACGAACCCCGGCGACTCGTCGGTGGACAACTCCTTGGCCAGCTCGACGGCCTCGTCGACAGCAACCGGTTCCGGGACGTCGTCGGCATGCAACAATTCCCACACCGCAACCCGCAGGATGGCGCGATCGACCGCGGGCAGCCGCTCCAGCGTCCACCCCTGCAGATGCGAGGTGATCAGGTCATCGACGTGGGCAGCGTGTTCACTGACCCCGCGCGCCACCGCGGCCGTGTAGGGATGTACCGGTGCTATCTCCGGTTTGGCTTCGGCCAGTGCGGTACGGGACTCGACCACCTCGGCCGGGCTCATGCCGCGTGCTTCAGCTTCGAACAACAGGTCCACGGCGCGCTTGCGGGCTTGGTGGCGTCCTTTGATAGCTCGCGCCGGCTTGCCCGGCTTTCCCTCAGGCATGCTCAGGCGTTGACCCTGCCCAGGTAACTGCCGTCGCGTGAGTCGACCTTCAGCTTGTCTCCGGTGTTGATGAACAGCGGCACCTGGATCTGCGCGCCGGTCTGCAGGGTGGCCGGCTTGGTGCCGGCGCTCGACCGGTCACCCTGCAGGCCTGGCTCGGTGTGGGTGACCTCGATTTCGACGGTCACCGGCAGCTCGATATAGAGCGGCGCCCCGTTGTGAAATGCCACCTGTACCGGCATGCCCTCCAGCAAGAACCGCGCGGCGTCGCCGACCAGGGACTCCGGCAGCGGGTGCTGCTCGTAGTCCTGGCTGTCCATGAACACGAAATCCGAGCCGTCGCGGTACAAAAAGGTGGTGTCGCGGCGGTCCACGGTCGCGGTTTCTACCTTCACCCCGGCGTTGTAGGTCTTGTCGACAACCTTGCCCGACAGCACGTTCTTCAGCTTGGTCCGCACGAATGCCGGGCCCTTGCCGGGTTTGACGTGCTGGAACTCGACGATCTGCCACAGCTGCCCATCGATGAGCAGGACAAGTCCGTTCTTGAAGTCAGCGGTGGTCGCCACGGTCGATAAATCTCCTACAGGATGGCCAGTTCCTTGGGGAACCGGGTCAACAATTCCGGGGTGAGCCCAGCGGTTCGCGACGTCTCTGGCTTACCAGTGGGCACCACCAAGGTGTCCTCGATGCGGACACCGCCGCGGCCGGGCAAATAAACGCCGGGCTCCACGGTCACCACGGAGCCCGGAAGTAGTGTACCGGCGGATGTGGCCCCGATGCCCGGCGCTTCATGTATCTGCAGGCCAACGCCGTGTCCGAGACCGTGGCCGAAATTCTCCCCGAAACCGGCGTCGGTGATCAGCTGGCGCGCGGCAGCGTCGACCTCGCGCAGCTCAGCGCCCGGCTGCAACGCCTCTCGGCCGGCCTTTTGTGCTTGGGAGACCAGCTGGTAGATCTCCAGCTGCCAGTCGGCCGCTTTGCCCAGCACGAAGGTGCGGGTCATGTCCGAGTGATAACCGGCGACCAGGGCACCGAAGTCGATCTTGACGAAGTCGCCCGTCGCCAGCACCGCGTCAGTGGGCCGGTGGTGGGGCACGGCCGAATTCGGCCCGGCAGCCACGATCGTCTCGAAGGACACGGCGTCGGCGCCGTGGTCGAGCATCAGGCCCTCCAGCTCGCGCGCTACCTCACGCTCGGTGCGGCCGAGACGCAGACCGCCGCGCCGCACCAAGTCGGTCAGCGCGGCGTCGCCCGCTTCGCAGGCCAGGCGCAACAACGCCAATTCCCCGGCGTCTTTGACCTCGCGTAACGCCTCCACGGTGCCGGCGGCCCGCACGAGTTCGGTGCAGGTGTCCTCCAGCGCAGCCGTCAAGGCGTCCAGGCCGTCGACCGTGACGACATGGCTTTCGAATCCGAGCCGGCGCACGCCGTCGTCGGCGGCCCGACGACTCAGGTGGCGTCCAAGAGCCCGCTCGATCACCACCTCGAGATCGGGTGCTTGCTTCCCGGCCTGGGTCCGGTATCGCCCGTCGGTGGCCAGCACCGCTTCGCGTTCGTCGGCAAAGATCAGCAACGCGCCGTTGGATCCGCTGAAACCGGATAGATATCGCACATTTATCAGGTCGGTGACCAGCATTGCGTCCAGTCCGGCGGCGCCGATTTTGGCTTTGAGGTTGTGTCGACGCTGGGAATGTGTCACGACCCTTGACGCTACTCGCTACGCTGATGGCCCATGAGGAACTGGATGCTACGCGGGTTGGTGTTCGCCGCTGCGATGGTGGTGTTGCGCCTGTTTCAGGGGGCGCTGATCAACGCGTGGCAAAAGCAGGCCGGGTTGATCAGCATAACGCTTCTCACGTTGTACATCATCGGCGTCGTGGTCTGGGGTCTCATTGACGGCCGGGCTGATGCCAAGGCGAACCCGGACCCGGATCGCCGCGCGGATCTGGCGATGGCCTGGCTGCTCGCCGGCCTGGCGGCCGGAGTGCTCAGCGGCGCGGTGACCTGGCTCATTGCGCTGTTTTACCAGGGGGTCTATGCCGGCGGGCTGATCAACGAGTTGACAACGTTCGCGGCCTTCACCGCGCTCCTCGTCTTCCTACCCGGCATGACCGGTGTCGCCGTGGGCCGCTGGCGGGTGGACCGGCGGTTGGAGAAGGAGCCGGTAAGGCACCACGGCCTGGCCGCCACCGGCGAGCGCGCCGATACCGACGTTTTCGCCGCCGTCCGCGCCGACGAGACCCCGACCGGAGAGATTCAGACAACCGGGTCAGAGGCACCGGCCACCGCACCCACGGCGGTTGCCACCGCCGAACGCGAAGCATCCACCGAGGTGATCCGCACCAACCAGCCCGAAGCACCCACCGAGACGATCGCCACCGACAGCGAGGCACGCACCGAAGTGATCCATCTCGACAATGATGAGACCCGGCCCGGCGACAAAGAAAAGAGCGACTAGTCTGCTCGCTGCGGGTGCTGGTCCTTGCTCGTCGATGTAGGCGACGCCAACCCGATACCCACTAACTCCACCTTAGCCGCGCCCGGTTTATCCGAATTGCCACGGTAATCGACCCGGGCGGCAGCGGGCTTTTCGGCTGCTCCAGGGGCGACGTGTGACGTGGCTGACCCTGCGTTCCGTGCCCGGCCGATAGGGATATCCGCCCCGGCGTTAGCCGCTGTTGCCAGGATGCCCGGGCTGACCGGCGACGCCTGGCCCGCCGGAGCCTCCGGTAGGACCGGGGTTAAGGCCGTCTATGTTGACCCCGCCGGGGCCACCAGCGCCACCAGCGCCCCCGTTGCCAGCACCGCCGCCGCTACCGCCCGCGCCCCCGCCGAAGCTACTCGTGCCGCCATTGCCGCCATTGCCGCCGTCACCGCCGTCGCCTCCGAAGCTGCCGTCACCGCCAGCGCCGCCAAAGCTGATCGAATCAAGGGCCGGGCCGCCTCGGCCACCGGCAGCGCCGGCGCCACCGGTCCCGCCAGCTCCGCCGGCCCCGCCAGCCCCGCCAGTGCCAAGGCTGTTACTACCGCCGGCCCCACCGGTACCGCCGCTACCACCGGCGCCAGCGAGACCTCCATTACCTCCTGGAGCCCCGGGGAACAACCTGGATGCGCCACCGGTGCCGCCGGCTCCGGCAAACCCGCCGCTCCCGCCTCGACCGCCCAACCCACCGATGCCGCCGGCATCGTTGCCGCCGTGACCGCCAGCACCGCCGCTGCCTCCGGCGCCGCCTCGGGCACCCGCCCCGCCATCGCCGGCAAAGCCGCCCTGGGAGAAGGCCAGAGGGGTGTCGCCACCGTTCCCGCCGACACCGCCCCGGCCCGCGTCGCCGCCGGCGCCGCCAGCACCGCCCGCACCGCCGCTACGGATGGTCGACGTGCCGCCGGCCCCTCCCGCGCCGCCAGCCCCACCGCCACCCGCGCGGCCGCCGTCCCCGCCGATTCCACCGAGGATCGCCGAACCGCCGTTGCTGCCGTTGCCGCCGGTTCCGCCGGCACCGCCCGCACCGCCGGCACCGCTGGGGCCCGTCGTGGACGCGCCGCCCGACCCTCCGCTGCCGCCGGCACCGCCGAGACCGCCGCTACCGCCCGCCAAACCATTGATATAGCTGGTGGTCGCCGGCCCTGCGGTTCCGCTGTTACCACCAGCACCACCGGCACCGCCGGCCCCACCAACACCACCACCACTGGCGTCCCCAATGCCACCAGCCCCGCCATTGCCGCCGGCCCCGCCGGCTGCGGCGCCCCCACCGGCACCGCTACGACCGCTCGGTGAACCGGAATCACCCGTTCCGCCGACGCCGCCCGCGCCACCTGTCCCGGCGTCACCGCCAGCTCCCCCAGCCCCGCCAGAGCCGCCAACACTGCCGGGGCCGGAGCTCCCACCGGCTCCGCCCGAGCCGACCAACCCGGCGTTGCCGCCGGCCCCGCCGGCTCCGCCGGCGCCGACCGTGCCGCCACCGCCGCCGTCGCCGCCGGCTCCGCCGGCGCCGCCGGTGCCTACCAGCCCGGCGTTGCCGCCGGCCCCGCCGGCCCCGCCGGCGCCGAGGGCGCCGGCGCTGCCGTTGCCGCCGGCGCCGCCCACGCCGTAAAGCAGCCCGCCGTTACCGCCCGGCCCGCCGGGCGCACCCGTCCCTCCGGTCACGGCGGTACCGCCGTTTCCGCCCTTGCCGCCATTCCCGATCAGGCCGGCGTCCCCGCCGGGCCCTCCCGGCTGCCCGGTTCCGCCGGATCCGCCGTTTCCGCCGTTGCCTAACAGCAGCCCCCCGGCCCCGCCAGCCAGGCCGCTTCCCGCCGGCGCGTTGGCGCCGTTGCCGATCAGCGGGCGCCCAAACAGCAAAGCGGTGGGCGCGTTAAGCGCATTCAGCAGTTCCTGCTCCGCGGACTGCAACGGCGAGGCGTTGGCGGCCTCGGCGGCCGCATACCAGCCCGCGCCGCTGTGCAGTGCCTGCACGAACCGTTCGTGAAACCCGGCCGCCTGCGTGCTGAGCGCCTGATAAGCCTGAGCATGATTGGAAAAGACCGCCGCGATCGCCGCCGACACTTCGTCAGCGCCCGCGGCCAGCACCCTAGCGGTGGGGGCCGCGGCTGCAGCGTTGGCCACTGTTATCGCCGAACCGATGCCGGCCAAGTCCGTCGCCGTCGCCGTCAGCGCCTCCGGCACCGCCACCACAAATGCCTGGCGCATCACCATGACATGGTAAGCCGATTCGTGAGCCCGCTCTGGTGCTTTGTCCGAGAATGAATCGCAACGATTAGGCGCAGGCTGACGCAGGTGTCGGCCACGCCGGCGACCGCTATCGCGCAGCTCGGGAAGTGGCGCTGCATCGGCAGCGTCGTGAGGCCGGATGGTCTTCGCAGAATCACATGCGGCAGTGGTGATTTCCGCCCAGCTGTGCCTACTGCGTCTGCCGCCAGGCCTGCAGAATCTCTGGGCGCAGACGGCCGCGGTCGGACACCGGCAAGCCGACGCTTTTCGCCCACGCACGCAGCTCGGCGCTGCTGGGATCGGGCTGCGGATTCGATTGGAAAATCTCTGCGGCGTCGGCATGGTCGACACACCAGGCTAGGGCGGCGGCAAGGTAGCGGTAGGTGTATTCCTGTGCGAGCTTGCGGGTTTGGCAGAATACGATCGGCACGTTGGGAAAGCTGATTTGTAACTCGGCCAGCCCGTCGGCGACTGCCGCCGGGCGAGCGAAGGTGAGCGCGAAGATCTCCGAATAGCGTTCCTCGACAACCACCGCGGCCCGCGGCAGCGCCGCCAGCTCGGTGAGCTGGTATTTCAACGTTCCGTTGAGCACACCAGAGGTGAAGTCCGACAGCGCTTTTCGCTCGACCGCCGCGACGAGCTGCCCAGCTACCTTAAGTCCATAGTCGCCGCAGGGGAGTGCTGCACGCGTCGTTCTCGCCGGCTTGTCGGAGAAGGTGTAGGGATAGCGTTCGTGGGCGTCGACGATGATGTCAAGCTCCGGGACGCCGGCGGCACGAGCGCTTGGGGTGCGCACGCCCGGCCGGGACTGTTTTCGCGTTTTCGGGCTTTGCCAGAACACCACTTGGCGTCCGCGCGCCATGGTGTGCACTAGCTGGGATCGGTTTTCCCGTGAGCGGACCGCGACGACGTCGACCGCCGCGCCGCGGCGCGTGCAGCTGCGCAGCTCCACGCGGTCGACGATGACGGCGTCTTCGGGCCAGTCTGCGATGTCCAGCCGGTGGCAATACAGCGCCTTGGTGCGCGGCCACACGTCCGACGTGGCGAAGACCATCCCCGCACCTAACGGAACCCGAATCAAAAATGGCAGTCGGGAACCCGTGTCAGGGTTGGCGGCGACGAGCAGCTCCACAGCTTGTGAGGGTACTGGCGCATACGATGGCGGATTCCGCTCACTGGCTAGTCGCCGACTCTGCCGCGCGCCGGGCGCAGATGCTTCGCGCCGCCATCCATGCCGCCCAGGCCAGCGCATTCACCAGGTCCGCATCGGTGGCAAGCAGCGGTTTCGCGGCGGCGACGTCGGCGTCAGTCACCTGATGCGGGGCCAGGCCGGTCAATAGGGCAAGGCGGGTCGGCGCGCGCAGCTCTGCGGGCAGATCGGCGGTGTGCTCGGTGGTCCAGCTGCTGCTGAGCGGCGTCGGCTCGCCGAGCCAGGAATCCACGGCCCGCCGGATCACTCGGCGGCTAGGTTCGGGTAGCGGTGACGACGCGTCCAGGTGGTGGTCGAGCGCGGCCACCGCGACCGCCATCGGCGGGCAGGAAGCGGCCCACTGCAGCTCGGGTGGGAGTGAGCGGGAAGCCAGTCGCTGCGTGGACACACCCGACGGGCGATCAGCGCGCACTTTACGGGCAAACGCCATTCCACCGGCTCGCCGCAGCAAGGACTGGGCGCGCTGGCCACCGGGTAAGAAGGTCTCGTCCAGCAGTACCAGGACCACGCGGGCGATGAAGTGGAACGCCAGCGCGGTGCCGATGTATTCGGCTGCCTGGTCGGAGCCGAAGGGCGTCTCCAGACGCGACGGCCCCCCGGTGCCGGCTGCCCACGCCACAATCGGCGCGTTCGGATCGTCGGGCGATAGCTCCTTGTTCGCCAGGATCGCTGCGGCCGTGTCGCGCGCACCCGTGGCGTACAACATCGTGGTGTGGGCGTCGACGCACCACGGGCAGCGCAGGCTGGCCGCGACTGCCGCCGCGACAGCCTCCTTGTTGCCGCGTGGCACCTGCCCCGCGAGCAGGGTTTCGCGCACCGTCGCCCAGGCCGCGGCCAGCAGCTGTTCATCCGGGGAGAACATGACCAGTGGCTCGACGACTCGGCCGAAATCATGGCGCACTTCGGCATACACGTCGGCGACCACGCCACTGGCGCGGCGCGCCGCGACCGGCTCAATATGGTTGATAAATCTCACTTTTCGACTCCTTCTGTGGCGGTGCCGGCACGTGTCAGCGCGGCGTCGATGGCCGCGCGGGCCCGGTTTGGGGCCTGGTTGTCGTCCAACAACAAGCGGGACCAGTTGGCCTCCATCGCGTAAGCATGCAGCTCGAATGCGAGTTGGCGGGCTTGGATGTCCGCGCGCAGTTGGCCGAGGCGTTGTGCCAATTCGATTTCGCTCATCATTGCCGCGATCCCGGCCTGGCCGGCTTCGGCGATGAGGTCACGCACTGGACCCGGCTGTGAGTCGACGTCGGCGGATGCGGCGGCGAAAAAGCAGCCACCAGTGAACACATCGCGTTCCAGGTAACTGACCCACTGCTGCATCAAGGCCCGCAGCCGATCCAGTCCGGGTGCGGCTGCCAGCGCAGGAGTGATGACTTCGCGTTCGAACACCGTCATCGCAGCATCGATGGTGGCTAGTTGCAGCTGCTCCTTGGCGCCGAAGTGTCTAAACAAGCCCGACTTGCTCATGCCGAGTTGGGTGGCCAGCTCGCCGATGGACAGCCCTGACAGGCCCTTGACGGATGCGGCGTCCATGGCGGCGCGCAGGATCTGCTCACGGGTCTCGCGGCCAAATTCTTTGCTAGGCATGACTTTTCTGCCCCTCACCGAATGCCTCGACCAGTGGCGCCAGCCGGTCCATTGTCCGCAGCACCTCGTCGCGGCGCGCGGACGGCAGCGTCAGTGCCACCTCGGCGACGCCGGCGGCGCGATATTCCGCGAGCGTTGCCGGATCGCCGGCTGATGAGTACACGCAGACTTGCGCGCTCGCTGGATCGCGCCCGGTGCGCTCGAATGCACCACGCAACATCGGTAGCGCCGCAAGCAATTCCCCGTACCCTTCGATGGGCTGCCACCCGTCTCCGTGGCGGGCCATCACGTCGAACGCCCGCGCACCGGCCCGGCAACCGAACAGCACAGGCGGTGCGTCGGCGGGTTTGGGCCAGGCCCAAGACGGCGGTATCGACGCGAAAGCGCCCTGATAGTGCACTGGCTCGGCGGCCCACAATGCGCGCATGGCGGTGAGCTTGTCCACCGTGGCGCCGATTCGGTCGGCGAACCGCACGCCGTGATCGGCCAGCTCTTCGACGTTCCACCCGAACCCAACTCCCAACACGAACCGAGAGTTGGACATGCTGCATAGCGAAGCGATCTGTTTGGCCAGCAGGATCGGATCGTGAACCGCAACTAAGCAGGCCCCGGTGCCCACTCGCAACCGTGTCGTTACCGCCGCGGCCGCTGTGAGAGCGACGAATGGGTCAAAGCAGCGGCAGTACCAATCCGGCAGCTGCCCGCCCGGCCAGGGTGTCTTCCGGCTGATCGGCACATGTGTCTTCTCAGGCACGTACAACCCGTCGAAGGCCCGCTCCTCGGCCCACACGGCGACCGATTGCGGGGGCGGAGTCAGATCAGTCACGAACTGCATTAGGGAAACAAGCACCGCGCGCCCTTCGTCAAGTACGAACGTTCGTACTTAACGCTAGACTGGTCACGGCAGAATGTCCACTGTCCCCTCGCCGCTGGCGGCCAGCGCGAAGCGGCGCCACTGGATTCACTCGGCGCTCACGATTTCCTCCAAGTGCGGCTTAGCTGCGTTGTATCGTGCCGATATGCCAGCAGCCCGTCCGGATTCGCGTCAGCGATGAACACGCCCCGACGGGCTTTGCGTGGGAGCAGGTGGCACAAGGTATTCCGAGTGGATCGGGGCACCTCGGCGGCCAGGGACGGGGACGACCGACTCGGTGAGCGCGATCAGTCAACTCGCTCGCAACAGCCGAGCCCGGACGTCACGGTGATTAAGACCGAGACGACGTTGCGGTTCGCGCTCTTGCTGACGTTGGCCAACGGATTCATCGACGTGCACACGTATCTCGTGCGCGGCGGAGTGTTTGCCACCGCTCAGACCGTCAACCTCCTCTTCTTGGGAATGGGCCTCGCCCAACGGAACTGGGGCAGCGCCATGGCGCGCGTATGGCCGATGTTGGCTTTCTTGGTCGGTGTTGCCGTGGCGTCGTATATCCAGTCCGGCCGCATCGATCAACGAGTCAAGCATCCGCTGCGTTGGGTGATGGCCCTGCAGGCGACGGTGCTCGCGCTCATTGGGTTCCTGCCCGCGTCGGACTCGCAACTCGTCGCCACCGTTCCGATCTCGTTCGTGGCGGCTCTGCAACTTGGATTGTTCCGGGAGATCTGCGGCCTGAAATACGTCCCGGTGTCCATCACCGGAAACATCAGGCGCCTCGTCGAGGCGGGGTATGCCGGTCTGGTCAATCGTGACCAAGCAGGCCAAGCGGCGTTTCGGCTCTACGCGACGCTCATCATCACCCTTGTCGTCGGCGCGGCGACGAGCACGCTCGCCAGTCCCGCGATGGGCGAGTGCGCGATTTGGTTTCCCGCCGGGTTCATCGCAGTCACGCTTGTCCTTTTCATCGTCGATGAGCGCAAACGCCGCGAATCCTGACCTCGGCGTCCGGGCATGCGCCGTCCGCCGGCCGTTGTCGCCGCGGACACGTCTGAGTGTTAGCGCAAAGTCTTGGCGTAGAGCAGGCTGTCTTGCGGTTCGGGCGCTAGGTTCGGACAGTGCGCGTAGCGGGCCAGCCGACCCTCGAGCACGAACCCGGCTCGCTGCAATAACCGCGCCGACCTGACGTTGTCGACATGGCAGGTGGCCCAGACCCGATACACCTCGGAGTCGTGCGCGAGTTCGGCTAGCAGCATGCCCAGTGCTTCGGACATCAGACCGACCCCCCACCACCGCTGACCCAGGCAGTAGCCGATCTCGACGGAGTGGAGCGCCGGACGCCTGCAGCTAATCAGGCCGACGACGTCGCCAAAGCCGTGCCGGGTGATCAGCCAGGTCCGTTCGTCGTCGCCGATGTTGAAGACCTCAGTGATCACGCGACGCGTTTCGGCGAGTTGGGTGTGCGGTGTCCACAACAAATACCGCGCCACCTCTGGATCGCGGGCAATTCCTTCGAACAGGGCTTCGGCGTCCTCGAGCACGGGTGGCCGCAGCAGCAGCCGTGGGCTGGCAAGGTAGGTCGGGGGCAAGTTGCTCATTGCGAGCCGCCGTTAGAGTCCGAGCGCGCGATAGGTGCGGCTGACGAATCTCGGTTGTGCCAACCGCATCTTCGCCAGAGCGGCATTGCCTGCGACTGCCTCCGCCGCGTCCACCGACAGGTCAGGACAATGCTGTATCAGATACAACAGGATCAGATTCGCGGCGGGGTCGGCCTGCCACCAGGTCCCGTACGCGCCGGGCCAGCTGAACGTGCCCATCCCGCCCGGCCCAAAAAGGGGCGTCGACTTCTCCGGGTCGGTGACTACCGACAGATTCAACCCGAACCCGCGTCCCACCCAGAACGGTGCTCCTAGAAAGTTATACCGTTTCTGCTCGTCGGTCAGCCGGTCGCTGCGCATCAGGCGCGCCGACTCCGCGGAGAGCACCCGACCACCGTCGATTGTTCCGTCGCCCAGCAGCATCCGCACGAACCGTAAGTAGTCGTCGGCAGTCGACCACAGCCCGCCGCCGGCATTGCAGAACGACGGCGGTTCCAGCTGCGGCGGACCCATCACGTCGTGACGCAATTGATCCTGTTCATCGAGGCGGTACATGGTTGCGGCACGTCGTTGCGCTTCGCGCGAAACGAAGAATCCGGTGTCGGTCATGCCGGCCGGACCCAGCACTTTTTCGTCCAGGACCAGATGGAGCGGCTTGTCTTCGATGCGGGAGATGATGACGCCCAGCACGTCGATGGCATGGCTGTAGGTCACCCGGTCGCCGGGTTGGTGGATCAATGGCAGGGCGGCAAGCTCGGCAAGCCAGGTGTCCGGACCCATGCCAAAGGGCAGTCGCATGTAGGCCTGCGAAATCGGTCCGGATACCGAAAAACCGTAGGCAAGGCCGCTGGTATGGGTCAGCAGATCCTCGATCAGGATGGCACGGCGGGCGGGCATGGTCCGGTCCAGCGCGCCGTGCGGGTCTTGCAGGACCCGCGGATCGGCTAGCTCCGGCGCCCAGCGTGCGACTGGGTCATGCAATGCCAGCTTGCCTTCGTCGATCAGACTCATCACCGCGGCAACGGTGACCGGCTTGGTCATCGACGCGATGCGAAACAGCGTGTCCCTGTGCATCGGCAGCTGCGCGCCGACATCGCGATAGCCGATCTCGTTGACCTGCAACACTTTCCCGTGTTGCCAGACCACCGTCACCGCGCCGGCAAGCAAGCCGGCATCGCAGACCTCGCGAATAGCTACCTGATTGCCGTCGAGATTCACCGGGTCCAGATTAGACGCCTTAGGCGGGTAGCCATGGCAGTGGGACCGCATGGTTGGCGGCGTGAAGCGCGAAACAGGTACTTCGCGCCGATGCGAAAAGGTTTCCCAGCTGGCTTACCCCGTGTTAATGTCGCGCTCTTCGGCAATGTGATCTGGGGAGCATGCTGTGGGAGCAACGGCTCCTCAATCTCCGGTTGGACAACTCAGCAAAGGCTGGCCATGAATGGCTTGATCTCAATCCGGCAAATCTGCGGTCAATGTGTCTCCCCTCGTCTTTCGCCCGCAGTTTCTGTTGTGATTGTGTTCGCGGCGGCACTGGAGGTGACGACGATCGCCGGGTGCGGGCACAAATCGACCACGGGAACTGCGCAGACGTCCGGCACAACAGGGGACCGGCGCCCCATCATCTGCAGCGCAGCAGCTCCCGCGCGACAGCTCCAAAGCCACGAAAGCCCTCCGCTCGCTTCACGTCATCCCTGAAGGGGAGGGGTGCTGTCAAGGCGTTAGCGACCTAGGGGTTTGCTGATTTTCGGCCTCCGTGTAGGCGGCCCACCTCGTAACGACAACGTGTGAACCGCCAGGGTTGTCGCTACAAGCGATATCCTGGCGAAAGTGACGGACCCGAATTCTTCCCTAGGATCTGCTGACCAGCCGCGCATGGATTTCGATGCGCTCTATCGCGGTGAGAGTCCCGGCCCGGGCATCCCGGCGATCAAGACGCCACCGTGGGACACCAAGGCACCCAAAGAGAATGTGATCGCGTGGCAGACGGGCGGCTGGATACACGGTGACGTGTTGGATATCGGCTGCGGACTTGGCGACAACGCTATCTACCTGGCTGAGCAGGGAAACCGCGTGACCGGCCTGGACATTTCCCCCACCGCCTTGATCACCGCCGAACGCCGCGCCAACGACGCCGGGGTCGACGTGAAATTCGCGGCAGCAGACGCCACCACACTCGACGGGTACACCGAGGCGTTCGACACCGTCATCGACAGCGGAATGTTCCATTGTCTCGACGACGTCGGCAAGCGCAGCTACGCCGCCGCCGTGCACCGTGCCACCCGGCCGGGCGCAACTTTGTTAATGAGTTGCTTTTCCGATGCCAACCCACCCCATGACGAGTTCCCGCTGCCCGCGGTGCCCGAGCAGACGTTGCGCGACGTCCTGGCTGGTGCGAGATGGCACATCGAATCACTGGAGCCCGTCACGGTGCGCCGCGAACTGGACGGAACCGAAACCGAGATGGCGTTCTGGTACGTCCGCGCCCAACGGCAAGATCCCTAGACAGCGGGGTTGTATCCCCGGCGACCCTGGTGGACCCAGGCGAGTAGCTCCGGCGGCGCGAGCTGGTTAATGCGATCGTGGTAGCGGCGGCACTCCGCGGGGCCGAAGTACTGCTGCCAATCCCCGGAGCCGCCGCGGCGAAAGAATCGCTCCGCGCTGTGGAAAATACCGTCGGTGCTGTTGGGGGCCACCGCTGCGGCCCGCGACCGCATCGCACCTAGGCTGGCGTACCCGGCCAGCTCAGCGGCGCGATCCCGACTCAGATCGATGCCGAGCACCGCAGCAAGCCGCATCAGCTCAGCTACCAGGTCCAGCTGGTAGTCGGCGTAATGGAATAGCGCCAGGTTGGGCAAACGACGACGCTCCCACGCGGTGCCGAAGTGGTGCAATATGTTGGCCAACGTCCCAATCCCCGGAGCCGCGAATCCCACACCAGGGGGCGGCAAGGCCGGTCCCTCCATCCAGTCCCGGAACTCCTCTTTCGGGCCGCGCCCACGAGGTTGCGGCCCGGGCTGGGGCCCCGACGGGCCCGAGCGCAGCTGCGGTGGCACCGCGGCCTCATGCAACTCACGCAACCGCTCGACGTCGACGTTGGCGACATGGAACAGCATCGACACTGCGGCATCCCGCGGATCGCGGCCCACACAAATGTAAGTAACCCGATCGTCGAGCACCAGGCCGTCCAACGGGGTGTGGGTCTTGATGAACCGGCGGTGTTCTTGCGCCGCCAGGACGGCGACGACCTCATCGATGGGCCGAATGGTCTGGTCTAGCCACGGTGACACCGTCGACAATGGGCCCGGCAGGTCCGGTCCGTCGAAGATGAGCAATGACACCAGGCGCTGTGTCCACGTCATGCCGCACTTCGAGGGTGTCGAAATGATGATGTCGCCCGCACGCAGCTGCAGCGCATCCCAACGCGAGTTGTCGGTCATCAGCGAGCGGTATACGACGCGGTCGTGCACCGGCGCACTGCCCTGCTGCGGCTCAGGGGTATTGGTCACTAGGGCACCATCCTTGTTGCGGGTCTCGAGTTGAGGTTCGCGGAAGGGACTCGGCGCGTTCGGCGGGGATGCCCAGCGAGCCCACCGACTGCTCGATGATCTTGGGGCCACCGGGGTGAATTGCCCACAGATCAACGTCGGACATCTGTAACCCGTTGTCATTCAGCATGTCTGAAACTACCGGATGGGCCCATCCATCCTGACCATGGCGCTGCCGACGGCCTGCGCACTGTCCTCTGGCTGGTTTGTCACCTCGGCGTCGACGCTTTCCATCGGAAGGGTGGTGATAGCGGTTGTCACCAAATTGA
>NZ_VTZN01000330.1 GCF_008370645.1 Mycobacterium simiae
GAAGGCTGCCCCCGACAACGGCGACCCGATCGGGCTCACCCCGCTGCGGGTGTCCGGTTCGAGGATCTCACGGAACGACGCATGCACCGTGGTCTCGGTGATGCCGTACATGTTGATCAGCTGTGGCCGCGTCGGGTGGTTCTGCAGCCACGGCCGCAGACGTTGTGGCTCAAGGGCTTCCCCGCCCCACACCACCGCGTCGAGTTCCAGTTGCCAGCCCAGCTCGGGTTGTGCGGTGTCGGCGGCGATCAGGTTGTAGAACGCCGAGGGGGTTTGGGTCAGTACGTTGACCTTTTCGGCGACCAGCAGCGTAAGTAGATCCGCCGACGACCGGGTCGTCGCTTCGGGGATCACCACCAGCCGCCCGCCATGCAGGAACGCGCCCCAGATTTCGAACACCGAGACGTCGAACCCATACGAATGGCAATGTGGCCAAACGGCTCCCGGCCAGGCGGGGATCATGTCCCAATCCCGGCAGTCGAAGAGGTCGGTGACGTTCTGGTGGCTGATCGCGACGCCCTTGGGGACCCCGGTGGTGCCCGAGGTGTACAGGATGTAGGCGATGTTTTCGGCAGCCGGGTACGGCAGGCTGGTGCTGGGCTGGGTGTCGATGGCCGGGTCATCGACATCGATGACTGTCAGATTACGGCCCTCCAGGCGTCCGGCCAGCGCGGCGGTACTCAGCACGGCCACCGGCGCGGCATCACCGACCACGAACCCGATGCGACTGTCGGGGTGGTTTGGGTCGATAGGCAGGTAGGCCGCCCCGGTCTTGAGCACCGCCAAGATCGCGGCGACCGACTGGTAGGTGCGGTCCAGCAGCAGCGCCACCACGTCACCCGATCGCACGCCGGCAGCGACCAACCGGTGCGCCAACCGGTTAGTCGCCCCGTCGAATTCGCGGTAGGTCCACGACCGGCCCTCGGATACCACCGCCGTCGCCTCGGGTGTCCGCGCAGCGTGGCCGGCGAACAGCGCCGGAAGCGACGCCGACCGCACGACCGGCTGACGCAACATCTCGCGGTTACCCCAGCTGTGCAACTCAGCGTGCTCGAGCGGGGCCAAGACATCGGTCGAGCACAGCGGCCGCTCGGGGTTGGCCGTCATAGCCGCCAACACCCGGACGAACCGCTCGGCCATCCGCTGGATAGCCGAAGAGTCGAACACGTCGGTGCGAAACTCGATGCGCAGCCCCACTTCGCGGCCCGGGACGGCCTGCACTGTAAGTGGGTAGTGGGTGCGCTCGCGGCTGGCGCCCTCGGCGATCGCCAGATCGCCAAGCGACAGCGTCGCCACATCGTCGATGGGATAGTTCTCGTAGACGAACAGGGAGTCGAACAACGACTCCTGGCCGGTGATGCGCTGAAGCTCGCTGAGCGCCAGATGCTGATGCTCGACGGTCTCGCCGTGGGCGCCGCTGAGTTGGTCTAGCAGTTCCAACGTGTTGGTGCTCAACTCTATTCGCGCCCGAACCGGGACCGTGTTGATCAATAGGCCGACCATGGATTCCGCGCTCTCGACTTCGGCCGGGCGACTGGCCGCAGTGGTGCCGAATGCGACATCGTGGTGGCCGGTCAATGAGATCAGCACCTGCGCCCAACCCGCTTGCAGCACCGTGTTGACCGTGGTGCGGCGGGTGCGGGCCAGCGCCATCACCGCCTCGGTGGTGTCGGCGGGAACGCGGAACCACTCAACGCCGCGGATGCCCAACCCCAACCGGTCCGGCGGGCCCACCAGTGTTGGGGTATCGAATCCGGCGAACACCGAAGCCCACGCTGCTCGGGCCGCATCGAGGTCGCGGTCGGCAAGCCAGGAGATGAACTTTCGATAGGGAACGGGTTTGGGCAGCGACTCACCCGCATAGCTGGCGAAGATCTCGTGGATCAGAACCGGCACCGACCAGCCATCCAGCACGATGTGATGGTTGGTGAGCACAAACCGGTGTTGTGCGGGCCCGGTGCGGATCAGGGCGGCCCGCAGCGGTAGTTGGCCAACGAGGTCACCGACCGCCGTTCGTTCGGCGGCACTCAGCTCCTGGACCTGCTTGGCCTGTTCGGCGGCATCGATGCCGTTCGCCAAATCTACATATCTCCAGGGCATTTCGGGAGTACGCGGGATAACCTGCACTGGCTGGTCGGCCTGCTGCCAGACGAATCGGGCCGCCAGGTGCGGGTGCCGGGTAAGCACCTGTTGCATGGCGCCGCGCAGCCGCTCCGCATCGAGCGGTCCGCTGATGGTGAGGTCGAGCTGCACCGCGTACGGGTCGTCCTGGTCGGCGTCGCTGTGTCCGGCGCTGGCGGCGTGGAAGAGCAAGCCCTGCTGCAGTGGAGTCAACGGCAATATATCGGCGATCGG
>NZ_VTZN01000331.1 GCF_008370645.1 Mycobacterium simiae
TAGCGCGCAAGCCGCGCTTCTTTAGAGCGCGGTTAGCGCATCAAGTTGGTGGTTGAAGTGACCACTGGCATGGTGGCGGCGTAGCCGCTGCGGGACGGTCAGTCGGGCGTAGCCCGATGTTTAGAGGGGCCGGTTTTGGTTTTCGATGTAGCGCTTGATCACCGACAGCGGCGCTCCGCCAGCGGACGCGGCGAAATACGATGGCGACCACAGGTGGCTGTTCATGGGTGCGCGCACACACGTCCCGGTGTATTCGCGGCGCACCGCGTAGCTGGAGCGGCCTTTGAGGCGGCGCACCAGTGTGGCGACCGCCAGGGTGGGCGGGTAAGCGACCAGCAGGTGCACGTGCTCGGGCTCGCCGTTGAACTCAACCAACTCGGCACCCAGATCGGTGCACACACCCGACATGGTCTGTAGGCAATAGTCCAGCATCGCCGAGTTGAGGATCCGCCGCCGGTATTTGGTTACGAAGACAAGATGTACCCACAGCGCCGAGACGCTGTGGCCGCCACGCCGGTAGTCGCCGCTGCCGGCTGGGACCGCGATGTCGGTGGTGCCTTTTACAGTCGTGGTGTGCACACCGAAGGTGTCTACCCGCCCGCACCGACAACAACGGTTGGCGCCGGTGATGGCGCGCGCGGTGAGCGCAAGCCGAGGGCACGTAAGCGCCCCAAGGATGCACCCACGCATGTGCGGTCGTGGCCGCTGCGCCCGAACCTGGGGCAGTGCCGGGTGATCCGGACACGATTTTCCGCGGGGGCGCGAGTGTACAACGCGGTGCTGGCCGAATTCATCGGTCGCAGCCGCGCAGTCAAATCCGATCCGGCATGGCAGGTCGCGTGCCAGCTGCCGCGGCGCACGAAAAAGGAACGCGCCGCGCGGCGGGCGGCGTTGGACGCGGTGGCGGCGGCCCATGGTTTCAGCGATCGTGCGGGGCAGTCGTTCGCGTCGTCGTTGCGTCACTCCTGGGTGCGTGAGCACGTGCCGGCCCAGGAGACGCAGAACCTGGGTGCGCGGGCGTTTGATGCGGTCAAGTGCTGGCATGTGGGGCGTAAAGGCAAGCCGCGGTTCAAGAACAAAAAACGTGGGTTGCATTCGTTGGCGGCCAAGGACGGCAACGGTGCGTTGCGTCCCAAGACCGACGCCTTCGGGCGGTTGGTCGGGTTGCAGTGGGGGGCCGGGTTCGTCATCGCAATCGCCGCGCCCGCCCAGACGGGTCGGCGCGGCAAGGAGCAGCAGGCTGAGCTGGCCGAGGTTGAGGCGCTGATCGCTGCGGGCAAGGTGTTGTCCACCCGGATCGTGCGCACGGTGATCAACGGGCGCGACACCTACCGCATGCAACTGGTCTGCGATGGGCACCCCACCCGCCGGCATCCGGTCGGGGATGGGCGGGTGTCGTTTGATCTGGGGCCCAGTCAGATCGCGGTGGCCATCGAGCGCAGCGATGGGTCCTGGGCGGGATGGGTGGAACCGCTGGCCGATCGGATTCGGCTCAACACCAAACGGTTACGCCGTGGACAGCGGCATGTGGATCGTCAGCACCGTGCTGGTTCGCCGGAGTGCTTCAACCCCGATGGCACGCATAAGACCGGCCGCTGCTACTGGCGGCAGCGTTCCCGTGCCGCCAAACACAGCGGCACGGGGGTGGCTGAGCAGCATCGCCGCCTGGCGCAGCATCGTAAGACGTTGCACGGGGCGCTGGCCAACAGGTTGTTGGCCCACGGCGCGAATGTGGTGTGCGAGAAGCTGAATTACGTTTCGTGGCAGAAGAACTTCCCGCGCAGTGTGCGCGATCGGGCACCGGGGTTGCTGGTGGAGGCGGTGCGCCGCAAGGCTGAAAGCGCCGGCGGTGATCACCTCTACGAGTACAGCCCCTACGCGACTGCCCTGTCGCAAACCTGTTTGTGCGGGAACAAGAAGAAAAAGCCGCTCTCCCAACGGGTCCACCGTTGCGGCTGCGGTATCAAAGAAGACCGGGACCTGTTTTCGGCATTCCTGGGACTGCATGTCCACAGGAACGCTGATGGTTCCGACCGGCTGGACCTGGAAGCGGCCAACCATGGTTGGTTGCTGCACCGTCACGACGTTGATGGGCGTCGAGGTCCGGCCGTAGCAGGATCTAAGCGGCGAGGCCGCAGGCATCCGCCTTCGCGGAGGTCAGTGGCGCGTATCAAGGCCCGTAGGGCCTTGAAGCGACAGAGCCGCTCGGCGCGAACCTTCCCTGCTGGTGAGCCCACGGCGCTACCCGCCCAACAAGCGGCATAGCGAGACAGCGCACCACCACAAGGAATCCGCGCATGTTCACTGCGCGGAGGACGTCAA
>NZ_VTZN01000332.1 GCF_008370645.1 Mycobacterium simiae
GGGCGGGGGCGCAGCGCCCGCCAGCCGCTGCGCAGCCGAAAGCCCAAGCCGGGGCGTCCGCGGGGGATGAGGGCGGCCGCGCCGGCGAGCGCGGCGGTGGCCAGCAGCCCGCCGATCCCCACGGCGCGGGCGTGCCCGGAGTCGAGGGCGGCGACGGTGGCCAGGGCGGTCAGCGCGCCGCCGCCGTAGAGGCTGATCACCACCGGCAGCCGCAGGGGCTTTCGGAACAGGATGTCGGTGTAGACGGGGGTGTCGTGCACGCCGGTGAACAGCTGCGCCGATTCGGTCATCGAGATTCCTTGGGCCGCAGGGCAAGAGAGCGGGGCCGGTGCCGGTGGCTGGCGGGCCGGCCGGTCGCGGGGCGGGCGCTCCGGCTCCAGCACCACCGCCAGCCCCACCAGCCCCGCCGGCGCCGCCATCACCGGCCAAAAGCCCGCCCCCC
This sequence comes from Mycobacterium simiae, assembly GCF_008370645.1. GTDB lineage: Bacteria > Actinomycetota > Actinomycetes > Mycobacteriales > Mycobacteriaceae > Mycobacterium > Mycobacterium simiae_A. Next base: position 443 of record NZ_VTZN01000332.1, read on the forward strand.
GCGCGTCGCCGACCTCGCCGCCGACCTGGCCCCCGTGCTGGCCGCGCTGCAGTCCTGGGCCACCTACGACTTCACCCGCGCCATCTTCGACCCGGCCCTGCCCGTGCCCGACCTGGCGAACCTGGACGTCACGATCTGGCTCACCGGCAGCCTGGACCTGCCCACCGCCGAGGAGATGAGCACCCCGCACCTGCACGACCGGCTCTCGGACCGCAAACGCGCCTCGGTGGCCATCTACGGCATGCTGGTGCGGCTGGCCCGGGTCACCTTCTTCGCCGACACCGCCCGGTTCGGCCTGATCGTCCTCGAGGAAGCCGCCGCGCTGCTGAACTCCCGCGCCGGCGCCGACGACGCGCACCTGATCAGCCGCCGCGCCCGCAAGCACTACACCGGCCTGCTGATCATCACCCAGGACCCGATCCGCGACCTGGCCCTGATGGGCGACCAATTCCTCACCCAGCAGCTGATCATGCCGTTCGAAAACGACGAGCTGGCACGACAAGTCGCCGCCAAGGTCGGCATCCGCGCCGACGACTACCCGGACATCGAGGAATTCTTCCTCGCCCAGCCCTGCGCCGACGAGATGCGCGACCCCACCGCCTTCGACGACGCCGAGACACCCGCCGCCGTACCCGGGCGCGGCGCCCGGCGGGGCTATGGCTTCTTCGTCGACGAATTCCGCCGCAAGTCCCCCATCTGGGTGGCCACCGAACCCGACCCCGCCCTGCACACCGCCTACGACACCACCCCCGGGCGGCCCAGATGAGCTCCGCCGCAGTCCCGTTCGGGCGGCGCGCCGCCGAATACCTCGGCTACCAGCTGGCCACCCGGCCCCGGCTGCGCCGCGTGCTCACCCTGTGGGCGGGAACCCACCTGCTGGCCTGCTGGTCGGTGCTGGCCGCCCCGCCCGCGGCGGCCGCCACCCTGGCCGGCGCGCTGAACTGGACGGCCATCACCGACAGCCACGGCGTGCCGGTCGGCGACTACTACCTCTCGGTGGTCTCCACCGCCGAAGCCCTCACCGCCACCGGCCCGCAGCTCGGTACCGACCCGGCCGGCTGGACCCGCTGGCTGGCCCACGCCGTGACCACCGGCCTGACCCACCAGGCCGTGATCGAACTGCTCCAAGCCCAGGCCGCGTTCTACATCTTCATGATCGCCACCGCGCTGTGGCTGATGCGCTTCGCCATGTCCAACACCTGGCTGTACTGGCTGGCCACCTGGTTCCGCCCGCTGTTCGAGACCCTCCGCGCGCTGCTGGACGAGCTGTGGGTGTTTCCGATCTGCCTGCTCATCGGCATGGGGGTGGGCGCCTTCCACATCCTCTGGCACGGCCGCAGAGGCTTCGGAGCCGGGATCATGCTGTCCGCGATCGTCTTCGGCATCCTCGGCTCCCTCGTGGTCCGCGACCCGCTGCGCGACCTCTACAGCGAGCACGGCCTGCTCGCCCAGGGCCGCGACCTGGGCTTCGGCGCCGCCCAGGCGCTGGCCAACGGCGAGGTGCTGGCCCCCGGCGGCAGCGGCGCCCAGCTGGCCCACCTCACCGGCCTGATCGCCGACACCACCCTGCGAATGCCGTTGCAGCTGATGAACTTCGGCGTCCCGGTCGACGACATCGGCGGCTGCGCCGACGCCTACAGCGCCGCGCTGCTCGCCCCGCACGACGGGCAGGACCTGGCCGGGCCCGCCCATGCCATGGCCGGCTGCGGCGCCGGGCACGCGCTGGTGTTCGCCCAGCACCTCAGCGGCGCCAACCTGGCCCTGGGTCTGCTGTTTTTGCTGCTGGGGGCGGTGTTCGCCGGCTTCGTCTGCTACGTCACCTACAGCTACGTGATGGTCTGCTGCGCCGCGTTCGTCAACGCGCTGCTCGCCGTCG
>NZ_VTZN01000333.1 GCF_008370645.1 Mycobacterium simiae
CGGCGCCGGTATCGGCTCGGGCGGCTCGACAACCGACGCTTCGTCATCGGAGAGCACCGCCTCGCGCTTGGCTTTCCGCTTGTCATGTAGCCGGGCGATCTGAATGGCGAACTCGAGCAACACGGTCAGTGCCATCCCGAGCGCGGTCATCGAGAACGGGTCCGAGCCGGGCGTGAACACCGCCGCGAACACGAACATTGAAAAGATCAAGCCGCGCCGCCAGGACTTGAGCCGTTCATAGGTCAGCATGCCCGCCATGTTGAGCATGACGATCAGCAGCGGAAATTCGAAGCTAACTCCGAACACCACCAGGAGATTGATCAGGAAGCCGAAATACCGGTCGCCAGAGAGCGCGGTCACTTGGACGTCGCTACCCACAGTCAGCAAAAAGCCGAGGGCTTTGGACAGCACCAGATAGGCCAGCGCCGCGCCGGCGGCAAACAAAACCGCCGCCGGGATAACGAACGCCACCGCGAAGCGGCGCTCCCTTTTGTACAGGCCCGGCGTAATGAACGCCCAGAGCTCGTATAACCACACCGGGCAGGCCAGCACCATCCCGGCGGTCATCCCGACTTTGAGTCGCAGCATGAACTGGTCGAACGGCGCAGTGGCCAGCAATCGGCACTGGCCGTCAGCGCTGATGTCCGCCCGCGCCGATTGCGGCAGAGCACAGTAGGGATGTCGCAGCCATTCGCCCAGACTGGGCAACCCGAAGATCGAATGCGAGTACCAGATAAACCCGAAAATCGTGGTGATCAGGATGGCGGCCAGCGAGATCAGCAGCCGGGTGCGCAGCTCGGTCAGATGGTCGACCAGCGACATCGTCGCATCTGGGTTGACTCTCCCGCGCCGGTTGCGTGGATTGAGCCGCTTGAGCACAGCCGCGGCGCGCGCTGAAGCCCTGAAACCGTTCACGATGTCGGAAGTGTCGGATCAGTGATGCTTGAGTATCGCCGACGGCCGAGCCGGGCTACGCCGGCCTTGCCTCGGGGTGATCCTGACTAGCAGCCGGGGGTGGCTCGACCCGCTGCGACTGCACCGGCGTGGGATTTTGAATAGCAGACGGTTCCGCTTTGGTTTCGCTCTGCATCTCACGTATCTCGGATTTGAAGATCCGCATCGACTTGCCCAACGAGCGCGCCGCATCGGGAAGCTTCTTGGCACCGAACAGCACGATCACCACCACAGCAAGGATCGCCCAATGCCACGGACTAAGACTGCCCACTTTGATTACCTCCAGACGTTCCCCCGATGCTACCGCAGCAACGCCGGCCAGCCATCGGGCCGCGCCGTCATGCCTGCTCGGCCGCCTGATAGGCCGCCAAGGCGGCCGCCGCAGCAGCCCGGACCCGCTGAACAAGCGACTCGGGCGCCAGCACCTGGACAGCCGACCCGAAGCCCAGCATGAGACGGGTCATCCAATCCTGCGAGGCGTAGGTCATCGCCGCTTCGCAGGAACCGTCGGGCAGCTCACGCAGCTCCCTAATCGGGTAGTAATCGAGAATCCAGGATGCCGACGGCGCAACTCGCAGCGTCGCCGACGGCAAGGACGGATCGCCCTCGAACAGTGACGTGTCCGGTGGCGCCTGCAGCGTCGGTTCAGGCGGCGTCGCGGGTTCTGCTAGCTCGACGGCGTCGACGATCCGGTCGAACCGAAACAGCCGGACTCCTTCGGCCTCGCGAGACCAGGCCTCCAGGTAGCTGTGCCCACCAATCAGCAATACCCGGATGGGATCGACGGTCCGGGTGGTGAGCGTGTCGTGTGACGCCGAGTAATAGTCGATGCTCAGCGCATGTCTGCTACGCACCGCGCCGCGCACCGCGGTCGCCGCCCGGCTTTCGACGGGCGCCGGTTCGTCAACGGCGCCCCCCGCGCTGCCCTGCCCCGCCGCGCCGGCCGCCGCCGCGATTTTGGCGATCGCACTGCGCGCTGCCTGCGGATCGACGACGCCGGGAATATCTGCCAGCGCCCGCAGCGCGACCACCAGGCCGGTGGCCTCTGGCGAGGTGAGTTTCAGGGGCTGGTCAATGCCGGCCGAAAACGTCACCTCGATGGTGTCGCCGGAGAACTTGAAATCGATGAGATCTCCCGGGGAGTAACCGGGAAGTCCGCACATCCACAGCTGATTGAGGTCTTCCTCCAACTGCTTGGCGGAGACCCCGAGATCGGTCGCGGCCTCGCCGCGGGTGATCCGCGGGTTGGCCTGGAAGTACGGCACCATGTTGAGCAGCCGCACCAGCCGGGTGGATACCGGGGTCATCGGCGCTGCTCCTCCGCATCGCTTCGCTCTGCATCGTCGCCGACGCG
>NZ_VTZN01000334.1 GCF_008370645.1 Mycobacterium simiae
AAGCTTTCCTTTCGCAGCGCCGCCTCTGCCTGCTCGCGCTGTTGCAACTCTAGCAGGGTCTGCGGTTGCGGGGAAAACACGCTGTCGTCTATGTCGTCCCAGAGGAATCCATCGTTACCCTCGGGCACCTCAAATCCCCCGGTGTAGAAACCAGGGGGCGGTAGCCAGTGCGGGTTCAAGATGGCATTGGTGAAATACTCGGGGTTCACGGCGGCCGCGCGATGCAAGTAGTCCATTAGGCGATTGATAAACGGCCGGTTTGAGGCATACATGCCCGGTTCCATGTTGCGCGCGGTCATGTCCAGCGCCACGCTGGGCGTTACCCCGTCGCGCATCAGGTTAAGGCTCACGCTCTGCTGCACATAGCGCAAGATGCGCTCCTCCTCGCTGTTTAAACTGTGCAACGAGGGGATCTTCTGCCGCCGGTTGGTCAGCAGGTAGTTCAGGGTTGCCTCCAGGCTGCCCGTGTCCTCCTGCCCCAGCGCGCGGCTGACACTTGTAATCTCCTGGAAAGTATGCTCGTCCACATGCGCCTGACCTATGGCCTCGCGGTACAGTGTCAGCAAGTGACCTAGGTATGTGTCCCGGGACACGCTGCCACTGTCCGTGAAGGGCGCTATTAGCAGCAGCAACAGGCGCGAGTTGGGCGTCAGCAAGCTAGACACGGTCGCGCGGTCGCCTGTGGGAGCCCGCACCCCCCACAGCCCCTGCAAGTTCTTGAAAGCCTGGCTCAGGTTTACGGTCTGCAGGCCTTGTCTACTGGTCTGGAAAAAATAGTCTGGCCCGGACTGGTACACCTCACTTTGCGGTGTCTCAGTCACCATTAGCCGCAGTGCGCTCACAAAGTTGGTGTAGTCCTCCTGTCCCCGCGGCACGTTGGCGGGCTGTGTACTCAGGAAGGCGTTTAGTGCAACCATGGAGCCCAGGTTGCCCTGCTGCTGCGCGCGCTCACGCTGCGCCACGGCCTCGCGCACATCCCCCACCAGCCGGTCCAGGTTGGTCTGCACGTTGCCGCTGTTGTAACGAGCCACGCGCTGAAGCAGCGCGTCAGATCTCAGGCCGGCCTCATCGGGCCGGATGGCCCTGTTTTCGGCCAGCGCGTTTACGATCGCCAGCACCTTCTCGTGCGTGGGGTTTGCGCGCGCCGGGACCACCGCTTCCAGAATTGCGGAGAGCCGGTTGGCCTGCGGCTGCTGCCGGAACGCGTCAGGGTTACGCGCAGTCAGCGACATGATGCGGTCCATGACCTGGCGCCAGTCGTCCGTGGAGTTAAGGCCGGACGGCTGGCTCTGCAGCGCCGCCCGCACCGCCGGGTCCGTTGCGTCTTGCATCATCTGATCAGAAACATCACCGCTTAGTACTCGCCGTCCTCTGGCTCGTACTCATCGTCCTCGTCATATTCCTCCACGCCGCCGACGTTGCCAGCGCGCGCGGGTGCCACCGCCAGCCCAGGTCCGGCCCCAGCTGCCTCCAGGGCGCGTCGGCTTGGGGCCCAGCGCAGGTCAGCGCCCGCGTCAAAGTAGGACTCGGCCTCTCTATCGCCGCTGCCCGTGCCAGCCAGGGCCCTTTGCAGGCTGTGCATCAGCTCGCGGTCGCTGAGCTCGCGCCGCCGGCTCACGCTCACGGCCTTGTGGATGCGCTCGTTGCGATAAACGCCCAGGTCGTCGCTCAAGGTAAGCACCTTCAACGCCATGCGCATGTAGAACCCCTCGATCTTTACCTCCTTGTCTATGGGAACGTAAGGGGTATGGTATATCTTGCGGGCGTAAAACTTGCCCAGACTGAGCATGGAATAGTTAATGGCGGCCACCTTGTCAGCCAGGCTCAAGCTGCGCTCCTGCACCACTATGCTCTGCAGAATGTTTATCAAATCGAGCAGCCAGCGGCCCTCGGGCTCTACTATGTTTAGCAGCGCATCCCTGAATGCCTCGTTGTCCCTGCTGTGCTGCACTATAAGGAACAGCTGCGCCATGAGCGGCTTGCTATTTGGGTTTTGCTCCAGCGCGCTTACAAAGTCCCACAGATGCATCAGTCCTATAGCCACCTCCTCGCGCGCCACAAGCGTGCGCACGTGGTTGTTAAAGCTTTTTTGAAAGTTAATCTCCTGGTTCACCGTCTGCTCGTACGCGGTTACCGCATGGATCACGGCGGACGGCCGGATCCGGGGTTCGACGCATGCCTGTACATCCGGAGACGCGTCACGGCCGAAGCTAGCGAATTCGTGGATCCAGATATCCTGCAGAGAAGCTTGGCGCCAGCCGGCTTCAATTGCACGGGCCCCACTAGTGAGTCGTATTACGTAGCTT
>NZ_VTZN01000335.1 GCF_008370645.1 Mycobacterium simiae
ACGATCTCGCGTACCCACAAGCTTGGGCGTGCAAAATCCCGATCGTTCTCGCTCCGCGGAGGACAGGTAGCGCCCCGAAAAGGGCCCTTCGCGATCGATGGCATACCGCCACCTTCACCGAACCAGCGTGTGCTGCCACCCGAAGAAGACCTCGACGATGTTCAGCCACGAGCAGCTTCGTCGGCGTGGAATGCGGTGTCACTCTGGGGTCCTTGTCGAGCCAGGCGCATGCGGCCGGCTGCTTGTGGGTGGCGTAGTTGTCGCAGACGCGCACAACCGCACTCGGGGGTGGGCCTTGGCGATGAGTTTGAGGTAGGGCAGGAACCCGGCGTTGGTGTGGCGCGGGTAGCAGGCGTCGGCGGCGATTTTTCCGGTGATAGCTGGCGTGTCGCCCGCAGCACCATCACCCCCCCAAGCCGTCCGCCGCGGCACCTTCACCGACATCACCGACCTGCAAGACGCGATCCGCACCTGCATCGACAATTACAACCGACGCGCTAAGCCGTTCACCTGGAGCAAGACCGCTGACCAACTCATCGGAGAAATCAAACGTAAATCAATCAACAACACGCGACACTAGGCAGCGCACCGTGTCACTGAAACATCGAAACCCAGCGAGGAACGATAAGCCGGCTTATTGCCGTCCATTGCTTTGATCGCTGTGACTTCGTGCCAGAGATCGGTTCCGCGGTCGGCTTGAAAAATGCCCTCGCCGTCCGATAGCTCCTTTTCGAAAACGGTAGGCATGACCGTGGAGTAGTTTTTTGCCACGGTAAACTATGCTTTTCTCTCCAGTGATATTTTCTTGCTGCACCACTAGGGTGGAAACGATAAAATCCATTCCATCCTGATGAATTCCTTCGGGTGAATTTGTGCACACTTGCCCCGGATAGCGCTGCACCAAGGTATGATGGACAACAATATTCATACATACGACTGATGGCGCAGCTTTCTTTACCATGTCGGCTACAGCGCCGAGCAGGATGCGGAGAGTTGAGTCAAAAAGCTCATCCGGCAACTCCTTGAACTTGCGCGAGTTACGCCGATAATCGGCATTTCCACTCGACGCGATAACTCTGATATCAAGCGGCTTCTGGGAGACTTGACACCTTTCAGTCGCGACAGCTCCTGCCGCGTTAGCGAAGGAAACAGCTCGGGAAAGGCCGAATCTTGAACGGACCCGGTATAAATATCCGACCAGATTGCATCTGGAGTCGAGAGCAGTTCGCTCCGCGGGATCGTATCTTTGATCATCTCAATCTTGAGCTGTTGCTGTAGGTAAATATCTGATTCGTAATCAGTATATGCTTCCCGCAACTGGTGTTGGAATTTATTCATATCGATCCCGTAATCGCGCGCTTTCATTACCATGACCGGTGGGCCGAGCCTCTCGACGGGGTTCAAGGGTTTGAGGATTGTCGATGTATTCTGTACGCACGGAAATTTCCTTCCTAAGCACTGGATTCTGGTTCTCATGGGCCCGACTTCGGGCCTGCCTTCGGGCATTTGGTCTAGCTGGCTAGAGGTTCTGGATGGTGCTCATCCGAAGCAGGACCAGAGACAGCACAACGAAGATCGCGGTCCGGGCGAGGCTGAACGGAGCGCCCACAAAGAGCGCCACAACGTAGGTCAGTGCCGGGATGGAGCTGAAAATCACTGCGGCGCTGAACGCCGAGATCAGCCGGATGCCAGCCTGGACGAGCACGGTGGGAAGCAACACCATCGCGGCCGCGATACAGACCGAGTTTAGGCCCTGCGCAGCCGAGATGTGCATCGGTGTGCCCATCGCGAACAGGATCAGCATGGTCGCAAGAATCGTCATCGCGTAGCGCAACAGCACCACGTCAAGCACCTTGACGCCGTCGGCTCCCAGGCCCTTCATCGAGATGGTCCCTGCGCCCACCGCGACGCCGGCCAGGACGCCGGTCGCGATGGCCAGATAGAGGTTGCCTGACGCGCCTTCTACATAGGTGGCCGCGAGCAGCGCCAGCAGCATCAGGATGACCAGGGAGTAGCCGGTCTTTTGGCCAGTCTGCTCACGAGAAAAGAAGAGTGCCGCGATGGGCGCTACCCCGAAGAGCAGGGCATTAGCCAGCGAACCGTCAGAAATCTTGACCGAGATGAAGTACAGGATCCAGTCAGCGGCGGTGGCAATGTTGAGCAGGACGAGGTGCTTCTTGTTCGCAAGGATGATTGTCCACAAAGCGCGGATCGAACCGTGGACGACCACCCGTAGGGCCAGAGTTACTCCGACCACGATCACAAAGCAGT
>NZ_VTZN01000336.1 GCF_008370645.1 Mycobacterium simiae
GGTAGCGCGTGAACGCGTCGGACAGCGTTTCTCGGCTGTAGCCGCGGATGCTGCCCACCGTGTTGCGGTGGGGCTTAATTCCGAACGCTTTAAGCCGGAAGGCAAGTTTGCTCGGATTGAGGTCGAAGTCGTTCCATGGTGATTCCTCGATGCGGCGCAACTCGTGCGCGAGGTCCCCAGACGGCAAAAACGGAACACCACGCTCAGCGAACACCGATCGGATATCGGCGAGCAGCTTGACGCCCAACGACTGCTCCTCGTCGTCGCTACCCGCCTGGTTCGCCAGGAAAGCGCAAGCGGCACGGGCAGTTGCCGGCCAATGCCCGCCGGCGGCATCAGCGACGGCGATCAGCGGCTCCCAAGTGTCGGCGGCGCGGTCCTCCACCGGCATATCCGGTTCGACTTTGGCCAATTCCTGGAGATGCTCCGCGGCCCACGCAGCGAGCTTGTCACGCACCGCTTGCAGGATCGGGCCATCGCGGCGGGTACGGAATTGGGCCACCTTCTCAGCCGTGGTTCGCCGCCGCATAGTGATGTTGACGCCGCGGTCGGTGATGGTGTCGGGCATCGCGCCGATACCGGCTAGAGCGGCCATCGCGAACGTGGGGAACTTGGTGGGGATCTGGCTTGGTCCGACACAGCGCAGAGCCGGGCGGCCACGCTGGTGGCCGGCGTTGAGCAACGCGCGCAAGTCCTCGTTCTGTTCGGCAACCCGCTTAGACCCGAACAGGGTGTCGGCTTCGTCGATCAGCAACGTCGGCGGGTGGTCGGCGCCGATGGACCGGAAGATGGCTGCAACCGTCGCATTCACGGTGGCGAGCGGCTGATGGCAGGTGCCGGTGATGATGTCGAGCAATCGTGTCTTGCCACAACGCTTGTCCGGGCTGCTGGCAATGAGACGGGGTGCGCACTCGAAGGCGGGAAGTGCGTGGGTGGCAGCAATCCACAGCGTGACCGCGGCACCCGCATGCTGATCCGGCAGCACCACATACTTGGTGAGGACCGACCGCAGATCGTCGAGTAGTGCCGCACCATTTTGTGGAGCACCACCGTCACGGGCTACGACGTCTGCTGGGACCAGTTCGTCCAGCCCATACCCCGCGGCGATATGGTCGGCGGCGTCCTTACCCACGGCGGACTCGGCGATGGACACCGATGCCGCGATGCCGCGTAGCAGCCCGGCGACCTGTGCGGCGTGCTTACGGCCCGGCTCATCCTTGTCCGCGATGACGATTACGGCCTTGGCGCGCAAGGGCTCCCAGTCGAACTTGTCGGCCTTGCCGGCGCCCATCGCCGAACAGGTGGCCGCGCCGCCGACCGATTCAATTGCTAATACGTCTTTTTCGCCCTCGGTGACGTAAACGGTTGTGGCCTGGCCGAACTCCGCGCGGAACAGACTGCGGCGACCCTCGGCGTTCTCCTGCCAGAACTTTTTGCCGGGTGTACGGTGGACGACGCGGCCATCTGGGTAGCGGTAATCCCTTCTCGCAGAGTAAATCCCGCGCATTCCGGCGTCGTCGAACAAATCACGCGGGGCCATCCCCAACGCGGTCAGCACTGTCTGGTAGTCGCATCCGGCATGGCACTTGATCACGATGCCCTTGCCGTCGCGGCGAGGGCTGATAGACAGGGACGGCTGGTCGTCGTCGTGGGCCGGGCACTGAGCCTTATCTCGCCGCTCATTCGTTTTGCTGCCGCGGTCGCGCAGCGCACCGATGATCCGCTCATAGGCGGTCTGGCTAGGCATCGGCGGCCGCCTTCGCGGCGCAGACCGGACCCAGGTGGCGTCGGACGCTACTCGGCGCCACCAGCCACTGCCCACACCGCAGACAGCGGGTCGCCAGCCGGTATCCGCGCTCAGCCGCGGCGATCAGCACGTCGAGGTCGGCGCGGTCCTCGGCGGTCAGCGGGTCGTGGCGCTGAAGTCCGAGCAAGCCAGTAGGATTGGTGGAGCCGTTGGTGCGGTGTGGAATTGGCCGGTCTGTCGGGGCCGGCCTTTTTCGTGCGGTAGTCATTTAGGCCGCACCGCCGAAAGGGCGCATCGCGGCGTCGATCTCGTTCAGATCGAGGCGCACTAGCCGGCCGCCGCTGCGGTAGCCGGTCAGGCGGCCATCCGCGATCATTTGTCTGATCGTGCGATCGGTGACTTTCAGGTAGTCAGCGGCATCGGCGATCTTCACATAGCGGCGCATCTCGCCGGACGGCGTTGAACGCGAAGGTGTTGAC
>NZ_VTZN01000337.1 GCF_008370645.1 Mycobacterium simiae
CAGGCGCGGCGGCGTTTCTCACCGACTGGGCCGCTCCGGTGATTGAAAAGGCTTATGCGGCCGGCTCGTGTTCGGGCCGGCTGACCGACATCGAACACATCGTCTTGTGCTTGCAGGAGAACAGGTCATTCGATCACTATTTCGGCACGCTCTCCGGAGTGAACGGTTTCGACACCCCGACACCGCTATTCCAGCAGCAGGGATGGAATCCGCAGACTCAAGCGATTGACCCTGCCGGAATTACGTTACCCTACCGCATCGATACGACCCGGGGTCCCAACGGAGTCGGCGAATGTGTCAATGACCCTGACCACCAATGGATAGCTGCCCATTTGTCATGGAACGGCGGTGCCAACGATGGCTGGCTTGCTGCGCAAGCCAGGACCCGATCCGTGGCGAATACTCCTGTGGTGATGGGTTACTATGCTCGTCCAGACATACCGATCCATTACCTGCTGGCCGACACGTTCACCATTTGTGACCACTACCATTCTTCGCTCTTGGGCGGGACGATGCCGAATCGGCTGTATTGGATTAGCGGCACTGTCAACCCCGACGGTGATCAAGGCGGACCGCAGATAGTCGAGCCGTCCATTCAGCCGAAATTGACCTTCAGTTGGCGCCTCATGCCGCAGAACCTCAGCGACGCCGGAATCAGCTGGAAGGTCTACAACAGCAAATTGCTCGGCCCGCTCAACGACACCACGTTGAGCCGCAACGGCTACATTGGGAGTTTCAAGCAGGCCGGGGATCCCCGATCGGACCTGGCCCGCTACGGAATTGCTCCGACCTACCCCGGAGACTTCGTCCTCGATATCATGAACAACCGGCTGCCACAGGTCTCCTGGGTCGTCCCGCTGACCGTAGAGTCCGAACATCCCTCCTTCCCGATTGCGGTGGGTGCCTGGACGATTGTCAATCTAATCCGGGCATTGCTTCGCAACCCCGCGGTATGGGAGAAAACCGCGCTGATCATCGCCTACGACGAACACGGCGGGTTTTTCGACCACGTCACCCCACCGACGGCTCCGCAGGGCACGCCCGGCGAGTGGATTCCCAACAGCGTTGACATCGACAAGGTCGACGGCTCCGGCGGCATCCGTGGGCCAATCGGCCTCGGCTATCGGGTTCCCTGCTTCGTCATCTCGCCCTACAGCTGCGGCGGGCTGATGGTTCACGATCGGTTCGACCACACCTCACAGTTACAACTCATCGGCAAGCGTTTCGGGGTTCCGGTGCCCAATCTGACCGCGTGGCGGGCCGGCGTGACCGGGGACATGACGTCAACATTCAACTTCGCCGCCCCGCCTAACCCGTCACCACCCAACTTGGGCCACCCGGTTCGTCAACTGCCGAAGATCGCCAAATGTGTGCCCAACGCGGTTTTAGGGTTTCTCAACGAGGGGCTGCCCTACCGGGTGCCTTATCCGCAGGCGACGCCAGTTCAGGAGTCCGTGCCGGTTCGCGGGATTCCCAGCGGAATCTGCTGAAGCACGTCCAACGAATGTGAATGCATTGCTTTGCCAAAGATATGGCCACGTGGCTGCTGCCCGGTCGCGCCTGTCTGGCCCGCCAGCTTGGCGGCGCGCTGGCGGCAATGGGACAATCTGGTGACGCCTGCGCGACGTGGACGACGTCGTCCTGAGGCGGACTGTCCTGTCTGCGCCCACAGATATCTGAAAATGGCAGTATTGACGCCCGCATTGTCATACGATGCGGAGTGCTTGGTGGTTGTTTGTGGCCATCGAGTCATAAGTTTTTAAATCCGTACTGGAAGGGGACAGCGTGCTTTTGCCTCTTGGTCCGCCGTTGCCGCCCGACGCGGTGGCGGCGAAGCGGGGTGAGTCGGGGATGCTGGGCGGGTTGTCAGTTCCGCTTAGTTGGGGTACGGCCGTTCCGCCGGATGACTATGACCACTGGGCGAAAGAGGATGAGGCGGCCGTGACCGCCGTTGTGCCCGGTGCGGTGGATCCGGAAGCGACCGACCCAGCCGCGGAGGAGTGGGATGAGTGGGCGGCGTGGCGCGAGTGGGAAGCCGAGAATGCGGAGCCTCGCTTTGAGGTACCACGCACCGGTAGGGTAGTACCGACTTCTCCGGCGGCCGGTTGAGAGAGAGAAAGGGATGATTGTCGTTCTTCCACGATCGAAAGGCGGCTTTGGTATCGGTCAAACTGCATGAGTAGTCCCAGTTTGTGAGTCCAGGAAATAAGGAGACAGG
>NZ_VTZN01000338.1 GCF_008370645.1 Mycobacterium simiae
TCTTCTTCTCTTGGGGTCGGCCTGGCGTGGTGGGACGTCGCATCAGGCCGGGCCGTTGAGGGTTCTGCGGCGTGTCTCTGGGGGTGTTGTTCACGTGGCTGGTAGTTGTTGGTCGCCATGTGAACAGGAGGACTGGGGTGCGAGCCTTTCCGGTGACGTTGCCGTCGGGTGTTCGGTATTGGACGGTTCTCGATGACGACCTGGAGGTAGTTGGCGACGCCGACGCGTTTCTGCGGCATGTGCGGTTTGGTCAGGATCGTGCGGAGTCGACGACGAAGGCGTATGCGGGCGGGATCGTCCTGTATTTGCGCTGGTGTCAACGCACTGGCCGGGACTGGGTGACGGGTCTGTCGTATTTGGGCTTGTTCATCACGTGGCTGCGGCATTCGCCGGCCGGTTCTGATGATGCGGTCATCGCCGTAGGCCCGGGTGTGGCGGGAGTTCGCGGTGCGCGTCGGATCAACGGGATTTTGGTGGCGGTGCGCGGGTTCGCGGTGTTCGCAGCCACCAGGGGTCGCGTTGACGAGGGCGTGGCGCAGCTGCTCTATGAACTCGCCGACGACCGCGATGTGCCGGTTGAGGCCAAGGGTGAGGAGGCGCGACGGGCCTGGAGGTTGCGACCGCTGCATCGGCTGCATGAGCGAGACGCCCCTGTTGATCGCGCTAGCGATGAGGAGATTGTGGCGCTGCTTCGGGCCTGCCGCTCGACGCGGGATCGCTTGATCGTGTTGCTGCTGGCGCGGGCGGGTCTGCGCCGCGGCGAGCTGATCGGGCTGCGGCGCAGCGACTTGCATCTGCTGCCCGACTCGACGGTGCTGGGGTGCCCAGTCAAGCGGGCCCACCTGCATGTGGTGCGCCGCGACAACCCGAACGGGGCGTGGGCTAAATCGCGTCGGTGTCGGCATGTGCCGTTGGATTTTCTTGCGGTGCAAGCCTTTGACGTTTACGACTTCGAGCGGTTTGCGGTGCCGCGGGCGCGTGACAGCGACTTTCTGTTCGTCAATCTGTTTCGTGAGCCGATCGGCTCTCCGATGTCGCCGGATGCGATCAACGCATTGATCACGGACCTGTGCAAGCGGGCTGGCCTGGGTCGGCGGGTGACGCCACATCAATTGCGGCATGCGTTCGGCAGCAATCTGATGGATGCTGGCGGGTCGCTCGATGAGGTCCAGCAGCTGCTCGGTCATGCGAGCGTGTCCTCGACACAGGTCTATGTGCATCCTGATCCCTGCCGTCTGCGCGATGCGATAGAACGTGTCCCTACACCGCGCGAGCAGCACGGAGCGACGCGGTGAGCCCGGCGGTCGCCAAGGTCGCCGTCGAGGCGTCGTTGATCGAGCCGCACCATGAACTGAACCGGCTTCAGAGCCAGTTGAGTGACCAGTTCCTTTCCGAAATTGGTTGGGACGCTGAAACGTTGGTTCTCTCGTTGCCGGCGGACCATCCCTTGCTGGGTCGCCCTGTCTGTCGTGCACCAGGGTGTGAGTTCACTGCACGCGGTGTTTCGCGGATCTGCCAAGGCTGCCGGAGCCGTCTGGCCAGGCACGGTCTGGGCCTCGACGATATTGACAAGATGCCGCCCCGCGATCGTGACCAGCCCGGGCCGTGCGTGGTCACCGGATGCGAGCGGAGTTGGGGATCGTCTCAACACCGCCTCTGTGAGGCGCATCGACATCAGCAGCGCGTCTTGGGCGTATCGATCGAGGACTTCCTGGCACACCCATCGGTGATCGCGTTGCCCGATACGGGTCCGTGCTTGGTGGCCGCATGCACCCGACGCCGCAAGGCGACGCGCGGATCGTATTGCAGCGCACACGAGCAGCGGTGGCACGCCAAGCGCAGGAACGCCCATGACACCGACACCGACGAGCGGGTGTGGTGGTTGACCGCCACCGCGTCCAAGGAACCGGGAAAAGTCAGCCTGCGAGGCCTCCCGCCGCTGGTCGTCGCGCAGGTGCTCTACGGCGTGCGGGAGCGGATCAAGTCCGGACGCAAACTCGACGACTTTCAGCTCACCGCGCTGTGCAGCGAACTGCGCCGCCAGCGGGTCGCCAGCATCGCCGACGCCGACACCACCGGACTCAACGTAGCCTACCGAGGGCTGATGAACAGCTTCGCTGGTTACCTGCGCCGAGGCACGCTGAATCCAGAAACCGAAAGAACAAAGGACGTATGGGATTTGGCTGCGTTCGGCTA
>NZ_VTZN01000339.1 GCF_008370645.1 Mycobacterium simiae
AGCGATCGAGTTGTAGGGGCCATAGCCCATACCTAGAATGGCGGGCTCCCATCGCGCTAGCATTGGCTCTACATTCTTTCGACGTGCCCACTCTGATATGGGCATAGAGATTTCGCGCCGTAGGTCCTCGACTTCGGGAGAGTTTGTGAACGCAAACCCCGGCGTGTCAAAGTATTTGCGATACCGCTTCACATACCGGCATGCGCGCGCAGTCGCGGTCAAGTATTCGCGCGGGGAATATCGCGACTTCAGTGCCTCGATGATATCCATCCATCGACCGGTCTCCAGATCGATTACGGCACGTCGGCCGGCTCGTGGGATTAGCGGAATATCATATTTGCGCGCCAGAGCTAGAGTATGTGGATACCTTTGGCCGAGGAGAACCGCACCCAAGTCGTAATGGCGGCCGTCAATCTCGACTGTCATTGCCTTTCCACCGACACGATCTGCGCTCTCATAAATTTTTACGTCGTTGTATCCTCGCTCACGGAGCCGGATCGCTGCGGCGAGTCCCGCCGGTCCGGCGCCAATTATTGCGATGCGCATTACGGTCTCTAATCGTTTAGTGTGCATGCCCGGGTAAGTTCAGGCAGCGTCAGCGCTGACGACGTGGACCGATTCCAGGAAACCCACTTGCTCCCGTCGGCCCGGTGTGAAATCGAATTCAGTGGTACTTCTGTCTGGCAACCGCAGTTGAGGATTTCTCTTTGATTGATGGTCACCCACACTACGGGAGTGCGCGCGTGGGAGGAGTTTTCGAATTCGGGATCGGAAATCCACTCGCCGCGCGACAATCTCACTTTCCTTCGTAAAGGATGCTGAGCGTGAGCAACCGCACTGGTCGATCCTTCGGCCCGCGCGTGAGTTTGGGGTCTGCGCCGTTGTTCGCTCATGGGGTGCGGCTCTTAGTACCCGGGCCCGCAACAGGACTCGTGCGGCGCTCCGCCGCGCCTTGCCGCCACACCACCTTCTTGGACTTCTTGACGACTCCGCACGCGATGTGGCGATTCGCGGCTTCCGCCTGCCGAGAACAGCCAATTACCATCGCGTTCAATAAGTAGGTTTGTGTCGTCGCCGCGGTACTCATCTGTTGGCCTTCAGCTCAAGATCACCCACCGAGCGAAACGTATGCTCACCGCCACGACCCGCCATCACCCGGGTCACATTCGACAACAACACCTGACCAGGATTGGCCTTGTCGCACAGCCGCGCCGCCGGCGCGCATTCCACAGCCGCCACCACCGACGGCAACACCACCATCAACCCGAACAACAGCACAGCCGTCCCGACCGAAGCCACCATCACACCCCCCCAGGCATACCGGCCAGACCGCGGCAAATCATTCTTAGGGCGAGCGCGCTGCTGCAACCGAGCCCCCTGGCACTGCCGGCCAAAGCGCCCACCCGCATCCACATCAGCCCCAATGCGCGCCAACCAAGAAGACAATGCCGGTCGTTAGCAACCGCGACCATTTCAGCCTCTCGGTGAGATGAATGGTGTATATCGGTGATGATTCACCGCCCACGAGGCCTTGAGTAGCCGCCATTACGTTGTGACGCCACAACGTCGCGTTGTTCCCTGCAGCTCGTGACAGTGACACTCCAAGATCACCGGCAAATGTTTGGAAATGCCAAACCTGGGGAAATATCTGACCGCTCTCACACCGCCCGCCAAAACGGCCTTCGTGAATTAGAGTGCATTGACGAGTGAGGGCTGAACCCGGTGAGTCCGGAGACTTCCTGATGTGAGATTCAGCCGGCGGCTGGTCTCCGAGCTTGAGCGTAGTAGGCCGCCTGTTGAGCGACCGGTGGGATGTCGCCGCAGCGCTAGTAGAGGCGGTGGTAACAATGAGTAATCCCAACGGGCTGAGATCACGCTGATCACGCTCGACGTTTAGACCTGCGATCCGCTCCAGCCGGAACAGTCCGCCCTGTTGGCAACCAACCCGCGAACATCAGACCTGACTGACAACGCGTCGACACCGACACGCTCGTCACCACCCGCGCGAAGTTCCCACGGCAACCGAATCGGCGTCCACGACGACGGTCATGGGCGCCGCTTCCCCATGCCCCCTCGACAAACCTGCCTACATAGCAGCTAGGACACCACCAGATCCGTCACACCGACAGGGTGTCGCTGGCCGCGGTGGCGACGCCGCGGA
>NZ_VTZN01000034.1 GCF_008370645.1 Mycobacterium simiae
GCATGACGGTTGCCGGGATCGACCTGCTGGATTACGACGCGGTCATCGAACGCTTTGATCCGGTGCTGGGTTTGGAAGTGCACGTTGAGTTGTCGACGGCCACCAAGATGTTCTGCGGCTGCGCTACGACGTTTGGTGCCGAGCCCAACACTCAGGTGTGTCCGGTCTGTCTGGGCTTGCCGGGGTCGCTTCCTGTGCTTAACCGGGCTGCGGTCGAGTCGGCGATCCGCATCGGGTTGGCGCTTAACTGCGAGATCGTTTCCTGGTGCCGGTTTGCCCGGAAGAATTACTTCTACCCCGACATGCCTAAGAATTACCAGATTTCGCAGTATGACGAGCCGATCGCCGTTAACGGCTACCTCGAAGCGCCACTGGACGACGGCACCACGTGGCGGGTGGAGATCGAGCGGGCCCACATGGAGGAAGACACCGGCAAGCTGACCCACATCGGCAGTGAGACCGGCCGCATTCACGGCGCGACGACGTCCCTCATCGACTACAACCGTGCTGGCGTGCCGCTGATCGAAATCGTTACCAAGCCCATTGTGGGTGCCGGGGAACGGGCGCCGCAGGTAGCTCGGGCGTATGTGACAGCGTTGCGAGACTTGTTGCGCGCGCTCGATGTATCCGACGTCCGGATGGACCAGGGGTCGATGCGTTGCGATGCGAACGTGTCGCTAAAGGCAAGGGGCGCAAAGGAATTCGGAACCAGAACGGAAACCAAAAACGTCAACTCGCTCAAAAGCGTTGAAGTAGCTGTCCGCTATGAGATGCAGCGCCAAGCAGCCATCCTGCGGGCCGGCGGCCAGATTACCCAGGAGACCAGGCACTTTCATGAGTCCGGGTACACCAGCCCCGGCCGCGTCAAAGAAACCGCAGAGGACTATCGGTATTTCCCAGAACCCGACCTGGAGCCGGTGGCGCCCAGTCGCGAGCTGGTCGAAGAATTGCGCCAGACCATACCCGAGCTACCGTGGTTGACACGCAAGCGGATTCAGCAGGAGTGGGGCATTTCCGATGAGGTGATGCGCGACCTGGTCAACGCCGGTGCAGTCGAATTTGTGGCCGACACGGTCAAACACGGAGCGTCCAGTCAGGATGCGCGCGCCTGGTGGGGAAATTTTCTGGTGCAGAAGGCCAATGAGGCCGGCGTCGGGTTGGGCGAACTGCCCATCACCCCCGCGCAGGTGGCGGCGGTCGTGGCATTAGTCGAGGCAGGCAAGCTATCCAACAAGCTGGCCCGCGAGGTCGTGGCAGGGGTGCTGGCTGGTGAAGGCGAACCCGAGCAGGTGATGACCGCTCGCGGGCTGGCGCTGGTCCGCGACGACTCGCTGACCCAGGCCGCCGTCGACGCGGCGCTGGCTGCCAATCCTGATGTGGCCGAAAAGATCCGCGGCGGCAAGGTGGCAGCAGCGGGTGCGATCGTCGGCGCGGTGATGAAGGCTACCCGCGGTCAGGCTGATGCGGCCCGGGTGCGCGAACTGGTATTGGCGGCCTGCGGTCAGAGCTAGCCCGGCTGCAGGTTCGTGGACTGGTCTCTACGAAATCGCTACGAAAAGTATCGAAACACGTCGTGGCAATTCATGATGTTGAGGTGATCGCTGAATCGTTCGATGACCTGATGACGATGCTGGACTCCCCGGTATTCGTGGTGACCACCCAGGCCGATGGTGAACCGTCGGGTTGTCTGGTTAGCTTCGCCACCCAGACGAGCGTGCAGCCCCCGAGTTTCATGGTCGGCATGTCCAGAAGTAACCACATTTGCGAGGTGGCGAGCCGATCTCAGCACCTGGCGGTGCACGTCCTGTCGCAGCGCCAGCGCGCCCTGGCCGAACTGTTCGGCAGTCAAACCGGGGATGAGCTCGACAAATTCGCCCACTGCTCGTGGCGCGCCGGCCCGTATGGGATGCCGATGCTCGACGAAGCGGTCGCGTGGTTCGTGGGTAGGACTGCGAGTCGTAGCGATGTCGGGGATCACGTGTGCTACCTGCTGGAGCCCGTCGCAGTGTGGGCCCCCGAGTGCTCCGAAGAACTGCTTTACCTCTCGGATCTTGATCTCGATCTCGACCCCGGCCAGGAGGAGCCGACACGGCGGTTCTATGCACCCAGTGAAGTGACACGCCGATACGGCGTGAGGTTCACCCTCGATATGCCGTAACGCGATCACGTCATCCTGAGCCGTGGCAATCGCGCCACACCCGAGGCAAAGACAAACAAGGCCCCGACCCGCGGCGGCCCCTGTAATCGCGGGACAGCCCCCGTATCGTTTGACCGCCGAGAGAGTTTAGGTCTTGTCGTCGCTGTTGCGTGGGAACCCGCCGCCTTGCGGGAATAACGGAAACACCACGTCGTCGAGCTTCTCCGCGTCCCCGGCGGTCCTGTTGACCGTAGCGCCCCACACGTTGCCGTCCGGTGACATCCGCAACGCCCAGGCGTGCGCATGAGTGTCCTTGCGCACGACGTCGGGCTCACCGGTGACCGCACCCGTTGACGCCGCAAGCCGGACCGCCACCGTCAGCTTGGTATTGATCAAATTAACCAGCACGGTGCCGTCCATGGCCGCGCACCCGGCCACCCCCGGCTTGTCCGGCCACGTCCACACCGTGGAGATCTCCGACTTCTTGGTGATCCGCTGCAACCGGTCCGCGCCGGGGGTGCGATCGACGATATACAGCGAGCCGTCGACGGGATCGATGCACATGCCGCCGCCCGAGCCAACGCCGGTCAGCGCAGTCGTCGGCGGTGCCTGTCCGATGGTGGTGGGCTGCTCGATACGCAAGACCTTGCCGGCCAACGAATTGGGGTCGGCGGCCATCGCCGGGTTCCCCGCGTCCCCGGTCATTACCACCAGCGTGGTGGGGCTGGTGAAGATGAGTGCGCCGGTGTTGCCGGTAGCACCTTTCGGAATCCCGGTCAGGATGTCTTTGGGGACGTCGCCGTCGGCGATGCGGATAACCCGGTTGTCCGTGGGTGTGCTGATGTAGGCGTACATCAGCCGGTCCTGTGAGTAGGTGGGCGACAGCACAATATCCATCAAGCCGCCATCACCGGCCGGATCGACGGGGATCACCATCTTCACTTTGGGTTCGGCGCTGATCGAGATCTCCTTGACGGCACCCGTCGTGCGTTCGGCCACCAGTGCCGTCTTGCTGTCCATGCCCATGATCAGGCCGCTGGTGCTCTCCAGACAGCCCTGCATGACGCCCGGCGCGGGGCATGCCTTGGGAAATGGTGTGGGCGGCAGCGGCGGCGGCGGGGGAGGAGTCGAACTGGGCTGGGGCCGCAGTTCCGGGTTCGTGGTGAAGGGTTCCGACTGGGCGTCGTTGAACCGCGCGCAACCGCTCGACACCAGCACCGCCGTACACCCGGCAGCGAGCGCGCACCGAACCGTTCGCCGTATCCGCATGATCGACAGGCTACGGACTCTGTCCGTGCCATCGCCACCTACGGCCCCGGCATCGCCTCTGTAATAGGCAATTTGCTCCTCGGCAGCCGATTTGCGGCGGTCGGCGGGCTTTCGGTGGGGCTGCTGCGGGGTTTGTAGCGGCGAAGTGCGGATTTAACGGGCGAAAGTGCCGCTCAAATCCCAAATTCATGGCCAAATGCCCTTACCCTGGCACGAGTGACCAGTTCGAATGAATCACATTGGCAGCGCCCGGACGGTTTTCCCGGGCCAGCCCCAGGGAGTCCCGTCTCGGCTAGCCTGGTCGACCCCGAAGAAGACTTGATCCCCGCCAGATACGCAGGCGATTCTGGAAGCACCGGGACGACCACAATCATCCCGCCCTACGACCCGACCAATTCCGGTGTCGTTAACTCGGGATATCACTTGATCGACCAACAGGAGCCGCTGCCTTACGTCCAGCCGCAGCAGGCGGGGCGGCAGCTGCCGGCCGTGCCCGCGAGGCTCGATATCGCCGACGATGACGATCGAGTACGCGCCGCCGGTCGGCGCGGCACGCAGAATCTCGGTCTGCTGATACTGCGGGTTGGTCTGGGCGCGGTATTGGTCGCGCACGGATTGCAAAAACTGTTCGGCTGGTGGGGCGGCTCGGGGGTAACCGGATTCAAGAACTCACTGTCCGACGTCGGCTATCAGCATGCGGATATCCTGGCTTACGTGGGTGCCGGCGGTGAGATCGTCGCCGGGGTGCTATTGGTGCTGGGTTTGTTCACCCCGTTGGCCGCGGCGGGTGCCCTGGCATTCCTGATCAACGGCCTGCTCGCAACAGTCTCGGCGCGATCGCGTTCGCACTTCAGCTACTTCCTGCCCGACGGGTACGAATACCAAATCTCCCTGGCGGTAATGGCTGTTGCCGTCATATTGAGCGGTCCCGGCCGCTACGGCCTGGATGCGGGCCGCGGCTGGGCCAGTCGGCCTTTTATCGGGTCGTTTGTAGCGTTGTTAGCCGGCATCGCCGCAGGGATCACCGTCTGGGTGTTGCTCAATGGCGTGAACCCACTGGCCTGAGCGGTCGGTCAGATCGTGGCGACCCGCTGCGCCCGGCTACGCCGCGCTTGCGATCACCATTACCGGTAAGGGTTGGGAACCCGGCCTGAGCTGGCTTTGGTCAATTGGGGCAGGGTCGAGAAGGTGACCGCGGGCAGTCGTAATTCTGACCCGTCTTTGAGTCGGGCACGCGCCCACGATCCGCGGTGGAACCTCAGCCCCTCGATGTCTTGCCAGCGCACCGCCCGACTACCGAACAGCGTTCGCACAGTTAATCCCTGGTTGTCAGCAACAGTGCGCAGCCTGACAATCAATGCCGACAAAAGCCCTGGTATGAGCAGCAACGGCAAACTCGGCGGCCAAGCCAGCACGGGTATCAGCAATCCCAGGGTCGCGAATCCCACAGCCAGGTGCGCGATCGGTGACACTTTGATCACCACCGGTGAGCCAGTAACCACCCTCATATCCTTCCACCCGCCCAGGTTTCGGCGGTGCTGCACCGAGTGCGTGCTGACGGCTGCTGTCAGGCGGCGTGTCGTCACCCTGGAAGCACACCAGGAGCCGTGCGCGCACACTCAAGCTCGCGACTCTGCGGCACCCGGATTTGACGGTTGAGCTGTGCGAAGGCTACCGTCAGATGCTATGAATACCGCCGGAGAGCTTGGAATGCTCCCCAGAATGCTTGTAGTACTTGGTCGGCGCGTTGGTGCCTGACTAGGTCACATCGAGCACCAACGCGCAACCCTCGTGCAGCTGAGCTGACGGGGGTTTTTTGTTGCCCACCAACCAGATTTCCACCGACTAAGGACTGACACCACAGTGAGCGCACCGACGAAGCCAGACTCACCGACATCGCAGGGCGCGGCGAACGGCGCCGAGCCTCCGGCGCCGCTACCCAAACATGTTGCCCCGCAACAACTTACTGGCGCGCAGGCGGTGATCCGGTCGCTGGAGGAACTCGACGTCGACGTCATCTTCGGGATTCCGGGCGGCGCCGTCCTGCCGGTGTACGACCCGCTGTTCGACTCCCAGAAACTGCGCCACGTGCTGGTCCGCCACGAGCAGGGCGCGGGCCACGCAGCCAGCGGCTACGCCCACGTCACCGGCCGGGTCGGGGTGTGCATGGCAACGTCGGGTCCCGGCGCCACCAATCTGGTAACGCCGCTGGCCGACGCCCAAATGGACTCGATCCCGGTGGTCGCCATCACCGGTCAGGTCGGCCGCGGGTTAATCGGGACAGACGCCTTCCAGGAAGCCGATATCTCCGGCATTACGATGCCGATCACCAAGCACAACTTCCTGGTCCGCTCCGGTGACGAAATTCCCCGAGTGCTCGCCGAGGCGTTCCACATTGCGGCGTCGGGACGGCCGGGCGCGGTGTTGGTTGACATCCCCAAGGACGTGCTGCAGGGCCAATGCACCTTCAGCTGGCCGCCGCGGATGGATCTGCCCGGCTATAAGCCCAACACCCGGCCGCATAACCGCCAGACTCGTGCCGCCGCCAAGCTGATCGCCGCTGCGCGCAAGCCGGTGCTGTATGTCGGCGGCGGCGTGATCCGCGGCGAGGCGACCGAACAGCTCCGCGAGCTGGCCGAACTGACCGGCATCCCGGTGGTCACCACGCTGATGGCCCGCGGGGCCTTTCCGGACAGCCACCGGCAGAACCTCGGCATGCCCGGCATGCACGGCACCGTGGCCGCCGTGGCAGCGCTGCAGCGCAGCGACTTGCTGATCGCGCTCGGCACCCGTTTCGATGACCGGGTCACCGGCAAGCTTGATTCGTTCGCTCCGGAGGCCAAAGTCATCCACGCCGACATCGATCCGGCCGAGATCGGCAAAAACCGGAACGCCGACGTGCCGATCGTGGCCGACGTCAAAGCCGCTATCACCGATCTCATCGCGATGCTGCGCCACTACGAAATTCCCGGCAACCTGGATATCAGCGACTGGTGGACGTATCTGGACGGCGTTCGCAAGACATATCCGCTGAGCTACGGGCCGCAAAGCGACGGCAGCCTGAGCCCGGAGTATGTGATCGAGCAGCTGGGCGAGATCGCCGGCCCGGACGCCGTCTACGTCGCCGGCGTCGGCCAGCATCAAATGTGGGCGGCGCAGTTCATCAAATACGAAAAGCCGCGCACCTGGCTGAACTCCGGCGGGCTGGGCACCATGGGATTCGCTATCCCGGCGGCCATGGGCGCCAAGCTCGCCCGGCCGGACACCGAAGTGTGGGCGATCGACGGCGACGGCTGCTTCCAGATGACCAACCAGGAATTGGCCACCTGCGCGATCGAGGGCGTACCGATCAAGGTCGCGCTGATCAACAACGGCAACCTGGGCATGGTGCGGCAGTGGCAGAGCCTGTTCTACGCGGAGCGCTACTCGCAAACCGACCTGGCCACTCACTCGCACCGTATTCCGGACTTTGTGAAGCTGGCCGAGGCGCTGGGCTGCGTCGGATTGCGTTGCGAGCGTGCAGAAGATGTCGTCGACGTGATCAACCAGGCTCGGGCGATCAACGACCGCCCGGTGGTGATCGACTTCATCGTCGGCGCCGACGCGCAAGTGTGGCCCATGGTTGCGGCCGGCACCAGCAACGACGAGATCCAAGCCGCCCGCGGCATCCGTCCGCTGTTCGACGACGAAAGCGAAGGGCACGCGTGATGAGCGCAAAAACGCACACCTTGTCGGTGTTGGTCGAAGACAAGCCCGGCGTGCTGGCGCGGGTGGCAGCGCTGTTCTCCCGGCGCGGTTTCAACATCGAGTCCTTAGCGGTGGGGGCCACCGAGCAAAAGAATATGTCGCGGATGACCATCGTGGTCTCCTGTGAGGAGACGCCGCTCGAGCAGGTCACCAAGCAGCTGAACAAGCTCATCAACGTGATCAAGATCATCGAACAGGACGACGAGCATTCGGTGTCCCGGGAATTGGCGTTGATCAAGGTGCGGGCCGACGCGGGTACTCGCAGCCAAGTGATCGAAGCGGTAAACCTCTTCCGCGCCAACGTGATTGACGTATCTCCGGAGTCGCTGACCGTAGAGGCCACCGGTAACCGCGGCAAGCTCGAGGCACTGCTGCGAGTATTGGAGCCGTTCGGCATCCGCGAACTCGCACAATCCGGAATGGTGTCGTTGTCCCGCGGCCCGCGGTGTATCGGCACTGCCAAGTAACTAACAAGGAGAAACTCAACAGTGGCATTAGAGATGTTCTACGACGACGACGCCGACCTGTCGATCATTCAGGGCCGCAAGGTCGGCGTCATTGGTTATGGTAGCCAAGGCCATGCGCACTCTTTGAGCCTGCGCGACTCTGGCGTGCAGGTGCGCGTCGGGCTGAAGGAGGGCTCCAGGTCGCGGGCCAAGGTCGAAGAGCAGGGCCTGGAGGTCGACACGCCGGCCGAGGTGGCCAAGTGGGCCAATGTGATCATGCTGCTGGCCCCCGACACCGCCCAGGCGGAGATCTTCGCAGGCGACATCGAGCCCAACCTCAAAGCCGGTGACGCGTTGTTCTTCGGGCACGGACTCAACATTCACTTCGGCCTGATCAAGCCGCCCGCTGACGTCACCGTCGCGATGGTGGCACCAAAAGGACCCGGTCACCTGGTCCGCCGCCAGTTCGTCGACGGCAAGGGGGTGCCCTGCCTCATCGCCGTCGACCAAGACCCGACCGGCAACGGTGAGGCGCTGGCGCTGTCCTACGCCAAGGCCATTGGCGGCACGCGCGCCGGCGTCATCAAGACCACCTTCAAGGACGAGACCGAAACCGACCTGTTCGGTGAGCAAGCCGTCTTGTGCGGCGGCACTGAGGAATTGGTCAAAGCCGGCTTCGACGTGATGGTCGAGGCGGGCTACCCGCCCGAGATGGCGTACTTCGAGGTGCTGCACGAGCTGAAGCTGATCGTCGACCTGATGTATGAGGGTGGCATCGCACGGATGAACTACTCGGTGTCCGACACCGCGGAGTTCGGCGGCTACCTGTCGGGCCCGCGCGTCATCGACGCCGGCACCAAGGACCGGATGCGCGAGATCCTGCGCGACATCCAGAACGGCGACTTCGTCAAGAAGCTGGTCGCCAACGTTGAGGGCGGCAATAAGCAACTCGAGCAGCTGCGCAAAGAGAACGCCGAGCATCCCATCGAGGTCACCGGCAAGAAGCTGCGCGACCTGATGAGCTGGGTCGACCGCCCCATCACCGAGACGGCCTAGCGCCGTCGCGTCGAAACTGTAGTTATCGTGGACTTCTTCGGCGTGTCATCACGGTAGCTACAGTGTCGCGGTGCGTTCGGCGACCGACACCACCCGGCGCGCCAAGTGCTCCAGCGCCGCTCCGGTAGCGTCGTCGAACTCGTGGATGTTGTCGTGGGTCGCGACCAGGCCAACCCCGTAAGGGTTGCCGTCCACGAACTTCAACGGATCGGTGTATCCCGGCGGCACGATGATGCCGCCGAAATGCATCAAGGTGACGTACAGAGTGAGCAAGGTGCTCTCCTGGCCGCCGTGCAGCGTATTTGAGGAGGTAAAGGCGGCATAAACCTTGTCGGCCAACTTGCCTTCGGCCCACAGCCCGCCCAGCGAGTCCAGGAAGTCGCGCAATTGCGCTGCCACTGAGCCGAACCGGGTGGGGGACCCGAAAATCACCGCGTCGGCCCACACCATGTCCTCGCCGGTGGCGACCGGAAGTTCCTTGGTCGCTTCATAGTTCGCCGTCCAAGCTGGGTTGTGCGCGAACGATTGCGGGTCGCGGGTTTCGGTGACAGGGCGCACCCTGACCTCAGCGCCGGCCGCCTCGGCCGCCGCGGCGACGCGCCGCGCCATCGTGGTGCCGTGACCGGTGGCCGAGTAATAGATGATCGCGAGTTTCGTCATGGCGTCAGCTTAGGCATGTCGGTGATGCCGAACTCGCGGCGCAACACGGTGCGCGCGGCGTAATAGCCGCACATGCCATGGACGCCTGCGCCGGGCGGGGTAGCCGCCGAACACAAGTAGACCTTGGGAATAGGTGTGCTCCAAGGGTTCAGCCGCAGCGCGGGGCCGGCGATCGCGCGCCAGACCGAATGGGCGCCCACTGCGATGTCGCCGCCCACGTAGTTGGCGTTATGGTCGGCCATCCGGGCGGCGGGCACCGAACGGGCCGCCACGACGACGTCGCGGAATCCCGGCGCGAACCGTTCCACGACCCGCGTCACAGTCTCAGTCGCATCGACCGCAGACCCCGCCGGTACGTGAGCGTAGGTCCAGAAGGGACGGCGACCGGTTGAATCGACGCGACCGGGATCGGCGACATGCGGACAAGCGGCCAGCACCATCGGCCACTCGGCGTGGCGACCGGCCGCGATGTCGGCCTCAGCCTGCGCCATCTGCCCCCGGGTACCGCCAAGGTGCAGCGTCGGTGCCCGCGCTAGCCGGGGATCGGACCATGGGATCTCGTCGCTGAGCACGAAGTCCACCTTGGCCGCGCCTGAGCCAAATCGGTAGCGCTGCAGCGCCTTAGCGTACCGACCGGGGATCGTGTCCCGGTAGATGGGAAGCAGCGTGGTTGGTGCGGTGTCGAAGACGACGACACCGCCAGGGGGGTCGTTGATCTCGACGCCTGCCGTCAGCTCACCACCGTGACTGAGCAGATCGGCGATCAGTGCGTCGGCAATAGCTTGGCTGCCGCCCACCGGGATCGGCCAGCCCACCGAATGGGCCAGCGTTGCCAGCATTAGCCCGGCACCTGCGGAGACCAGCGACGGCATGGGCGAAATAGCGTGAGCGGCAACACCGGTGAACAACGCACGAGCATCCTCGCCGGCTAGTGACCACCACGCTGGGGTGCCCTGGGCCAGCATCCGCGGTCCCAGCTGCGCGACGGAAAGTAACGAACCGGGCACCGAACGCTTGTCGCCGAGCAGGAACTCAACCACGCCACGGGAGCTTGCTACCAGTGGGCCGAGCAGCCGGCGCCAGGATGTGCCGTTGTCCAACTCGGCGCAGGTGCGGGTCAGATCACGGTATGCGATCGCCGCGGGCCGGTCCGGTAGCGGGTTGGCATACGAGATGTCGGGTACGGCTAACATCACGTCCCGTGCGGCCAAGTCGAACTCGGCGAAAAACGCGCACGCCAGCGCCAACGGGTGCACGGCCGAACACACGTCATGCACAATTCCGGGGAATGCGCAGTCGACCGCGCTGCGAGCTCCGCCGCCGAAGGTTGGCTGAGCCTCGATAACCTGCACTTTCAAACCGGCGCGGGCGCAGATGACAGCAGCGCTCAGCCCATTGGGGCCGCTGCCGACGACGGTGACGTCCACCCGCTGATTACAGCCGACTGAGCCGACGGCGGCGACCCCAGCACCCGACTTCGCGGCGCTGGCGCTCGCGGCTACGCTGGCCGCGTGAACCTGCCTGTTGTGTTAATCGCCGACAAACTTGCCCAATCGACCGTCGCTGCCCTGGGAGACCAGGTCGAGGTGCGCTGGGTGGATGGCCCTGACCGGGAGAAGCTGCTGGCCGCGGTGCCCGAGGCCGACGCGCTGCTGGTGCGGTCGGCTACCACGGTCGACGCCGAGGTGCTGGCCGCGGCTTCGAAACTCAAGATCGTGGCGCGCGCCGGGGTGGGGCTGGATAACGTTGATGTAGCCGCCGCCACCGCCCGCGGTGTGCTGGTGGTCAATGCGCCCACCTCCAACATCCACAGCGCCGCCGAGCACGCGTTGGCGCTGCTGTTGGCAGCAGCTCGCCAGATCCCGGCCGCCGACGCCTCGTTGCGTGAACGCAGCTGGAAACGGTCGTCGTTCTCCGGCACCGAAATCTTCGGCAAGACCGTCGGCGTAGTCGGGTTGGGCAGGATCGGACAGTTGGTAGCCCAGCGGATCGCCGCGTTCGGCGCTCACGTCATCGCCTACGACCCCTACGTGTCCGCCGCCCGAGCAGCGCAACTGGGCATCGAGTTGGTGCCACTGGACGACCTGCTGGCTCGAGCCGACTTCATCTCGGTGCACTTGCCCAAGACAGCGGAGACCGCGGGCCTCATCGACAAGGAGGCCCTGACGAAGGCCAAGCCCGGCGTCATCATCGTCAACGCCGCGCGCGGTGGCCTGGTGGACGAGGCCGCGCTCGCCGACGCGATCAGCAGCGGCCACGTGCGCGCGGCCGGCCTTGACGTGTTCGCCACGGAACCCTGCACCGACAGTCCGCTTTTCGAGCTGCCGCAGGTGGTGGTCACGCCGCATCTGGGGGCGTCCACCGCGGAGGCCCAGGATCGGGCCGGCACCGACGTCGCCGAGAGCGTGCGGCTGGCGTTGGCAGGAGAGTTTGTGCCCGACGCAGTCAACATCGGCGGCGGGGTGGTCAACGAGGAGGTGGCGCCCTGGCTGGATCTGGTCCGTAAGCTCGGGGTGCTGGCGGCCGCGCTGTCCGACGCGCCTGCGGTGTCGTTGTCGGTGCAGGCGCGTGGCGAACTCGCCTCCGAAGAGGTTGAGGTGCTGAAACTCTCGGCGCTGCGGGGTCTGTTCTCGGCTGTTGTGGAGGATCCGGTGACCTTCGTCAACGCGCCGGCGCTGGCCGCTGAACGAGGTGTTTCCGCCGAGATCACCACGGCCTCGGAAAGTCCGAACCACCGCAGTGTCGTCGACGTTCGGGCGGTCGGCGCGGACGGCTCAGTTGTCAATGTGTCCGGCACGCTGTACGGCCCGCAACTGTCGCAGAAGATCGTGCAGATCAACGGCCGTCACTTCGACATGCGGGCCGAAGGTATCAATCTCATTGTTCACTACGTCGACCAGCCGGGAGCGCTGGGCAAGATCGGCACCTTGCTCGGCGCGGCCGGGGTGAACATCCATGCCGCTCAACTGTCCGAGGATATCGAGGGTCCCCGCGCGACGATCCTGCTAAGGCTGGACCAAGACGTCCCCGACGATGTGCGGTCGGCGATTGTGGCGGCGGTCGGGGCCAACAAGCTTGAGGTGGTTGATCTTTCGTGAGGCCCACCGGCGGCGATGCAGAACAAAGTGATGAGGTGGGGGCACCACCCGCTTGCGGGGGAGAGCGGCGCCGATGAAGTTGGCGGTGATTGCCGGCGACGGGATCGGCCCCGAGGTCGTCGCCGAAGCGGTCAAAGTCCTCGATGCAGTCCTACCGGGCGTGCAGAAGACCGACTACGACCTCGGCGCCCGGCGCTTCCATAGCACCGGCGAGATATTGCCGGATTCGGTAGTCGACGAGTTGCGCGCACACGACGCCATCCTGCTTGGAGCTATCGGTGATCCGTCGGTACCCAGCGGCGTCCTGGAGCGAGGCTTGTTGCTGCGGTTGCGCTTCGAGCTGGACCACCACATCAACCTGCGGCCGGCCCGGCTGTATCCGGGCGTGACCAGCCCGCTGGCCGGCGACCCGGACATCGACTTCGTGGTGGTGCGTGAGGGCACCGAAGGCCCCTATACCGGTAACGGCGGCGCGATCCGCGTCGGCACGCCTAACGAGGTGGCCACCGAGGTCAGCGTGAACACCGCATTCGGTGTGCGCCGAGTAGTTGCCGACGCCTTCGATCGGGCGTGGCGCCGCCGCAAGCACGTGACCCTGGTGCACAAGACGAACGTGCTGACCTTCGCCGGGTCGCTATGGTGGCGGACGGTTCGGGAGATCGGCGAGCAGTACCCCGACGTCGAGATCGCCTATCAACACGTCGACGCGGCGACTATCCATATGGTCACCGACCCCGGTCGTTTTGACGTGATTGTCACCGACAACCTGTTCGGCGACATCATCACCGACCTGGCAGCGGCGGTCTGCGGCGGCATCGGCTTGGCTGCCAGCGCAAATATCGACGCGACCCGGACCAACCCGTCGATGTTCGAGCCGGTGCACGGCAGCGCGCCCGATATTGCCGGGCAGGGCATCGCCGATCCGACCGCGGCGATCATGTCGGTGGCGCTCTTATTGGCTCACTTGGGGGAGGACGATGCCGCAGCTCGCGTCGACCGGGCTGTCGAGTCCCACTTAGCGACTCGCGGGAGCCAATCGCGGGCGACCGTCGATGTCGGCGAACGGATTATCGCCCGGCTGTAGTCGCTGTTGCCAGGCGCCCACCGGCGCTATCGGCAGTGCGGTCAGGTCGGCGTTCCACGGGATCGAACGGTCTGCCACCAGCGATGTCGGCGAATAGATTGCCGCCGCGCTCTGGTCTCCAAGCCGGGCGGAAGTAGCCGGACCGGCACTAATAGCACTGCGGCCAGCGGAAACAAGCCGCACAGCCCCCAGGCCAGCGGATAGGCAGCTGCGGTGATCAGCGCGCCAAATAGCGGCGGCCCGGCAGCTGCCATCAGGCGCTGAGTGGTGTTCTGGGTGCCCAGCGCGCGCCCACTCCAATACGGTCCGGCGAATTCCGTGATGGCGGTGGCTTCCAACCCGTTGTCGAGTACCGCGATCACCGAGATGGCGATCATGAGCACAACGTCATAGCGCGAGTCCATGTTGTCGGTGAGGGCCAGCAGAAACAGGGTCAACGCGGCGCTGACGGCAATGATGCGGACCGGACGCATGCGCGAGCCGACGTGGTCGGACCAGCGGCCGACCGCAATGCGGCCCAGCGCGCCCAGCAGCTGCGAGATTGTCACCAAACTGCCCGCCGCCGTGACGCTCCAGCCGTGGTGGTTGATCAGCCAAACCAGCATGAACGTCACCGTCACGGTCTGGGGCATCATCAGCAGCGCTGACACCGCGTGTATTCGCCATAACACGGCCGACCCGCGATACGGACTGGCCAGCTCGGCTACGCTGGCCGCTTCGCGGGACTTTCGCGGTGGGTTGACCACGCCGAGGAGGCTGGCCACCGCGGCCAACGTGCACGCAACGGCGGGAAACATTAACGCGGCATGCACACCGCGTTCGGCCAGCTCGGGTATTGCCAAGGCGCCTAGCGCGATTCCCAGCGGCTGCGCGGTTTGGCGGATGCCCATCGCCAGGCCGCGTTGGTGTGGTGGGAACCAACCCGACACCAATCGCCCGCCGGCGCTGTTGCAGCTGGCCGCCGCCATGCCGCCGAGGAACAAGTACACACCCATCCACGTCAGCGAATGCACCGATGCCGCGGCATAGGCGGCCGCCGCAGTGAGAGCCGACCCTAGGGTCATCACAATTCGCTCGCCGACACGGTCCAAGACGTAGCCCCAGCCGACCAGCGTTACCACCATGCCCCAGCTGGGCATCGACGCCAACAGGCCTGCCTCCGTCAGGCCGGTTCCGCGCGTGTTTTCCAACCGGGGAATCAAGAAAGCGATGCCGTTGATGAAAAGAAACGAAGTTGCCGTCACCACCAACGAGACGATCACGATCGACCAACGTGCGAACCGGCTCAATCCGCCCGCGCCGCTCGGATCGTAGGGCATTGGCTCATGCTCGCACATACGTGTGCTCACTGGCGGCGCAGAAAGACCGACCGGCGGCCAACGGCCAGACTCACTTCACTACGTGAGCGCGCCGCAGTTGCCATGAAACCTCATGGATTCGCCATAACGCGCCGGCCTGGCAGACTCCACGGCCAGGCCCCACTGTCGCCTCGGAAACCGGCCACCAGCGGGATTGGAACTGGGGGCTGCCATCCCGCCGAGGAAAAGCAGCCCGGCTAGGCTCATCCGAATGCGCCTTGGTCGAATTGCCAGTCCTGACGGAGTCGCGTTCGTCAGTATCGAAGGCCAGCTGAATGACCCCGGGGGAATGACCGTCCGCGAGATTGCCGAGCACCCGTTCGGTACGCCGACCTTCACCGGCCGCTCATGGCCATTAGCCGATGTTCGGCTGCTGGCCCCGATTTTGGCCAGCAAGGTGGTGTGCGTCGGCAAGAACTACGCCGACCACATCGCCGAAATGGGCGGCCAAACGGGCCCAGTACCGGCGGACCCGGTGATATTCCTCAAGCCCAACACCGCGATTATCGGTCCCAATGTACCAATCCGGTTGCCCGCCAACGCATCACCGGTTCACTACGAGGGCGAGCTGGCCATCGTGATTAGCCGGCCGTGCAAGGATATCCCCGCCGCGCGGGCCGCCGCCAACATCCTCGGCTACACCATTGCCAACGACGTATCCGCACGCGATCAGCAGCAGGCCGACGGCCAATGGGCTCGGGCGAAAGGCCACGACACATTCTGTCCTGTTGGGCCGTGGATCCTCACCGATATCGACCCTGCTGACCTCGAATTGCGCACTGAAGTCAATGGCGACGTCAAACAGCACGCCCGCACTTCGCTGATGATCCACGACGTTGGCGCCATTGTGGAATGGATATCGGCCGTCATGACGTTGCTGCCGGGAGATCTCATCCTCACCGGAACGCCCGCAGGAGTCGGCCCCATCGAGGATGGTGACACCGTCTCCATCACCATCGAGAGCATCGGTTGCCTGGCCAATCCCGTAGTCCGCAAAGGAAAGCCGTGACTGCAGCAGCTCCTGAAGAAGAAACCCGCGTCCGGGTTCGCTTTTGCCCATCACCCACTGGTATTCCCCATGTCGGCATGGTGCGCACCGCGCTGTTCAACTGGGCCTACGCCCGTCACACCGGCGGCATCTTCGTCTTTCGCATCGAGGACACCGACGCGGCCCGCGACAGCGAGGAGAGCTATCTGGCGCTGCTGGACGCGCTGCGTTGGCTCGGCCTGAACTGGGACGAGGGCCCGGAGATAGGCGGACCCTACGGGCCATACCGGCAGTCGGAGCGCACCGAGCTCTACCGCGATGTCATCGCCAAGCTGCTCGAGGCGGACGAGGCTTACTACGCGTTCTCGACGCCAGAGGAGGTCGAGGCCCGCCATATCGCCGCCGGCCGCAACCCCAAGTTGGGTTATGACAATTTCGACCGCCACCTGACCGACTCCCAGCGGGCGGCGTACCTTGCGCAAGGCCGTAAGCCGGTGGTGCGGCTGCGGATGCCCGACACCGATGTGAGTTGGAACGACCTGGTCCGCGGACCCACCACGTTCGCGGCCGGCTCGGTGCCCGATTTCGCGTTGACCCGCGCCAGCGGCGATCCGCTCTACACCTTGGTCAACCCGTGCGACGACGCGCTGATGAAGATCACCCATGTGCTGCGCGGTGAGGACCTGCTGCCGTCGACCCCGCGTCAAATTGCGCTGTATCAGGCCTTGAGCCGGATTGAGGTAGCGCAGCGAATCCCCGAATTCGCCCATCTACCAACGGTCTTGGGGGAGGGAACCAGGAAACTCTCCAAACGCGACCCGCAGTCGAATCTGTTTGCGCACCGCGACCGGGGCTTCATTCCGGAAGGCTTGTTGAATTACCTTGCGCTGCTGGGCTGGTCGATCGCCGACGATCATGACCTATTCAGCCTCAGTGAGATGGTGGCAGCGTTCGACGTTACCGATGTGAACTCCAACCCGGCTCGCTTCGACCAAAAGAAGGCCGACGCGCTCAACGCCGAGCACATCCGGATGCTCGAGGCCACCGACTTCACCCAGCGGCTGGGCAACTATTTCGAGGCACACGGCTACCACATCGACTTGAGTGACTCAGCCTTCGCGGTTGCCGCGGAGTTGGTGCAAACCCGAATTGTCGTGCTGGGTGACGCGTGGGATCTGCTGAAGTTCCTGAACGACGACCAGTACGCGATCGACCCCAAGGCCGCGGCCAAGGAGTTGGGTCACGATGCGGCGCCGGTACTTGACGCGGCGGTGGCCGCACTCGAAGGTGCAGCCGACTGGACCAAAGCCCACATCGAGGAAGCCCTCAAAGGCGCGCTGATCGAAAACCTCGCGCTGAAACCGCGTCAGGCGTTCGGCCCGATCCGGGTCGCCGCCACCGGGACGACGGTCAGTCCGCCGTTGTTCGAGTCGTTGGAGCTGCTCGGCCGGGACCGAGCCCTGCAGCGGCTGCGCGCAGCACGCGCGCGGTTCGGGCACGCGTGAGCATTGCAGGCTGACTCTTTGGTAGTCTGCACGTCGGCCGACAATGGCTGGCAGCAGCGGTCTCGACACGGGTTAGGATCCGTGAAATGGGCTCTGACCAGTGGTTTAGGCAGCCAATGGGGTATGGTGTAATTGGCAACACAGCTGATTCTGGTTCAGCCATTCTAGGTTCGAGTCCTGGTACCCCAGCAAAATCCCACCACCGCAAGCGATTAGGTGGGGTTTCCGGGGTGAGCTATGCTGACACTCCGGATCATTTCTGGATCGGTTTCCCGGCCCCGTCGTCTAGCGGCCTAGGACGCCGCCCTCTCACGGCGGTAGCGTGGGTTCGAATCCCATCGGGGCTACAAAATCACCGATCGGCTCCCACTGCGGCTGGTGCAGTGGATCCGCCCACCGGCATGTGCGGCAGCCCCAGCTTGCGGTGATCCCAGGAGCGGGTGCGGCGACTGACGATGCGGACGCCGACGCGCTTGTTCATCATCTGGTCCACGAACGGCTTCATTTCTTCGCTGTAGGGGCCGGTGTAACGCTCCCACACGCTGACCCCTACCCGGTGCAGCGCGTCAGGATCGTCGACGATCTCCGCGATGCCTTCGAAGGACACTCCACGCAGCGTGTCGTAAGTGTTGCCGTCCTCAAGCAGGAAGCTCACCCGCGGATCCCGGCGGAGGTTGACCGCCTTTTGCGACTTGGCTTTGGTCTCCAGCCAGATTTCGCCGTCGACTACGGCGTACCACATCGCCGTCAGGTGCGGATGGCCGTCTGGGCCGATAGTGGCCAGCGTGCCGGTACGACTCGTGGTGACGAATTCGGTGATCTCGGTCTCGGACATGACAATGCTGGCGCGCTGGTTGGTTCCCATCGCGTCAGTGTGTCAGGTGGTCTTGACGCCTACGCGGCTGCGTCAGCCGGTGGGGCCAGTCGCCGCGGGGCTGCCGAAGAGCGACTCCCGGCACCGCCGAACCCCCGGTGCCCGAGAGCTCCCCGACCCGCCGGCGTCGAACGCCGCGACGGCGGTCAAGACTGCAGTGCGGGGGGGAAAAGCACGGTCGTGACAAACGCTGCTACAGCCGCCGCGTGATGTCTTTGGCCGCGGCCACAAGATCGGCGGCCCAGCGCGCACCCGGATGCCGGCCCATCCGGTCAATGGGCCCGGAGACCGAGATGGCAGCGATCACAACACCGCGACCATCGCACACCGGCGCCGAAACGCTGGCCACTCCGGGCTCGCGTTCGGCCACGCTTTGGGCCCACCCGCGCCGTCGCACCTCGGCCAGCGCCCGGTCGCTGAATTTCGCCGTTGCTAACACTGCCTGTTGAGTGGCGGCGTCGCTGTAGGCCAGCAAGACCTTGGCGCCCGAGCCGGCCGTCATCGGTAGCCGTGCCCCGACCGGAACGGTATCCCGAAGGCCCGCAGCCGGTTCCAGCGCGGCCAGACAGACCCGCGAGGTGTCCTCACGCCGATACAACTGCACACTCTCGCCGGTGGTCTCGCGCAACCGGGGCAGCACCACCGCGCTTGCGGCCAGCAGTGGATCATCGACCCGTACCGCGAGTTCGCTTACCGCGGGGCCGAGTCGCCACCGACCCTCCTCGTCGCGACCCGCTAGGCGATGCACCTCCAGGGCAGCCGCTAGCCGGTAGGCGGTGGCGCGGGGCAGGCCGGTCCGCTCACACAGTTCGGCTAGCCCACAGGGAGATTCCGCGATCGCATGCAGGACTGCCACGGCTTTGTCGAGGACGCCGATGCCGCTATGCTGTCTCATAATGAAATACTAACGTCTCATAGTTTGAGATCAACAGTGGAATCGAGGCGAGGATGTCGGCGGATACAGGACCGCGTAGGCCGCGCACGCTGGCGGAGAAGGTTTGGGACGACCACGTGGTGGTGCCCGGCGAAAACGGCGCGCCCGACTTGATCTACATCGATCTGCATTTGGTGCACGAGGTCACCAGCCCGCAGGCATTCGACGGATTGCGTCTGGCCGGCCGTGGCGTGCGGTGCCCCGACCTAACGATCGCCACCGAAGATCACAACGTGCCGACCGTCGATATCGACAAGCCGATTGCCGACCCGGTTTCGCGGACTCAGGTGGAGACCTTGCGTCGCAACTGCGCCGAATTCGGGATCCGCCTGCATCCGATGGGCGACATCGAGCAGGGCATCGTGCATGTCGTCGGACCCCAGTTGGGGCTGACTCAACCGGGAATGACGATCGTCTGCGGAGACAGCCACACCTCGACCCACGGTGCCTTCGGCGCATTGGCAATGGGCATCGGCACCTCCGAAGTCGAGCATGTGCTGGCAACCCAGACGTTGCCGCTGCGCCCGTTCAAGACGATGGCGGTCAATGTGGACGGGCGGTTGCCCGCGGGCGTATCGGCCAAAGACGTCATTCTGGCGTTGATCGCCAAGATCGGTACCGGAGGCGGGCAGGGCCACGTCATCGAATACCGAGGCAGCGCCATCGAATCGCTGTCCATGGAAGGCCGGATGACAATTTGCAACATGAGCATCGAAGCCGGCGCCCGAGCCGGCATGGTGGCTCCGGACCGGATCACGCACGAGTTCCTACGTGGTCGCCCGCACGCGCCAACCGGCGCCCAGTGGGATGCGGCAATGGCGTACTGGCAGCGGCTCCGCACGGACGAGGGCGCCATCTTCGACACCGAGGTATACCTTGACGCCGCCGCGCTGAGCCCCTTTGTCACCTGGGGCACCAATCCTGGCCAGGGCGTACCGCTGGCGGCATCGGTGCCCGATCCCACGCTGATGACCGACGATGCCGAGCGGCAGGCCGCCGAGAAAGCGTTGGCCTACATGGGGCTTCGGCCCGGAATGGCCATGCGCGATATCTCGGTCGATGCCGTGTTCGTCGGGTCGTGCACCAACGGTCGCATCGAAGACTTGCGGGTGGTTGCGAACGTGTTGCGCGGTCGCACCGTGGCCCAGGGCGTGCGGATGCTGATCGTTCCGGGGTCGATGCGCGTTCGTGCTCAGGCCGAAGGAGAGGGCCTCGGTGATATTTTCACCGCCGCCGGCGCCGAATGGCGGCAAGCGGGATGCTCAATGTGCTTGGGGATGAATCCCGATCAGCTCGCACCCGGGCAGCGGTGCGCTGCCACGTCCAACCGCAACTTCGAAGGGCGGCAGGGCAAGGGCGGCCGTACGCACCTGGTTTCGCCTGCGGTTGCCGCGGCGACCGCGGTTCGCGGCACGCTCAGCGCGCCGGCCGATTTGAATTGATTCCAAACGGAATGAGGACAAAGCATGGAAGCCTTTCACACCCATAACGGCATTGGTGTGCCGTTGCGTCGGTCGAACGTTGACACCGACCAAATCATTCCGGCGGTCTTTCTGAAGCGCGTGACCAGAACCGGATTCGAGGATGGCTTGTTCGCGAGCTGGCGCTCGGATCCGTCCTTCGTGCTAAACCTCAGCCCCTTTGATCGGGGGTCGGTGTTGGTCGCCGGACCCGATTTCGGTACCGGATCCTCGCGCGAACATGCCGTCTGGGCGCTCATGGACTACGGATTCCGGGTGGTTATCTCATCTCGATTTGGCGACATTTTTCGCGGCAACGCGGGCAAGGCGGGGCTGCTGGCGGCCGAAGTCGACCAAGACGGCGTCGAACTGCTTTGGAAGCTCATCGAGCAGAGTCCGGGTTTGGAAATCACTGTCAATCTTCAAGATCGAATTATCACCGCTGCAACAGTGGTGCTGCCGTTCAAGATTGACGACCACACCGCCTGGCGGCTGCTCGAAGGTCTTGACGATATCGCCCTTACGCTGCGGAAACTCGACGAAATCGAGTCATATGAGGCGGCTTACCCGGCGTGGAAACCGCGCACCCTACCCATCCCCTGAGCGGTCGAGCCGGTCGGAATTTCGGCTCTTGCGGACCCGCGCGACGCGGGTGAGCCGGGCTCATTCCGAGGCCGGCCACCGGTCAAGGGCGGCAACCGGATTGCGAAAATTGCGATCGTTTGGTCCTGAAATTGCGCGTGGCTCTTGGCAATTTGCCGGGTAAGGGTTTACCGTGTCCCATAGTCGGTTCCATTAACGAGGACCACTGGCTTCGGAGGGTTGGATGAACAAAGCAGAGCTCATTGACGTGCTCACACAGAAATTGGGCTCGGACCGTCGGCAGGCGACCGCCGCCGTGGAGAATGTTGTCGACACCATTGTGCGTGCTGTACACAAGGGCGACAGCGTCACCATTACCGGGTTCGGTGTGTTCGAACAGCGGCGGCGCGCGGCTCGGGTGGCCCGTAATCCGCGTACCGGCGAGACGGTGAAGGTCAAGCCGACGTCGGTTCCCGCGTTTCGTCCGGGCGCGCAATTCAAAGCGGTTGTGTCTGGTTCACAAAGGCTCCCGGCAGAAGGCCCCGCGGTGAAGCGCGGCGTTGGGACGAGTGCCGCCAAGAAGGCCGCCAAGAAGGCGCCCGCCAAGAAGGCTGCGAGCAAGGCGCCCGCGAAAAAGGCTGCGACCAAGGCGCCCGCCAAGAAGGCTGCGACCAAGGCTTCAACTTCAGGCGCCAAGAAGGCCGCGACGACCAAGGCTCCCGCTAAGAAAGCAGCGACCAAGGCGCCGGCCAAGGCGACGAAAGCAATCGCGAAGAAGGCCGCCGCCAAGGCACCCGTGCGCAAGGCGGCGACTAAGGCTCCGGCCAAGAAGGCCGCAGCCAAGAGGCCGGCCACCAAGGCCCCCGCCAAGAAGGCGACAAGCACCAGGCGCGGCCGCAAATAAGCTAGTACACACGCGAATACCCTTTGAGGGCAGTGGCGCCCCAAAGGGTATTCGCGCGTTTAGGCCCGCACCTTGGCGGCCAGCGCGCCGCCGATGTGGTCGGCGGCAACGAGCCGCCCGCCCGACAACGACAGCACCCACGTACTGCCTTTGTGGTTGCGCGACTTGTCGGAGCGCACTCCGTCGCGTTCGCACCACCACGCGATCAGATCCGGAATTACCTTGCCCTGCGTGCAGATCACCGGCGTGCCGGCCTGTGCGGCGATCCGCAGCACCCGGTGTCGGCCTCGTTTGGGATTTTTGGCGTAGCCCTCCTCGGTGAGGGCGCGTTCGTTGTGCACGGCCACCCCCAGTTCCTCGGCGAGTG
The DNA here is from genome assembly GCF_008370645.1 of Mycobacterium simiae. Taxonomy (GTDB): domain Bacteria; phylum Actinomycetota; class Actinomycetes; order Mycobacteriales; family Mycobacteriaceae; genus Mycobacterium; species Mycobacterium simiae_A. The sequence continues at coordinate 22,470 of NZ_VTZN01000034.1, forward strand.
GTTGCACTGTCTGATGGCAGCGCACCCGGTCGGCCGCGTACACGCTGCAAGCCCCGAAGGCCAGTAGCTGGCTCACCAACGCCTCCGCTTGGGCACGCCCCTTCCTGTCCAACGGCCGCTTGGTGTCGTCCCCGGAGAAGCGTGACTTGCTGCCAGCGCTGCCGTGCCGGACGACCAGCACGGTCTTGGTGTCGGCCGGCTTTTTGGCGAACCGGCGCAAGACCTTTCGATCCTGCGCATAGTCGAGCCTCTGCAGGGCTTCGGAGACCGGCAACCAGACCAGTTCGTCGACCTCGTTCCCGGCGACAAACTCTCCGCCGACGCGGCGCGCGGTCCAGTAGTACACCTTCTTGACACCTTGGTCGATGGGATAACTCACCATCATGAGTCGCCGGCCAAGGTGCGCGTGATAACCGGTCTCCTCATGCACCTCGCGCACTGCCGCTACCGGTGCCGTCTCACCGGGATCCACTTTGCCCTTCGGTAGTGACCAGTCGTCGTAACGGGGCCGGTGGATCATGGCAATCTCGACCGCCCCCTTGCTTTTGGATGGACGCCACAATACCGCGCCGGCGGCATACACGACCTGGTTCTCCAAGCGGTTGCGGACGGACGAGCGTTGGATCGACACCTTAACTCCTGCAGGTCAATTCGGCCTGGGCCGCTCACGGTCGTGGAGGGTGGCAGAAGAATCCACCGAAGTTACCACTCGGTGTTAGGTGCTACGGTGCCGCTCCATCAGCGATACCTGGTGGTCGCGCACGCTTTGGCCGGCCTGCGGAGCAGCAGTCCATTGCCCGTCCGGGCCGAGCTCCCAACTACGCGTGGCCGGGTCCAGCGCGGACTCAAACAAGTCGTCCAATTGCGCGGTCAGCCTCGGGTCCTTGACCTGAGCCATCACCTCAACGCGACGGTCGAGATTGCGGTGCATCATGTCGGCGCTGCCGATCCAGAACTGGTCGATGGCACGAAAATGCAGGATGCGCGAGTGTTCCAGGAAGCGGCCGAGAATGGAGCGCACCGAGATGTTTTCCGAGAAGCCCGTGGCGCCGGGGCGTAACGCGCAGATGCCACGCACGACCACCTCGATCTGCACCCCTGCTTGTGACGCCCGGTAAAGCGCGTCGATGACTTGCTCGTCGACCAGAGCGTTCATTTTTAGCCGGATGCGGCCGTTACCGTTCTCCCGGTGCGCGGTCACCTCCTGCTCGACGCGTTCGATGATGCCGGCGCGAATTCCGTGCGGAGCCACCAACAGGTTGCGGTAGGAAAGCTTGCGTGAGTACCCGGTAAGCGAGTTGAACAGATCGGTCAGGTCGGCGCCAATTTCGGGGGCAGCCGTGAGCAGCCCGACATCCTCATACAGCCGCGCGGTCTTGCTGTTGTAATTGCCGGTTCCGACATGGCAATACCGCCGAATCATCGGACCCTCGCGACGCACCACCAACGCGGTCTTGCAGTGCGTCTTGAGTCCGACGATCCCGTACGCCACGTGCACGCCGGCCTGCTCGAGTTGTCGTGCCCAGTGAATGTTGGCTTGTTCGTCGAAGCGTGCTTTGATCTCGACCAGTGCGACTACCTGCTTTCCCGCTTCGGCCGCGTCGATCAAAGCCCGGACAATGGGTGAATCCCCGGATGTGCGGTATAGCGTCTGCTTGATCGCCAGCACGTCGGGGTCGGCAGCGGCCTGCTCGATAAACCTCTGCACGCTGGTAGCGAACGAATCATAGGGATGGTGAACCAGCACGTCGCCTTCGCGCAGCGTCGCGAAGATGCTCTTGGGTGTTTCCTTTTCGGCGAAGGCGGGGTGGGTGGCGGGCACGAATGTCCGATCCTTGAGCGCCGGGCGGTCCAGGCCGTAAATCTGCCACAACGATGACAGGTCGAGCAGCCCAGGCACTTCGATGACATCACCTGGGTGCACGTCAAGTTCCCGTAGCAGCAGTTCCAGCATGCCTTCGGTCATGTCGTCGGCGACCTCCAGTCGCACCGGCGAACCGAACCGGCGGCGGGCCAATTCCCGCTCCAGGGCCTGCAACAGGTCCTCATCACGATCCTCTTCGACCTCGAAGTCGGCGTTGCGCGTGATGCGAAACGCGCGATGCTCAACGATTTCCATGCCCGGGAATAACGCTGGCAGAAAGGCCGCGATGAGTTCTTCGACCGGCAGGAACCGGTGCACGATCTGTCCTTCAGCTCCGTCGCCGTCGCCATGGCTGACGAGCTCGACGAAGCGATCGACGTTGTTGGGCACCTTAACCCGGGCGAAGTGTTGACCCCCATCCTGGGGTTGCCGCACGGTGACTGCCAAGTTCAGGCTCAGCCCGCTGACGAAGGGGAACGGGTGGGCGGGGTCGACCGCCAGCGGTGTCAGCACGGGGAAGACCTGTTCGTTGAAATAGGTCGAGAGTTGTTCACGCTCAGTCTCATTCAGGTCATCCCAGGTGATGATGTAGATGCCTTCCTCGCCGAGCGCCGGTAATACCGAATCGAGGAAAACTTGTGCGTGCCGGCTGGCGATCTGCTGGGTTTGTTCGCCAATTCGGCCCAGCTGCTCACGCGGTGTCAGCCCGTCGGCGGAGCGCACCGAGAGCCCCATTTCGTCGCGCCGCTTTAGGCCGGCGACCCGCACCATGTAGAACTCATCAAGGTTGGACGCGAAGATCGCTAGGAACTTGGCCCGCTCCAGCAGTGGCATGGAGTTGTCGGCGGCAAGCGCCAGTACGCGGGCGTTGAAATCCAGCCAGCTCAGCTCGCGGTTGAGGTAGCGGTTTTCGGGCAGCGCGTCGGTGATTGCGTCGGAGGTTGCAGCTGGCGGGGCTGTCAGAGTGGAGTCGCTCTGATGCCATGGGTTCTCGTCTGGCCGCACGTCAGTAACTGGGCCGGTTTCGATGTCGGTCACCCAGCGATCATTGCCTATCACCCGGTGGCGTTGCCAGCGCTCGACGCACATCCATATGCAGTTGGCATGTCGTTCACCTTTCGGACCGCCCGGACACCTGGCTATCGGTGAGCGATGGCTCGCACGGTCGCCGGTCCGATTCCCAGCCGGCGGGCGGCGGTCAGGTCGGCCGGCGTGTCGACATCGCAGCGCAAGCCGGGCCACGCTCCGGTGAGCTCGACAGCACCCGAACGGCGGTGTCGCGCGGATGAATCGGCGCCAAACTGGGGGTCGAGCGCGGTTCCGAAGGCGCAGAGTGCGGCAGTCCCGGTACCCAGCCGGTCGGCGACGAAGCTGCGCTGATGATGCCGTGCCGCGGCGATCGCCTCGGCGAGTTCCTGCGGTTGCATTGCAGGCAAATCGCCTTGCAGGACAATAAGATTCGTCAACGATTTGGCCATCACGCGTTCCGCGGCGGCGATAGCGTTGTTGAGCGGGTCAGCAGCGCCCTCCGGGGTGGGGTCGGCCAGCACCTGGGCGCCCAACTCGGCCGCCGCAGCCGCGGCAGATTCGTCAGGCGTAATGACCGTAATCGACTGTAGCGATTGGACGCGACTGGCCGCAGTCAACGTGTCGACCAGCATGGCCAGCACCACACCTGCCCGGGTCCGCGCCGAGAACACCGGGGCCAACCTAGTCTTGGCGGCGGCCAACCGCTTGACGGCGATGATCAAACCGACATCACCAGTACCGTCGGCCCGTGTGCCGCTCATGAGGGTTATCCTGCCAGCGCCCATTTCTGCGTCACCGGTGAGCGGGTTTAGTGTGTAGCGGCGACATGCCGTAGCAGTACTCGTACGGGATGAACAGGGGTATGCGGATGGCCGGCGCGGGAACCGTCGCTGTGATGGGTGCAGGCGCATGGGGCACGGCTTTGGCCAAGGTGCTCGCCGATGCCGGCGGCGAGGTCACGTTGTGGGCGCGACGAGCCGACGTCGCTGAGCAAATTAACGCCACCCGCCACAACCCGGAATATCTTCCGGGTACATTGCTGCCACCCGGCATCCGGGCTACCGCCGATGCGGAAGCGGCGCTCAGCGGTGCAACCACGGTAATGCTGGGCGTTCCAGCGCAGACGATGCGCGCCAATCTCGAGCAGTGGGCGGGCCTGTTGCCCCACGATGCGACGCTGGTCAGTCTGGCCAAGGGTATCGAGCTCGGCACTCTCATGCGGATGAGCCAGGTGATCACCTCGGTAACCGAAGTGGATCCGGCGCACGTTGCGGTGATCTCGGGACCCAACCTGGCCAGCGAGATCGCCCAATGCCAGCCCGCTGCCACCGTCGTCGCCTGCAGCGATTCCGGCCGGGCCGTCGCATTGCAGCGGGCGCTGAACAGCGGCTACTTTCGTCCCTATACCAACTCCGATGTCGTCGGCACTGAGATCGGTGGGGCCTGCAAGAACGTCATCGCGTTGGCATGCGGAATGGCCGTCGGCGTCGGTCTGGGCGAAAACACGGTGGCGGCCATCATCACCCGCGGCCTGGCAGAGATCATCCGGCTCGGCATCGCGCTGGGCGCCAAAGAAGCGACCCTGGCCGGGCTGGCCGGGGTGGGCGACCTGGTGGCCACCTGCTCATCCCCGCATTCCCGCAACCGATCGTTCGGCGAGCGACTGGGCCGGGGCGAGACCATGCAATCGGCGTTGCATCACAACGACGGCCATGTCGTCGAGGGGGTCACGTCGTGTGAGTCGGTGCTGGCGCTGGCCTCCAGCTACGACGTCGAAATGCCACTGACCGACGCGGTACACCGGGTGTGTCATAGAGGCCTGTCGGTGGACGAGGCGATAGCTCTGTTGTTGGGTCGCCGTACCAAGCCCGAATAAGCCCCCGCGCCGGTGCGACGCCCGTCCGCCCAGCGGTAGCCACCGGGCCCGGTCGCGCTCTACCCGGTAGCCTCTGAAGGTTGTGAGTGCCAGCGACCGGCGGGTCCGGGTGGCCGTCGTCTTCGGCGGGCGCAGTAACGAGCACGCCATCTCGTGCGTGTCCGCGGGCAGTATTTTGCGCAACCTGGACCCGCAGCGGTTCGATGTGATCGCGATCGGAATTACCCCGCAAGGCTCGTGGGTGCTTACCGACGGCAACCCGGACGCCCTGACGATCACCAACCGGCAACTGCCTGAGGTGAGCTCGCACTCGGGCACCTCGCTGTTGCTTGCCGCCGACCCGCAGTGGGGCGGCCAATTGGTCTCGTTGCCGCCGGGCGCCGGTGATGTGCTGGCCTCCGTCGACGTGGTATTTCCGGTACTGCACGGCCCTTATGGTGAGGACGGCACCATCCAGGGCCTGCTCGAGCTGGCGGGCGTGCCCTACGTGGGCGCCGGTGTGCTGGCCAGTGCTGCTGGCCTGGACAAGGAATTCACCAAGAAGCTGCTGGCTGCCGAGGGGCTTCCGATCGGGCCGCACGCGGTGCTGCGCCCTGGGCGGGCAACATTGGATCTCGAAGAATGTGAGCGGCTGGGGCTACCGGCATATGTCAAGCCCGCGCGCGGGGGCTCCTCGATCGGAGTCAGCCGGGTATCGAGCTGGGATGAGTTGCCCAGCGCGATCACCAAAGCCCGCCGGCATGACCCAAAGGTGATCGTCGAGGCTGCCATCAATGGCCGCGAACTGGAATGCGGCGTGCTTGAATTTCCGGACGGCACAGTACAAGCCAGCACACTGGGGGAGATCCGGGTGGCCGGAGTACGGGGACGTGAGGACACGTTCTATGACTTCGCGACCAAATACCTCGACGACGGCGCCGAACTGGACGTGCCGGCCAAGGTCGACGACGACATCGCCGATGCGGTGCGACAGTTGGCAATCCGTGCATTCTGTGCCATCGACTGCCAGGGCCTGGCCCGGGTGGACTTCTTCCTCACCGACGACGGCCCGGTGATCAACGAGATCAACACGATGCCGGGGTTCACCACCATCTCGATGTACCCCCGGATGTGGGCCGCCAGCGGCGTCGACTATCCCACGCTGCTGACGACGATGGTGGAGACCGCTTTGGCTCGGGGCGTGGGCCTGCGCTAGTGGCCCGGGGCCGGGTCGATCGGCACGGCTGCGAGGGTCCGGTCGATCAGCTCCGACACCTCCTGGATTGGTGTCGGCCCCGAACCCGCCGGCAAGGTCAGTGCTACGTACACCGGACGGTCGACGGTGTACCAGGTGGATCGGCCTGCGCCGCGGTCAGATTGCGGTTCGTCGGTCACCCGGAACCACTGCACGTTATCGACGATCTGGATCGGCGAGCCCACCACGAAGTCGGCTGGCCGATCGAGCCCGCAGCGCATGATGACAGGCTCGCCGTCGGGACCGGAGCTCCAGGCACTGGCGCCCTCCGGAACGGGTTGCGCAAGGGGTGTGCGTTGATAGGCACCGAGGCGCTGCGGCAGCGCCGCGCCCAGCGCTTGGCAGTCCGGACTGCTAGCCTGCGGAGCCGGCGCCGCAGGGACGGTGATGGGTCGTTGCGACGGGAGGCGGGTCGCCGCGATCACCAGGATCGCCCCGATAGCGGCCACCGCCAGCAGCACGGCGGCGATGATCACGATGCGTGGCGGACCGTCTAGGTCGGAATCGGCGTCGCCCGTCACCCGGCCGACCACCTCCGATCTCCTACACTGACCCGGTCCGCCCGTTTGGGCAGGGACCCAACTTACCGCAGGTCAGCCTGGCCGAAGCGGTCCGGAGGAGGTGGCGTGCACGACGAGGCGCCGGGGGAGTCGGCAACGCTGCAACAGCTCGGCGAGTTCGCGGTGATCGACCGGTTGGCGTCAGGGCGCCGACAGCCCGCCGCCGTCCAGCTCGGGCCTGGTGACGATGCCGCGGTGGTATCGGCGCCCGATGGCCGCGTGGTGATGTCGACTGACATGCTGGTTCAGGACCGGCACTTTCGGTTGGACTGGTCGACACCACACGACGTCGGCCGCAAGGCGATTGCCCAGAACGCTGCCGACATCGCAGCCATGGGAGCACGCGCTACCGCATTCGTGGTGAGCTTCGGCGCGCCCGCGGACACACCGGCGGCGCGGGTGAGCGCGCTGCTCGACGGAATGTGGGCCGAGGCGACCCGGATCGGCGCCGGCATCGTCGGTGGCGATCTGGTCCGCTGCCCCCAGTGGGTGGTGTCGGTGACCGTCCTTGGTGACCTGGAGGGACGTGTACCGGTGCTGCGCTCTGGCGCCAAACCTGGCTCGGTGATGGCCGTCGCCGGCGAACTGGGGCGCTCGGCGGCTGGATATGCGTTGTGGGACAAGGGAATTGTCGGCTTTCAGGAACTGCGGCACCGACATCTGGTGCCCGAGCCGCCCTATAGCCAGGGTGTTGCCGCCTCGGCTGCCGGGGCGCTGGCGATGATCGATGTCTCCGACGGTCTGGTAGCCGACCTTCGGCACATCGCCGAAGCGTCCTCGGCCGGTATCGAGCTGTCCGCCGCCGCCCTGGCCGTAGACCATGACGCACTGACCGCGGCCGCCGCTGCGGTAGGCGCCGACCCGTGGCACTGGGTGCTCGGTGGTGGTGAAGATCATGCCCTGGCGGCTTGTTTCGCCGCTAGCGTGCCCGACGGCTGGCGTGTCATCGGGCGGGTGTTGGACGGGCCCGCCCGGGTGCTGATCGACGGAAAAGAATGGGGTGGACCCGCGGGGTGGCAGTCATTCGATGAGTAGGGTGACGCGGTGAGCGTTTACGTCCAGGCCGCATCTCGGAGTCGGTCCGACTATCAAATATCGAAAACCGTGTCGCGGTGATGTTCTCGGCGAAAGGCTGGCGGTGACCGCACGTCCGCTCAGCGACCTCGTCGAGCACGGCTGGGCGGCTGCGCTGGAGCCGGTGGCCGACCAGGTTACCCAAATGGGACAATTCTTGCGCACCGAGATCGCGGCCGGCCGAAGGTATCTGCCTGCAGGACCGAACGTGTTGCGCGCCTTCACTTTTCCGTTCGACCAAGTCCGGGTCCTGATCGTTGGGCAGGATCCCTACCCAACACCCGGCCATGCGGTGGGTCTCAGCTTCTCGGTGGCACCTCATGTGCGTCCGCTACCGCGCAGCCTGGCCAACATCTTCGAAGAGTACGCAGCAGATCTGGGCTATCCGCAGCCCTCGTGCGGCGATCTGACGCCCTGGGCGGAGCGCGGGGTTATGTTGCTGAACAGGGTCCTTACCGTACGTCCGAGCAACCCGGCGTCGCACCGGGGCAAGGGCTGGGAAGTGGTGACCGAATGCGCGATCCGCGCCCTGGTTGCCCGGGCACAACCGATGGTGGCCATTTTGTGGGGCCGGGATGCGTCGACACTGAAGCCAATGCTCGCCGACGGCGACTGTGTGGCCATCGAGTCACCGCACCCTTCGCCGCTGTCGGCGTCACGCGGTTTCTTCGGTTCCCGGCCGTTCAGCCGCGCCAACAAGCTGCTGGCCGGGCTGGGCGCGGACCCGATCGATTGGCGGCTGCCCTGACCCGAACCCCTCGCCAGATCCGCGCTCTACTCAGCCCCGGCTGACCTTGCCGGCCTTGATGCACGATGTGCAGACGTTGATGCGCTGCTTGTTGCCGCCGGGACGGCTCACGGCGCGCACGGTCTGGACGTTGGGGTTCCACCGGCGGCTGGTGCGGCGGTGGGAGTGCGACACCGACTTGCCGAAGCCGGGCCCTTTCCCGCAAATATCGCACACAGCGGCCATTGTTCAACTCCTCAAGTCTGTTGGGCTCCGGCGACGTAAGCCGGGACACCCCGGGCTACCCCAGGCCGTCTCAGGATAGCCGGGGCTGTCGGCAAGCACCAAAACGAGCGGCCGCTCCGCGCCGCGTCACAACCAGGGCTGTCGTCTCGCCTGGTTAGGCTCGATACGCCGGCTCGCCCGATCATCGTCGGGCGAGAATCCGACGCAAACCGTTCGTATCGTCGCCGGGCTACGCTGGCGCCCACGGCGACAGCGCGCAGGAGGTGGAGTCAGGTTGGGCAGGTCAGAGTGTCTGCTGGACGCCGCAGCCCTGCGGCATTGGGCGCACACCGTCGTCAGCGACCTGATCACCCACATCGACGAGATCAACCGGTTGAACGTCTTTCCGGTCGCCGATTCCGACACCGGCACCAACATGCTGTTCACTATGCGCTCGGCGCTTGCCGAGGCAGATGTCGAGCCGGTCCAAGACGACGTTGCCGGCGTCGCGGCCGCCCTGTCGGCGGGGGCGTTGAGCGGAGCACGCGGGAATTCTGGGGTGATTCTGTCTCAGATCCTGCGCGGCATCGCCGACGTGACCGATGCGGCGGCAGCCCAGTCGGGCGGCACGTTGCCTGCGATCGACGCTGCCCTGCTGGCGGCCGCATTGTGGCGCGGGGTGGAGCTGGTCATCGCGTCGATGGGCGGTCAGGAAATCCCGGGAACTATTGTCTCGGTGCTGCGGGCCGCCGCAGCCGCCGTGGAGCACTGCGCGCACGGCGGCGAAGGGTTGGCACAGGCCGTGCGGGCCGCCGGTGACGCGGCGGTCGTCGCCCTGGAGAAGACCCCCGAACAGCTCGACGTGCTCGCGGCCGCCGGTGTGGTCGACGCCGGCGGGCGGGGTCTGCTGGTCATGCTGGATGCGCTGTGCGCCACGATCACCGGCCAGGCGGCCGCCCGGTCCGTCTACGAACCATCGGCGCGAGGCTTGCCCGGTGCGGCTCCCACCGGACGGCCCGCGCCGCATTTCGAGGTGATGTACCTGCTCACCGGCTGTGACGCCGCGACGGCGGACACCCTGCGGGAACGGCTGGCGGCGTTAGGGGATTCGGTGGCGATCGCGGCTGCCCCGTCGGAAAGCTATTCGGTGCATGTCCACACCGACGACGCGGGCGCCGCTGTTGAAGCTGGACTGGCAGCAGGGCAGCTGAGCCGGATTGTGATTTCGGCGCTGTGCTCGGGTGCCACCGGCCTGCCGGCGGGCAGCTGGACTCGGCAACGTGCCGTGCTGGCCGTCGTTGACGGTGGCGGTGCCGCCGAGTTGTTCGCCGGGGAGGGCGCCTGTGTGCTGCGGCCTGGCCCGGACACCTCGGGGCCCGGCTCCGCGCCGGCAACCGATATCCGTGCTCATCAGTTGGTCCGCGCGGTGGTGGACACGGGCGCCGCGCACGTGCTGGTGCTGCCCAATGGGTATGTGGCGATCGAAGAGCTGGTGGCGGGCTGCGCCGCGGCCATCGGCTGGGGTGTTGACGTAGTCCCGGTGCCGACCGGGTCGATGGTTCAGGGGCTGGCCGCGCTGGCTGTGCACGACCCGGCCCGCCGGGCCGTCGACGACGGCTACACCATGGCCCGCGCTGCCGGCGCTGCCCGGCACGGCTCGGTGCGTACGGCCACTGAGCGGGCGTTGACCTGGGCCGGCAGCTGTGAACCGGGCGACGGCCTGGGCATCGCGGGTGACGAAGTGCTGATCGTCGCCGACGACGTCGCGGCGGCGGCGACCGGTCTGCTCGATCTGCTGCTGGCGTCGGGAGGCGACCTGGTGACGGTCTTGGTCGGCACCGAGATCGACGACGCTGCGGCGGCCGCGATGATTAGCCAGCTGGAGCAGCACATGCACGACCACCATCCGGGTACCGAGCTGGTGGTCTACTGCACCGGCCACCGCGGCGACGCGCTGCTGATTGGGGTCGAGTAGCCGTGGCGTCACTGAACGACCGACTGGCCTTCGTTGTGGGCGCCAAAGGCGCCGACGCTCTTGAGGAGGAGTTCGGCATCCTCACCGTCGACGACCTCTTGCGGCACTATCCGCGCAGCTACGTCGAAGGCGGGGCCAGGCGCAGCGCCGACGATGAGCGGCCCGAAGCGGGTCAGCACATCACGATCGTTGACGTCATTACCGAAACGACGTCGTTTCCCATGAAGAAGACCCCGAAGCGGCAATGCCTCCGGATCACCCTCGGTGCTGGACGCAACAAGGTGACCGCCACGTTCTTCAACGCGGACTACCTCAAAAAGGACCTCACCAAGAACACCAAAGTGATGCTGTCCGGGGAAGTCAGCTATTTCAACGGAGCCATGCAGCTCACGCACCCGGCGTTCCTGATCCTGGACTCGCCGGACGGAAAAAACCACGGCACCAAATCGCTGAAGAGCATCGCTGACGCCGCCAAGGCAGTCAGCGGCGAAGTGGCGATGGCGGAGTTCGAGCGTCGCTTCTTCCCGATCTACCCGGCCAGCACCAAGGTGCAGAGCTGGGACATCTTCAAATGTGTGCGTCAAGTGCTCGCCGTTCTCGATCCGGTGCCTGATCCGCTGCCCGCCGAGGTGCGGGCCACCTTCGGACTTATCTCCGAAGACGAGGCGCTGCGGGCCATCCACCTGGCCGAAAACGAGTCCGCGCGCCGCCGCGCCCGGGAACGGCTGACCTTCGACGAAGCCGTCGGTCTGCAGTGGGCGCTGGTCGCCCGCCGGCATGGTGAGTTGTCGGAATCGGGGCCCCCGGCGCCGCCACGGTCTGATGGCCTGGCGGCTGCATTGCGGCGGCGCCTGCCTTTCGAGCTGACCGCAGGCCAGCGTGAGGTGCTGGGCGTACTGTCCGACGAAATCTCGGCCACCCGTCCGATGAACCGCCTGCTGCAAGGTGAGGTCGGTTCGGGAAAGACGATCGTTTCGGTGCTGGCGATGCTGCAGATGGTCGACGCAGGTTACCAGTGTGCGCTACTAGCGCCTACCGAAGTTCTCGCCGCACAACACCTACAGTCGATCCGCGATGTCCTCGGCCCGCTGGCCATGGCCGGCCAGCTGGGCGGCGCGGATAACGCCACCCGGGTGGCGCTGCTAACCGGCTCACTGACCGGGGGGCAGAAAAAGCAGGTCCGGGCCGAGGTGGCCAGCGGTCAGGTAGGCATCGTCGTCGGCACCCATGCGCTGCTGCAGGATGCGGTGGAATTCCACAACCTGGGCATGGTGGTGGTCGACGAGCAACATCGGTTCGGTGTCGAGCAGCGAGACCAGTTGCGTGGCAAGGCGCGTGCCGGCATCACTCCCCATTTGCTGGTGATGACTGCGACGCCGATACCACGCACCGTCGCGCTGACCGTCTACGGCGACCTGGAGACCTCGACGCTGCGCGAACTTCCGCGTGGACGCCAGCCGATCACTACCAACGTCATCCTCGTCAAAGACAAGCCGGCCTGGCTGGATCGGGCCTGGCAGCGGATCAAAGAGGAGGTCGCAGCCGGTCGCCAGGCCTATGTGGTGGCGCCCCGAATCGACGACAGCGACGCGTCGGAGAACCAGGGCGGCAAACCTTCGGAGACGGCCGTAGGTCTGTTCGCCCGACTACGTGCTGATGAGCTGGCGAACCTGCGGTTAGGGCTGATGCACGGTCGGTTGTCGCCCGACGACAAAGACGCGGCGATGGCGGCCTTCCGGGCCGGTGAGATCGACGTCTTGGTGTGCACCACCGTCATCGAGGTGGGCGTCGATGTGCCCAATGCCACGGTCATGTTGGTGATGGACGCCGACCGGTTCGGTATCAGCCAGCTACATCAGCTGCGGGGCCGTATCGGGCGTGGCGCGCATGCGAGCCTTTGTTTGCTAGTCAGCTGGGTCGCGCCGGGATCGCCGGCCGGTGACCGGCTGCGTGCTGTTGCCGAGACCATGGACGGGTTCGCCTTGGCCGACCTGGACCTCAAGGAGCGTCGGGAAGGAGATGTGCTGGGCCGCAACCAATCCGGCAAGGCGATCACGCTGCGGCTGCTGTCGCTGGCCGAGCACCAAGAGTACATCGAGGCGGCCCGCGACTTCTGTGTGCGCGGCTACCAAGAAGCCCGGCAGCACCCCGCGCTGGCGCTGATGGCAGCGCGATTCATCGACACCGACCGCATTGAATACCTGGACAAGTCGTGAATCGCAAACTGCTGTGGTGGCTGGCTGCAGTTGCGATCCTGGCCGTGGTGGTCGCCTATCAGACAGTGGGCTCGTTGGCGGCCAGGCACGCCCGCGATGTCGCCGCGCGGGCTGACATGCCCACGGTGCAGCCCGGCGCCGATGTGCTCGCGGGCATTGCCATGCTGCCCCAGCGAACCCACCGCTACGACTACCGCAGGGCGGCGTTCGGTGCGGCATGGGACGATGACAACGACGCTCCGGGCGGGCGCAATGGCTGCGACACCCGCGACGACATCCTCGGTCGTGATCTGGTCGACACGACGTTCGTGGTGACCAAGCGGTGTCCCCATGCGGTGGCTACCGGCACCCTGCACGACCCGTATACCAACACCACCGTCGTCTTCCAACGCGGCGCCAAGGTCGGCGAATCCGTGCAGATCGACCACATCGTCCCGCTCGCGTACGCCTGGGACATGGGTGCCTACGGCTGGCCGGATGTTGAGCGGCTGCGATTTGCCAATGATCCGGCCAACTTGCTCGCGGTGCAGGGCCAGGCCAATCAGGACAAAGGTGATTCACCGCCGGCCCAGTGGATGCCGCCGAACTCCGCTTTCGCCTGTCAGTACGCCGTGCAGTTCATCGCCGTGCTGCGCGGTTATGCATTGCCGGTAGACCAACCGTCGGCGCAGGTGCTCCGCGCGGCTGCGGCCACATGCCCGGCCGGATAGCGCAGCGGCAGTGAATCTGGCGACGCGACGCGCCGACGACGACGAAGCGTCGCCAGATTCACAGTCGTCAAGCGCTCACGTGCCGGTATATGTCATCGGGTCTTCACGAACGCGGGTGCCGTCATTGAGCCCGTTCAGTGTGTCCATGTGCTCGGCGGCCAATTCGAAATCGAAGACGTCCAGATTGCTGGCAATGTGCTCGGCTTTGGATGAGCGGAAGACGACCGTATTACCGAGTTGCAGGTTCCAACGCAGTAGGACCTGTGCGGGTGTCTTGCTGTATTCGCCGGCAATTGAGGTCACGGTGGGGTTGTCCAGCAGCCGGCCTAGTACCAGCGGCGTGTAGGACTGTGTGACGACGTTGTGCCGAGCGTTGGCTTTGCGCAACTCGGCTTGGTTGAGCAGTGGGTGCAGCTCGATCTGGTTGACCGCCGGTGTGACGAACGTGAGGTCGATGAGGTTCGATATGTGCTCCTCGGTGAAGTTCGACACCCCAATCGAACGGGCGTGGCCTTCGCCGCGAGATTGGATCATGCCGCCGAAGGCGTCCACATACTGACCCACCGGCGGGGCCGGCCAGTGAATCAGATACAGGTCCACGTAGTCCAGGCCAAGGCGTTCGAGGCTGGCTTTGCAGGCCTCCTGCGACTTGGTGAAACCCTGTTCCACGGTGGCCAGCTTGGTGGTGACAAACAACTCTGCGCGCGGTATTCCAGAGGCGGCGATCGCGCGGCCAACGGCTGCCTCGTTTACGTACGCCGCGGCCGTGTCGATCAGCCGGCAGCCGATCTCTAACGCCGCCGACACCGCGCGTTCGGTTTCGTCCGCGGACAACTCCGCGACGCCCAGTCCGAGAACCGGCATTGTGTTCTCATCGTTAAGCGCTATGGATGGGATCATGGCGCCCGACTCGCCAGCCAACGTGTCTCACCTGCCTTTGAAAATTGACGGTTCTCGGATCAGGGCCAAGCCAGGTTCCGTCGTCCATCGACGAGATCAACGCCTTTCGCTTGGAGTTGAGGCGCCGAGTTCGAAGTCGAACACGTCGAAGTTGCTCGCAATCCGTTGGGTTCACCGACTTGGGCATCACGATATTACCGACTTGTATACGCCACCTAATCAACGGCCGTCGCCTTCGGCGCAGTCGGTGACCATCGGACGGCCCAGAAATATCCCGGCCCATCGAATGCCTTCGGCGTGTTGGCCCGCTTCTCATCCGGGCCTGGTCAGGATTCGCCGGTCTGGTCACCACGTACAGTTGGTGGTGGGTGTCTCGGCATCGGTAAGCGCTCGCCCGGCCTCCGGTTTGTTACGAAAGGCCGTCGCGGTGTCGGTATGCCGGTAACCGCCGGCAGCGCGGCAGCTACCGCCCTGCTCGGTGTCCGTCGGCTCAATTCCGGTTGGCGCCTAGCCCGATGAATGGATAACGAACGCTCGTCGTTCAGCGTGACCACGTTTGCTAGGGAGCGACCATGACAAAGAGCCTGCCAGGTGCACCGGACCTTCAGCCGGGAACAACGCACGCACCGATGCGGTGGACCAATCGAATCCAGAGCGCCGTCACCCACGTGGGTGTCAAGGTCATTCCATGGATACCGTCCGCCGCCAAACGACTTCTCACGCGCGGACGTTCGGTCAGCATCGACGGCAATACCCTTGATCCCACTCTGCAACTGATGCTGTCCGGTCTGCGGGCCGTTGGTCTTGACGGCCTGGTAATCGATGACGACCCAGCCGCGTCGCGTGCCTACATGCGTGAGGTCACGCTGGGATTTGGCGGATCGCAGATTCATGTTGAGGTGGAGGAATTCACGCTGCCTGGACCAGCCGGAGAGATTCGGGCGCGACACTACCGCCCTCCTGGCGGGGCGGCGGCGCCATTGTTGGTCTTCTATCACGGTGGCGGCTGGGTGATCGGCGATCTGGACACCCATGACGCGGTGTGCCGGTTGACGTGCCGCGATGCTGGCATACATGTTCTGTCGATCGATTATCGGCTGGCTCCTGAGCATCGCGCGCCGGCCGGCGTCGAAGATGCGTTTGCTGCGTTCGAGTGGGCGTACGGCCACGCCGAAGAACTCGGTGCCAGTCCCGGACGGGTTGCCGTGGGCGGGGACAGCGCCGGCGGCAACCTGGCGGCGGTCGTCTGTCAAATGGCCCGTGACAGCGGAGGCCCCGCCCCGGTGCTGCAATGGTTGATCTACCCGCGGACTGATTTCACGGCCCAGACCCGCTCGCTGAGCCTCTTCGCTCGCGGTTTCGTGCTGACCAAACGAGACATCGACTGGTTCCAAACGCAGTACCTGAAGGGCTCGGGCATCGATCACAGTGATCCGCGGGTTTCGCCGTTGCGAGCCGAGTCTTTGTCTGGTCTCGCGCCGGCGCTGATCGCGGTCGCGGGTTTTGACCCGCTGCGCGATGAAGGCGAGCAGTACGCCGCGGCGTTGCGGACCGCCGGGACCGCGGTGGACCTGCGCCGCGAGGGGTCGCTCACGCACGGCTTCCTCAATCTGTTCCCGCTCGGCGGCGGCAGCGCTATTGCGACGAGCCAGCTGATTTCGGCACTGCGTGCCCACCTGAGCCGGGTCTGAGCTGGGCTTGCGCCGCCGCCGGTAATCTAGAGGCGCCTGAGCA
>NZ_VTZN01000340.1 GCF_008370645.1 Mycobacterium simiae
CCACATCCGTTGCTGCGCGAAGGATAGTGGTGTGTGTGGTGGTCGGGGGCGGGGTGTGAGTGGGGTTTGTGGTTGGTGGTGGGATTGGGTGGTGATCCAGTGAGCTAGTCCAGCCGCGGTGGGTGTTTCGAAGATGACGCGGATGGGGACTTCTGCGGCGAGTTCGGTTCGGATGCGGACGATGAGTCGGGTCGCTGACAGGGAGTGTCCGCCGAGATCGAAAAAGTTGTCGTGGATGCCGATGTGGGCGATCCCGAGGATTTCGCTAAACAGTGCAACTAGGACGTGTTCGCCTGGGTTACGGGGGGCCTGGTAGGTGGTGCTGGTGAGAAAGTGCGGGGCCGGCAATGCGCGTCGGTCAAGTTTGCCGTTGACAGTCAGGGGCAGCGATTCGATGACCATGATCGCGGTGGGGACCATGTATTCGGGTAGTCGGTCGGCGCTGTATCGACGTAGTTCGGTGCTCAGTTCGGCGCTCGAGGGGTCGTTGACGTAGTCGGTGAGGGGTTGGAGTGGGTTGGCGGGCAGGTAGGTATCGGTGATCGCGGCGGTGCTGGGGCGGGTGTAGATGATGTCCATCAGGCCAGGGGCCGGTGAGCAGGTGACGGTGGTGGTGTAGCCCAGGCTCTGGCCGAGTTGGCGGCACTGATAAGGCAAGACCGCCGCAGCGGGTGGCTCGGGACCCAGCGCGCCCAGCGGCGTGCCATCGTCGACGTGTTGGAGCGCCTGGCTGATAGCCACCTCCGTCCATATCCCGGCATGGGGGACATCGGTGATCCGCAGCGCGCAGGGATGCTCAGTCTCTAGATGCTGGCCCAGCACGGCCAGGCTTTTCCAATGTCGCCACGGGCGGGCGGGTACTTGGGCTAGTGATTGAACCGCCACCGGGGCTTTGCGCAGCACCACGTCGTAGCGGTAATTGCTGAGTTCGTTGACCGATTCCATCTGTTTGAGCTGAATATCGACGGCGGCGATGTCGGGGATGTGGCGGGCCAGCACGGTGAAGAATTCCGGCGCAACAAGAAGCTCATGTTCGGCGAGCAGCTTACGGCGTACCTGTTCGCCGACGACTGCGGCCGAAGCATCGGGATGCTCGGCGCAGACGATGCCGGTGCTCAGGGCCCCCAGCAGGGTCAGATTGCGCACGTCGCCGATAAACAGTGCCCCGCCCGGGGCCAGCAGCTGCATCATTGCTGAGAGCACATCAAGGAGATAGCCCACGTTGGGGAAGTACTGGATGACCGAGTTGAGCACCACGACATCGAAATGGTGACAAGGCAACCCGTCGCTGACATCGGCGGGCTGCACCTGCAACCGGACCCGATCCCCCCACGATTGGGAGGCCAGCGCATCACCCAGGGCCTCAATGGTTGAGGCCGAAAAGTCGGTGGCCCAATACTCAAGACAGCGGGGAGCCAACGGAGCCAACAACAGCCCAGACCCCACCCCGATTTCGAGGATCCGTTGCGGGGCCAGCCCCGCGATCCGCTCCACGGTGGCTAGCCGCCACTGGCGCATCTGTGCCAGCGGAATGGGTGCACCGGTGTAGCTGCTGTTCCAGCCGCTGAAATCCTCGCCCAGCACAGTCGCCGCAGCAGGTTGCAACGAGCCTGAGTACAACTCGTGGTCAACCCCTTGCCACTGTGTGACCAGTTGGGATTCCCGCTCGGGCACCCGCATCAATGCCGCTCGTCGATCGCGAACCACATAAGCCACCAGCTGTTGCTCATCACCAGCAGCGTGAGCAACAACGACCGCTTGGGCGACCCGGGAGTGGCCCACCAACACCGCCTCGATCTCAGCGGGTTCGATGCGATAACCGCGGATCTTGACCTGATCATCGGCGCGGCCCACGAACTGCAGCTCTCCTTGAGCTGTCCAGCGCACCACATCCCCGGTGCGATACATCCGCGCTCCAAAACCCCCAAACGGGCATGCCACAAACCGCGACGCAGTCAACCCAGCCCGACCCACATACCCATAACCCACCCCAGCACCCGCCACATACAACTCACCAGCCACCCCCACCGGCACCGGATGCAACCCCGCATCCAACACAAACAACGCCGCCCCCGGCACCGGCGACCCGATCGGCGCCGCACCCAAACCCGCCCGCAACGGCGCACTGGC
>NZ_VTZN01000341.1 GCF_008370645.1 Mycobacterium simiae
CGCAGCACCTCGACACTGACGTCGGCAAATACAACGCTTACCTTGACCTTCGCCGCGACGACGACTGGGCGGTGATGCGCAAACTCGCCGCTACCGCCGACGTCTTCGCTTCCACCTACCGCCCGGCGGTGAACTCGTGCTTCGACCTGCTCCCGGAATCGCTTGCCGCCGCGAGCGAACGCGGTCTGGTCTACATGTCAGCTACCGCCTATGGGCACAGCGGGCCGTGGCGCGAGCGCCCCGGATTCGACCAAAACGCACAGGTGGCCTCGGGGGTGGCGATGGCCGAGGGCGAAGGTGGGCCGCCCCGATTCTCACCGGTGTTCTACCTTGCCGACCTGATCACCGGATACCTGGCCGCGGCGGGCATGATGGCGGCCTTGCACCGACGCGCCAACGAGGGCGGTTCCTACCACGTCAAGGTGTCGCTCACTCGTAGCGCGATGTGGGTCCAAGAACTCGGTCTGCTCGACATCAGCGCCGAAAACGAGATACCAGCAACGGATTCCTCTTGTGCGCGCCTCATCTCTATCGACACCGCCTACGGGCCGGTGACCACCCTCGCACCCCCAGTGGAGTTTTCCGACCTGACGTTGCCTGCAGCCAGTCGCCTGGTGCCCTATGGCGCTGATCCGCCGTCGTGGCCGTCGGGCGCCTAGAGCCTGCTTACTGCCGTCACGTCGTCGCAGCGGCAGGTAGCTGGGTGTGGCCTTTGCCGGGCCTTCACGCAGCGGCAGCCACCTCATGACTGATGTTTGGAGGTAGTTGTGATGTTCGACGCGCATTTTCACATCATCGATCCCGCTCATCCGTTGATCCCTAACGAGGGTTTTGTCCCTGAGCCGTTCACCGTTACCGACTACCGTCAGCGTGTAGCGGCTTACGACATCACTGGGGGCGCGGTCGTCTCAGGGTCCTTCCAGGGTTTCGACCAGGGATATTTGATTGCGGCATTGCGGCGACTGGGACCCGGCTGGGTCGGGGTCACGCAGCTAGATCCCAGCTCCTCCGATGAAGACATCATCAGCCTGGATCGGGCAGGGGTTCGCGCGGTGCGTTTCACGCTGGCGCGAGGCGGGATCTTGGATGTGAACCTGGCGTTGCGTGCCCATGACCTTGCCGGCTGGCACACGGAGCTCTACGTCGACTCTGCGAACCTGCCTGAACTCGCCAGGCAATTGGCCCTGCTGCCCCGGGTGAGCATCGACCACCTCGGTCTGACGTCGTCCGGCCTGCCGCAGCTACTCGACGCGGTTGACCGCGGAATACGGGTCAAGGCGACAGGATTCGGTCGTCTTAAGCTTGATGTTGCCGACACCGTCCGCCGTATCGACGCCGTCAACCCGCAGGCCCTGCTGTTCGGCACTGACTTGCCGGGCACGCGGGCTCCACGCGCATTTACTGCGGCCGATCTCGATCTGATCAGCGACGCGCTGGGCGACACCGCCCTGCAACGGCTCAGCGCTAACGCCCGTATCTGGTATCGGCTTTGAGCCAGCGACGGGGACGGGCTAGTCGCGGAGTTGTTTGGTGCGGGCTCGATGTCGCGCACCGCTGCCCGCTTGTCGCGCCGGGCGGCCGCAAATATATGCGTCTGATGCAAGGGTGAGTTCCACAACTTCTGCTAGACGCCAATATATGGCCTGCATAGCGTCAGCCGTGACCGTGATCACGCCGTCAGGTGGCGCAGTGAGGTCACGGCATTGAACGGGGAGGCAGATCGATGTCGTTTGTGAGTGCGACACCCAACGCGATGGCGTCGGTGGCGTCGGATTTGGCGCGGATTGGGTGGGAGTTAAGTGACGCTACTGCGACGTCGGTGGGGTCGATTACCACGTTGGCTGCTGCTGGTGGTGATGAGGTGTCTGCGGCCATCGCGGCGGTGTTCGGCGCTCATGGTCGAGAGTTTGAGGCGGTGACTCGGCAGGCGGCGGTGTTTCATGAGCGGTTTGTGGCGGCGTTGGGTGCCGGTGCGGGGATGTATTCCGGTGCTGAGGCGCTCAATGCCGGGCCGTTGCGGGGGCTGGTAGCGGCGATCAATGCGCCGACGCTCGCGTTGGTGGGGCGTCCGTTGGTTGGCAACGGTGTCGATGGAGCGGCGGGGACGGGCGC
>NZ_VTZN01000342.1 GCF_008370645.1 Mycobacterium simiae
GCATACCCCGCCACCGAGGCCACCGCCCCCGCCGGCACGTACACCTCTGACAACGCCAAGATTGCGTCGTCAGGCGGTTGAGTAGCGCGGGTGTAGATGACGTCGATCAGGCCGGGGGTGGGTGACCAGGTCAGTGTGGTGGTGTAGCCGAGTTGTTGTGCCAGTTGGTGGCATTGGTGCGGTAGGACCGCGTCGTCGGGGGTCGATATGGCGGCGCGCAGCTGGTGGATCGGGGCGTGATCGTCGGCTTCGGTCAGCGCGTGGGCCAGTGCGACGTCGGGCCAGATCCCGGCGTGGGGTATGCCGGTGACGCGCAGCTGCGTTGGCTGCCGGGATTGCAGGTAGTGGGCCAGTGCGGTCAGGTTGTTCAGCTGCTGCCAGGGTTGGGTCGGTAGGTCGGCGAGGGAGTGTACGGGTATGGGCGCTTTGCGTAGCACCACGTCGTAGCGGTAGTTGCTGAGTTCGTTGACCGATTCCAGGTGTTTGAGCTGGATGTCGACGGCGGCGAGGTCGCCAAGGTGTTGGGGCAGGGCGGTGAAGAACTCCGGGGCGAGCAGCAGTTCTTGTTCGGCGAGCATTTCTCGGCGGATCCGTGCGCGCAGCGCGGCGGCGGTTTCGTGGGCGTCGGGGTCGTGGGCGACGATTGCGGTGGTGAATGCGCGCAGCAGTGTCAGGTTGCGTACGTCGCCGAGGAACAGTGCCCCGCCTGGTGCCAGCAGCCGCATCGCGGTTGCCAGCACGTCGAGTAGATAGCCTGCGCTGGGGAAGTATTGGATGACCGAGTTGAGGACCACCACATCGAAATGGCCTTGGGGTAGCCCGTCGGCGATATGGGCGGGTTGGACGGCTAAGCGCACCCGGTCACCCCACGGCTGCGAGCCGGCCGCGGCGTGCAGGGTCTCGATTGTGGGCGCAGACAAGTCTGTTCCCCAATACTCGGTGCACATCGGGGCCAGCTGGGCCAGCAGCAGCCCCGAACCCACCCCGATTTCGAGGACCCGCTGCGGAGTTAGCGCTGATATCCGGTTTACCGTGGCCGAGCGCCACTCGCGCATCTCGTCTAGCGGGATCGCCGCCCCGGTATAACTGCTGGTCCAGCCCCCGAAATTCTCCCCAAGCGCTGCCTGAGTCGGCCCGGCGTACAGGCCGTCATACACCCCGCGCCATTGCTCAACTAGTCCGGCCTCCCGCTTGGCCTCCCGCGCCAGCAACGCCGCCTGATCCAGCACCACATACCCCACCAGCTGCCTATCGCCGACACCCTCGGTGCCATCCGTCGCACGGGCGAGCACCGCCGCCTGGGCCACCCGCGGATGGGCCGTTAGCAACGACTCGATCTCGGCGCACTCGATGCGGTAGCCGCGGATCTTGACCTGCTCATCGGCGCGTCCGACATAACACAGCTGCCCATCGGCCCCCCAGCGCACCACATCCCCCGTGCGGTACATCCGTGTCCCCGGCGCTCCCGCAACGCTGAACGGGCACGCCACGAACCGTGCAGCGGTCAACCCCGACCGACGCATATACCCCACACCCGCCCCCGCACCGGCCACATACAACTCCCCAGCCACCCCGGTGGGTACCGGCCGCAAACCCGCATCCAACACAAACAACGCGCCCGCGGACCCTGGCACCCCGATCGGGCTGACTCCGCTGTGCATGTCGTGTTCGACGATCTCGCGGAAGGAGGCATGCACGGTGGTTTCGGTGATGCCGTACATGTTGATCAGCCGCGGCTGACTCGGATGGTTGTCGCGCCACGCACCAAGGCGCTGCGGTTGCAAAGCTTCACCACCGAACACCACCGCATCCAGCTCTAGCTGGCGCCCCAGCTCGGGCTGAGCGGCGTCGGCCGCTTGCAGCGCGTAGAACGCTGATGGGGTCTGACTCAGCACGGTGACCCGTTCGTGAACCAGCAATGCAAGCAGGTCTGCTGGGGAGCGGGTCACGGCTTCGGGGACCACGACCAGGCGTCCGCCGTGGAGCAGTGCGCCCCAGATTTCCCAGACGGAGAAGTCGAAGGCATACGAATGGCATTGGGTCCACACCTGTCCGGGGGCGGGCGTCAGGCCTTGGCACATGGAGGTGAAGAGTTGGGTGATGTTGTG
>NZ_VTZN01000343.1 GCF_008370645.1 Mycobacterium simiae
TGGTCCAGGTGGTCCACCCACGAGGCCAATGTGGGCATAGCACCGGACGCGCGTACCGCTGACGCGCGGCCGGAAATCCCGCAGCTCCGGCACCACCGCCCGCAAGTCGCGCGCGAACGTGGATTTGCTGCCAGGCATATGCCCGCGTCCTCGGCCCAGTGGCGCCAGTCCGCGTACAAGACGTCACGCTCGACGGTGGCGTCTGGCCCTCGTACGCACCGGCCGCGGACGTACGCGCTCATCGGGGACGCTAGGTCCGCCATCAGAGTGGCAGCATCCTCGGATGATTTCGGCACCGTGAATCGGCCGTGGTGACGAGGCGGTCCAGGCCATCGAGCGCCCAGGCCGGATGCCGGACAGCTCGGCGGCCAGTCGGTCATCGAGGGTACGGTCCTCGCGCCCGAGGTAGCTGGTCGTCATACGCAGGATCAAGCATGCGGTTGGCGATCGCGTCCGACGCGTCGCGGAACCTCGGCAGCTCATTCGTGAGCACTGCAAATCTGTTGGGCAGCTTGCTATTCCACGGACTGCGGAACTTGCGGTCGATGGTCAGCATGTCCTCGCCGGTGATCGACAGCAGCCGCTCCACGATGGTGTTCGACGGTGCGGCGGACGACAACCGGGCATCGGAGATCATGGCCAGCGGCTTACCCAGTAGCGGCGACAGGCCGAAATGCGTTGCCAGGCTTGCTAGTGTCGGTCCGGCGACATGTCCGCGCCCGACTAGCGCTGTCAGCATCCGCGCGATGGTGCCCTTGCCCGACCGGGTGGGGCCAATCAGCAGTAGCAGCTTTTGCATGTCTGTGCGCCCGGAGAGCACATAGCCGAAGTACTCCTGCAGTAGCGCGATGGAGTCAGGGTCCTCAGGCCACACCGATGCCAGAAAGTCTAGCCACGCTTGTGGCTTCGGCGGATGCCGCTCGCAGGCGAAGGGCGCCGACACCACGTTGTACAGGGCGGGGGTGTGGTCGACGATTTCGCGTGTGGACAGATCGAGTAGGCCGCTGACGCATGAAATCATCTGCCCTGCAAAGGTTTCCGCCGCACTATGTAGGTCGATCCACGATGGCGGGTGTATGTCTGCTGACAGATGGCCGATAGCCTCCATGGCCTCGATCACACCTTGCGCTTGTCGGGCGACCAGGGTGTCTGCTCATAGTGGTCGATTTCGCCGTTTTTACGCACGGGCCGCATGTAGTCGACATCGCCTAGGGTGTCGCATATTTCGCTGCGCAGCTCAGCAGCGTCCGTCTCGGCCCAGTGGGAGGTGTGCCAGCGCATCCATCCGCCGCGCCACGCCACCAGCGTGCGTAATCCGTTGTCGTCGAGGCGGTATCGGCTGTACAGCTTGCGCGCCACGTCGAGCGGCGCGGACGGTGGCGGGTAGATCGGACGTTCGCCGGCCGGGGCCTCGGTCAGCGGGTCGTCCATCGGCCGCCCGTCCTCGTCGGGCCATATCGGATCTGGGTAGTCGCGCCCCGTACGGGATGCCCATCAGATCACCACCCGCGGGATGTACACGCCGCTACGTACCGCGTCGGCGTGCCGGCGGGTGCTACGCGCCACGGCAGCCCCCCAGTCGGCGGCCCCGGATATGTCACGTGACGCCTCGGCCCGCGCCTCCGGGCACGTCTCGACCCGCAGCGCCCAGTGCTGGGCGGCGTCGTAGATGGCGGCGAGCTTGGCCGGGTGGTCGTCGTCGAGCTGACACCACGCCGGTGTGCCGACCATCGGCCACGACCCGACCCCGGCCAGCAGCGGCGACACGTGTGTGTGCACCGACCACCAGCTGACCTGGTGCGATACGATGGCGGAAGATGTGTGGTCATCGGTGGGTCGGTCCTGTGGCGAGGCCGGCCTTCTCACGTCGGGGGGGCTCACGCGGCACCGCCGAAGGGCCGCATCGCGGCGTCGATCTCGTTCAAATCGACTCGAACTAAGCGGTTTCCGCTGCGATAGCCAATCAACCTGCCGTCGACGATCATTTGCCTGATGGTGCGGTCGGTGACGCCTCGTATCTCGGCAGCTTCGGCGATCTTCCCCTACCTGCGAGCACGGTTGGTTTCGCGAGTTTCGGTAGCGGTTGACGTTCGACGGGAAGATGAT
>NZ_VTZN01000344.1 GCF_008370645.1 Mycobacterium simiae
CAGCGGCGAGGGGTCGCGTAACCAGGCCCGGGTGTCGACAACGCAGTAGTACACGTCATCGCAGCCGTCCATCGCCTCCCGGACCGTTGCGGTGTCGAAGACGTCGCCGTGGCAGCGGCTGAGCCGCAGGTCGTCGATGCTGCGGGTGTTCGCGCCGTGGCGCACCATAGCCCGTACGTTTGCTCCGGCCTCGACGAGTTGACGGGTCACATGCGAGCCCAAGAATCCGTTGGCGCCGATCACCAATTTGGGTTCGCTACTCATGTCCGGCCCCCATGCTGTTGCATCCAACGCGCCGCGTCCGCGTCAAGAGTGCCCAGTTGTTGCGCCTTACGGCACCACTTCAGCCCCGCCCGCCGAAAGCGCAGCGGGTTGTAGATGTCCTCTTGGCGGCACCACCGGCCGTCGCCGGCATAGGTGATGATCGAGATGTTGGTCGCGCTGATCACGCTGCCGTCGCCGGGATCACGCATCGGGTTGTCCAACTCCATGATGACGCGCCCGGTGGGCTCGTCGATCACCGACCACAACGACGGAAACGCCACCATGTGACTGCCCGGGAAGGTCGTCATCGTGTGCTGAATCCAGGCGCGCACCTGCTCGCGGCCGTGCATGGTCCCGGCCGCATGCTCGATGTACTCGACGTCCGGGGTGTACTGCTTGACCCAGGCGTCCCAATCGCGTGATGCGGCCGCCCTGGCCACAGTCCGCTCGAATTCTTCGAAAGCTTTGGCCAGTTCGTCGCGGTTGAATACCGGGCCGGTCACTCTTGCTCCTCAGGTAACCCAGGCAAGGCGTGGCTCACGCCGTCTTTTCGTTCCGTCGCTGTGCCAATGGGCCAGCCTATCCGGTGCGGTCAACCCCGCGCCCGCCGTATTAGTTGGTGACATCCGCGGCTAACCCAGCCAGCGGACACCGGGTCCAACATCCGCGGAGAGCCTTAACCAGTTTCGCCCCCGACGCTGGCAGGCACGTGCGACGGCGGTCATCCGACGGCCGCGTCCCAGCAAAGCCGAATGGTCGACTTAGCCGACCAACCTCCTACCTGCGCGTTCAGCGACGAGAAGGCAGCTACGCCGCAGCCGGGAATTCACCCGGCGGTGGCCCTTCGGGCAGTTAAAGCAGGGTCAAAACCCGCCTACCGCCACCAACGATGTATAGCCCGAAGGTCGCTTGCTCACGCGCACCGCGCCACCCAGTTTGGTCCTCCCGCTGAAAACGAGGGCGCCTGGTAGGCCAGTGTGCTGCACTTGTAGTCAGCGTATCCACTCAGTAGGTCGACGGTGATCGAACACCAGCCGGTCTCGTCGGATTCGTTGGGAGGAATCACATGTCGTTTGTGATCGCGTTGCCGGACTTACTGGCAACTGCAGCAACGGATTTGGCCGAACTAGGCTCGACGCTCAGCGCCGCTAGCACCACCGCCGCGGCGCCGACGACGGCATTGCTGGCCGCCGCCGAGGATGAGGTGTCGGCGGCTATCACCGCGCTGTTTGCGGCACACGGCCAGGCCTACCAAGCGGCCAGCGCGCAAGCGGCGGCGTTTCATGCGCAGTTTGTGCAGGCCATGACTGCCGGTGCCAGGTCCTACGCTCTAGCCGAGGCCGCCACCGCCGCCTCCTTGTCCAATCCGCTGCAGACCGCCCAACAAGACCTACTGAACGCAATCAATGGTCCCGTCCTGGCGCTGACCGGGCGTCCGCTGATCGGCAACGGTGCCAACGGGGCGCCGGGCACGGGGCACGACGGTGCGCCAGGAGGGTGGTTACTTGGTGACGGCGGGGCAGGCGGCGCCGGCGGCGCCGGCCAGAAAGGCGGTAACGGCGGGGCTGCCGGGCTTTTGGGCACCGGCGGCGCGGGCGGCGCGGGTGGCGGCGCTGGTGCTCTTGGCGACACCGCTGGTGCTGGCGGAGCCGGCGGGGCAGGCGGTTTGCTGTCCGGCAACGGTGGTGTCGGCGGTGTCGGTGGGTTCGGCCATACCTCGGCGGCCGGTGGCGCCGGTGGTGCCGGTGGGGCAGGCGGGCTGTTGGGCGCTGGCGGCAACGGCGGGGCCGGCGGATTCGGTGCCAGTGGGAATGGAGGGGGTGTCGGCGGGGCCGGCGGGA
>NZ_VTZN01000345.1 GCF_008370645.1 Mycobacterium simiae
GCGCGACGCTCCCCGACCGCCACCACAGCGGCGGCACCGTCAGCAAACAAGGCGCTGCCCACCAGACCGGCCAGCGAGGGCTTGTATCCGGGGTAAGTGAGCGAACAGAGCTCGACGGCGACCAGGGCCGCGATGCTGTCGGGGGCACCGCGCAGATAGTCGTGCAGCCGGGCCACACCGGCCGCTCCGGCGACGCAACCCAGGCCGAACAGCGGTAGGCGTCGCACATCCGGGCGCAGTCCGACGCGGCCGGCGATGCGGGCATCTAGCGATGGCACCGCCAGACCGGTGACCGTGGTGGTGATGAGCAGGTCAAGGTCCGCGGGTTGAAGTCCAGCCTCATCCAGCGCCCCCATCAACGCCTCTACGCCGAGGTCAACGGCCTTGTCGAGAAAAATCCCGTTGGCCTCGCCGAAGTCATTGAGCTTCGGGTACTTCTCCAGCGGCAAGACCAGGTGGCGACTGTTGACCTTCGAGTTGGCATGCAGTTGCCGAACGACGTCTTCGTAACCGTGAAAGTCCGGGATACTGACAAAGGTGTCGGTGAGTTCACGCTGCGAGTAGCGGTAGGGCGGCAAAGCCCCGAACACGCCCGCGATGACGCTCATTGGGCCCACCCCCTAAACACGAACATCAACGCTGGAACGTTCAACAGGATCCGCTAAGGCTCGCTAGTTTAGTCGGCTTGTGATCGACCGACAAAGCAGCTAGGACGGCTCAGCACGTCAGTTCGCGATGAAGCCGGGCGGCGACCTCCTTAACCAGCTTAAGTTGTTCGGCGACCCGGATGGGCGCGGTCCCACCTCGGGCGTCACGCGACGCCACGGACCCCTTAATCGTCAGGACCTCGCGGACTCGCGGCGTGAGATCAGCGCTGATCGCGGCAAGCTCATCGTCGGTCAGCTCGAGCAAACCGACGCCGCGCGCCTCGGCGACCCGCACAGCGGCGCCGGCGGTCTCGTGCGCGGTCCGAAACGAGACGCCTTGGCGAACCAGCCATTCAGCGATGTCGGTGGCCAGCGTGTAGCCGGCAGGCGCCAACGCCCCCATCCGCTCGACATCAAAGGTCAGGCTGCCCACCAGGCCCGCCATCGCCGGCAACAGCAACTCCAGCTGAGCCACCGAGTCGAACACCGGCTCCTTGTCTTCTTGAAGATCGCGGTTGTAGGCCAGCGGCTGGGCCTTCAGCGTGGCCATCAGGCCGGCGAGGTTTCCGATGAGCCGTCCGGACTTGCCGCGGGCCAGCTCGGCGATGTCAGGGTTCTTTTTCTGCGGCATGATCGAGCTACCGGTCGACCACGAGTCGTGCAAGGTGACATAGCCGAATTCCGTCGAGCTCCAGATAATGATGTCCTCGGCCAGCCGCGAGAGGTCCACAGCGATCATGGCCAACACGAACGCCGCTTCGGCGGCGAAATCGCGGGCTGCGGTCGCGTCGACGGAATTGTCAGCAGCAGCGGAAAAGCCCAAATCAGCTGCGATCGCGTCCGGATCGAGGCCCAGCGACGAGCCGGCCAAGGCGCCCGAGCCGTATGGGGACACTGACGCGCGCTTGTCGAAGTCGACGATCCGTTCCACGTCGCGCAGCAGCGGGTGCGCGTGCGCGAGCAGATGGTGGGCCAGCAGGATCGGCTGCGCGGATTGCAGGTGGGTCTTGCCGGGCATGATCGCCGTCGGGTGCGCGCCGGCCTGATCAGCTAGGGCTGTGACGACAGAGAGCACACCATCAGCGACCCGGCGCACGGCGTCGCGCAGCCACATCCGAAACAAGGTGGCGATTTGGTCGTTGCGTGAGCGGCCTGCCCTTAGCCGGCCACCCAGTTCCGGCCCGACGCGCTCGATCAGTCCGCGTTCCAGCGCTGCGTGCACGTCCTCGTCAGTGGCCAGCGGGCCGAAGCTGCCGTCGGCCACGTCGCGGGCCAGGCTGTCCAGACCCGCCAAGAGCCCGTCGCGCTGCTGGTCGGTGAGCAGCCGCGCTCCGAAGAGCACCTTGGCGTGGGCCCGGGAGGCTTTGATGTCGTAGGGAGCCAGCACCCAGTCGAAGTGGGTGGACTTGCTCAGTGCGGCCAGCGCGTCGGACGGGCCACCGGTGAACCGCCCGCC
>NZ_VTZN01000346.1 GCF_008370645.1 Mycobacterium simiae
CGGCGCTCCAGCCGCCAAAGGTCCACCGGTCGCCGTCGGCGCCGAAGCGCCTGGCATCGAGGGGCCGCCAACGCCAACCGCGGGAGCACCGAGCTGGAACGACGGGGCCACGGTACTTGGAGGTGCAGGTGGCGACGGTTGGCCACTGCCGAATGCTGACGCTGGCTGCGACGTGGGTGTGCTGGGGGCTGGCACCGATGTACCCGGTGCTGGCTGGCCACTGCCGAATGCTGACGCTGGCTGCGACGTGGGTGTGCTGCGGGCTGGCACCGATGTACCCGGTGCTGGCTGATCCCTGCCAAATGCTGACGATGTTGGTGAAACCGGGAGCGGGGAACTTAAATCCTCAGCGGTGACCGGGCGAGACGGTGCCGGGTCATCGGGGTTTACGCCGTGATCGCGCAGCCACTTCCGAGCATCGCCGCCCATGGTCTCGTCCAGCACCCGCTGTGTCGCGTCGATAATGTTCGTCATAGCGATTCCTTCGGCATGGGCGGCGCTCGCGTTTTTCTCGGCAATGATCCTGTTGACTGCGGCAACCTTCGCATCTGTAGACCCATTGACGGCAAGGACCCGGTCGATCTCCTGATTACCGGACTGAGCAATCTCCGTTAATCGGTCACGCAAATTGTTGACCGCATCTGCGACCCGGTCGCTTTGCTCGCTTTTCACTTGGCACTGGTGGGCAACGGTGATCAGCCGCTGCTCGCCACGCCAATACCGCTCCATCAAATCCTCAGCGGTTGTTCCCTGATTGACCGCTAGCCGTGATCGCGCATTGCGCAGATCGCTCGCCTCTTGGCGCTTGGTTTCCCCTGCCAGGCGCCAATGAGTAACCGCGGCCGTGACCGCGTCGGGCCGTTCCGGCCACCACGCACCGACCAATAAGGCCGACCACCTACCCGGCGGCAGGTCAACCGCCACCACACACAGCCTTCATTCGCGCGTCCTTGGCGTTGACATCGTCAACCACCGCCTGCCAGTCCGGATCGTCGCGGTGCAAATAGCTCGCCATGGCGCTGGCGTTCGTGTATCCTTCGGCGAGTTTGAGCGCGGCGGCGCGATCTGCGGGCGCTAGCGCTGGGGCAGCATTAACCGCTTGTTCCAGCATCAGTGCCCCGTTTACTGTGGCAACCCCAGCGAGCGCCCGGTCACCGCCGTGGGTGTCTATCTGGACGGACCGTGCCGCGAGCTTGTAGACCTCGCACAACTTCTGGTGCGCGGCGGCGGTTTCCGCGGACGTGTAAGTCGGTGTTGCGTTGGTTCTTGTAGCCTCCGCCGAGCTGTTGGTTGAAGGGCGAGCCAGCGCCGTAAGCGCAACGATCAGGGCTGCTGCGCCCAATACGTTGGCGAACGCCAGGGCCACTGCTGACCAGACGCGTGAGCGTGGCACCGGGTGCGTCGGTGCCCACTGACCTGGAGTGGGTGGGAGCGTAGTCATTTCAGTAAGGCTATTCCTGCGGCTATCTGCGTGCTCTCCGGTGTTAGGCGGCTGCGCCCGGTGGCGGTGCGGCCGAAGCCGCCGCAGTGACATCGTGATGGGACCAGGTCGCTGTGGTCGCTTTTCACCTGACACTGGTGGGCGATAGTGACCAGACGCTGCTCACCACGCCAATACCGCTCCATCAAATCGTCGGCGGTTTGGCCTTGATTCTCCGCCAACCGCGACCGCGCGTTGTGCAGATCGATCGCCTCTTGGCGCTTGGCTTCCCCCGCCTGGCGCCAATATGTAACCGCCGCCATCGGTGGGTCAGGCCGTTCCGGCCACCACGCACCGACCAATAACGCCGACCACCTACCCGGCGGCAGATCAACCGCCACCGCACACAGCCTTCATCCGCAAGTCCTTAGCGTTGACATCATCGACGGCTGCCCGGAACGCTGGATCGTCACGCCCCAGTGCAACGCTGCCCACGGCGTTGGCGTTGGTGTATGCGGCAGCCAGCGCAAGCGCGGCGGCGCGATCGGCGGGCGGAAGCGCTGGGGCAGCGCTCACCTCCTGTTCTAGCATTACCGCCCCGTTTACTGTCGCGACGCCTGCGAGCGCTGGGTTATCGCTATTCGTATCTATCTGGACGGAACGTGCGGCCAGCTTGTACACC
>NZ_VTZN01000347.1 GCF_008370645.1 Mycobacterium simiae
TTCCGTCAGCGGTTGCGGCAAAAGACTTGCATCGCCCGTCTGCGGATAATGCGCGTTGGCGGGAGAATTCGATGAAAAAGCCTGGGTGGGCGATGACGGTGGCTCCGCCGGCTAGGGCCATGGAGCATTCACCGCCGCGCAATGCCTGACAGGCCTGGTGCATCGCTACGAGTGATGATGAGCATGCGGTGTCGATTGTTACTGCTGGGCCTTCTAGGCCGAATACGTAGGCGATTCGGCCTGAGGCCACGCTGGAGGAAAGTCCGGTGGTGCGGTAGCCTTCGACGTCGGCGGTGGCGTTGAGTCCGTATGCTGAGGTCATCATGCCGGCGAATACGCCGGTTTGGCTGCCCCGCAGTGACTGTGGATTGATGCCTGCTGATTCGAAGGTCTCCCATGCGGTCTCGAGCAGCACTCGCTGTTGGGGGTCCATTGCTAATGCTTCGCGTGGTGAGATCCCGAAAAATTCGGCATCGAAGTCGGGGGCATCCTGGATGAATCCGCCGTTTCGGGTATAGGACGTGCCGGTGTGGTTTGGGTCAGGGTGGTAAAGGTGTTCTAGATCCCAGCCTCGATCATTCGGGAAGCCTGACATCACATCACGGCCGTGGAACACCATCTCCCACAATGCATCCGCGGAATCGACGCCACCGGGATAGCGGCACGCCATTCCCACCACCGCGATCGGCTCATCCATTCGAATTGGTGTGGTGGGTGCGGGCGCGATTGTGGTGGGTGAGGTAGTTCCCTGGATGTGGGTACGTAAGTAGGTGGCGATCGCGGTGGGGTTGGGGTGATCGAAGATTAGGGTGGCGGGCAGTTTCAGGCCGGTGGTGTTGGTCAAGCGGTTCCGCAGTTCGACTGCACCCAGGGAGTCCAAACCGATCTCATTGAGGGCTTGGTCGGGATTTACCGATTCTGTAGAACCGCGATTGAGCACTGCGGCGATCTGGCCACATACCTCTGCCAATAACAGTTCATCCCAGTCGTTTTCGGGGATGCTGGCCAGCCGCTGCGCCAGTGAGTTACCGGCACGTCGACGTTTGGTTGCCACCGTCACCAACCCGCTTAGCAGCGTGGGCAACGTCTCTGCCTCGGCTTGAGCACGCAACGTGCCAGCATCGAGCTGCACGGGCACCAGCAGCGCCTCACTGCGCGCGCAGGCTTGGTCGAACAATTTCAATCCGTACTCGGTGGACATTGCTGTCACCCCGATACGTTGCATGCGGGCTTGATCGGTCTGGTCGAGTTGGCCGGTCATTGCGCTGGTCTGGCCCCATAGTCCCCATGCCAATGATGTCGCTGGCAACCCCCATCCCTGCCGGTATTGGGCTAAAGCGTCTAGGAAGGCGTTGGCGGCGGCGTAATTGGCTTGTCCGGGGCTACCCATGATTGCGGCTGCCGAGGAGAACAGCACAAACGCCGACAAATCCAATGCTGCGGTGAGTTCGTGCAGATGCAGGGCGGCATCCAGTTTGGGCGCCAACACTTGTTCAATGTGGTCGCGGTGCAACGATTCCACTACTTTATCGGCTAGCACCCCAGCGGCGTGGATGACCGCACCTAGCGGATATTCGGCTGGTACGGCAGCCAGGACCGCAGCCAGTTGATCGCGATCGGCCACATCGGCAGCGGCGAAACTGACCCGGCAGCCCTGATTGTGCAGGTCGTTGCGCAGCTGCTCGGCGCCGTCGGCGTCAGCGCCACGGCGGCTGACCAATAACACATGTTCGCACCGGTGCACCGTCGCGATATGGCGTGCTAGCGCCGCACCCAATACGCCGGTGCCGCCGGTGATCAACACCGTGCGCGCGGGGTCGAACACCGGTGTGTCGGGTTGGGCCTCAGCGTCGACACGAGAAAGGCGCGGCGCCAACACAATGCCCTTACGAATCACCACGCGCGGCTCTCCCGACAGGGCCGCGGCCTCGAGCACGCTGCGCCCGCAGACCTCAGTGTCATCGAGGTCGATCCACATGAACCCACCCGGATGCTCGGAGGCCGCGCTGCGCAACAATCCTTCAGCGGCCGCGGCAGCTAGGTCTGGGCTTTCCCCGTCACCGGCCGCTACCGC
>NZ_VTZN01000348.1 GCF_008370645.1 Mycobacterium simiae
GATGGCCAGGATCGCGATGATTGCCTGTGCTGAGCGCTCTAGCAGCAGGGCGATCACCTGGCCGGGGCCGGCGCCGTGGGCGGCGAGTTGGTGGGCGAGGTGGTTGGCGGCGTCGTCGAGTTGGCGGTAGGTCAGGGTGGTGTCGGTGTGGGTGAGCGCGGGGGCGTGGGGGGTGCGGGTGAGTTGGGTGGCGAATAGTTGCGTGACGGTGGTGTTGGGTAGTGCGGTGATGGTGGTGGTGTTGTTGCCTTGGGTCAGGATGTGGTGGCGTTCGGCGGGGGTGAGCAGGTCGATGAGGTCGATGTGTTGGTGGGGGTTGGTGGTGATGGTGTGCAGGATGCGCAGGTAGTAGGTGGTGAATGTGGTGATGGTGTTGTGGTTGAACAGGTCGGTGGCGTATTCGATGCTGCCGGTGATGGGTGGGGGTTGTCCGTGGCGTGGGGGCAGCTCGAGCAGGTTGATGAGGAGGTCGAATCGGGCGGTGCCGGTGGGTGCGGGTAAAAACTCGATGCCCAGCTCGGGCAGGTCGATGGTGGGCAGGGGGTTGTTTTGGAAGGCGAATGCGACTTGGAACAGGGGGTGGTGGGCTGTGGATCGGGTGGGGTTGAGCAGTTCGACGAGTCGTTCGAAGGGGGCGTCTTGGTTGTCGTAGGCGGCTAGGGCTTTGGTGCGGATCTGTTCGAGCAGGTTGGTGAAGGCGGGGTTGCCGGAGGTGTCCACGCGCAGTACCCAGGTGTTGACGAAGAACCCGATCAGGTTGGTCAGTGCTTGGTCGGTGCGCCCGGCGATGGGCCCACCGATGGTCAGGTCAGCACCGGCGCCGAGTTTGCGCAGCAGGACCGTGAGGGCGCCTTGGAGCACCATCGAGATGGTGGTGCCGCTGTCGTGGGCCAGTTGGTGGATGCGTTGGCGCAGTTGGGGGTTGATGGTGAATGTTGCTGTCTTCCCGCGGAATGATTGTTGGGCGGGGCGGGGGTGGTCGGTGGGCAACGTGATCTGCTCGGGTGCGCCGGCCAGCTCGTTACGCCAGTAGGCGACTTGCTGGGATATCACGCTGTTGGGGTCGTCGTCGCTGCCTAGGATGTCGTGTTGCCACAGGGTGTAGTCGGCGTATTGCACCGGCAGTGGGGGCCAGCTGGGTTGCTGGCCGGCTCGGCGGGCGGTGTAGGCGGTGGCCAAGTCGTGGGCTAACGGCACTAGTGAGGCCCCGTCGGCGGCGATGTGGTGGACCACGAGCACTAGTACGTGTTCGGTGTCTGAGACCCGCAGCAGGTCGGCCCGGATGGGGATGTGGGTGGACAGTTCGAAGTGGTAGCGCGCGGCGTGGGCTATTGCAGCGCTTAACTCGTGGTCGGCTGCGACCTCGGTCACGGTCACCGGCACCTCGATGGTGTGGGCCGGCAGGATCTGCTGGTAGGCGATTGTGTCGGTTTCGGTGAATACGGTGCGCAGGCTTTCATGGCGATCGATGACGTCGCCGATGGCTGCGCGCAGTGCTGTGGTGTTTAGTGGCCCGGTCAGCCGGGCGGCTATGGCGATGTTGTAGGTGGCTGAGGGGCCCTCGTATTTGTGGAGGAACCACAGTCGGGATTGGGCAAACGACAACGGAATCCGCGCCGGTCGGGGTCGTGGTGTCAATGCTGCCTGGGTTCGGGTGTGGGCGTGGGTGGTGATCCATTCGGCTAGCCCGGCCACTGTGGGTGTGTG
This sequence comes from Mycobacterium simiae, assembly GCF_008370645.1. Classification (GTDB taxonomy): domain Bacteria; phylum Actinomycetota; class Actinomycetes; order Mycobacteriales; family Mycobacteriaceae; genus Mycobacterium; species Mycobacterium simiae_A. Next base: position 1,708 of record NZ_VTZN01000348.1, read on the forward strand.
GAAGAGTGCGCGGACCGGGATTTCGATGTCCAATTCGGTGCGGGCTCGCATCACCAGCCGGGTCGCCGACAGCGAATGCCCACCCAATTCGAAAAAGGAGTCGTCGATGCCGACCCGGACCACCCCCAGGACTTCGCCGAACAGGGCGGCCAGCACGTGTTCGTGGTGATCACGCGGGGCTCGATAGGTGGCCCCGCTGAGGAATTCGGGGGCCGGTAATGCCCGCCGGTCAAGTTTGCCGTTGACCGTTAACGGCAGGTCGTCGACGATCATGATCGCTGCCGGCACCATGTATTCGGGTAACTGGGCACGCAACGACTGGCGCAGTTCGGCTACCCATTCCACCGCCGAAGGATCATTG
>NZ_VTZN01000349.1 GCF_008370645.1 Mycobacterium simiae
AGCCGCCGGAATGTCGATAAGAGCAATGCTGATGGGGCCGATACCGCTGGTGATCCCGATATCTATCGCGGCGTTTGGTCCGCCGATAAGGGCGGTCAAGTCCGGCAAAATTCCAACAACGGGGTACGGCATGATGATGGGACCGAGAGTGATTCCGAAGAAGCCTAACACGTTGATTGCGAAAGGCGGAATGCCGAAATGCTGGATATCAAACTCATTGAAGTCGACATTAATAGGGATATTAATCGGGACGTTGACACCCATATTCAGTAGCGGAATCTCGGGGATATAGATTCCGGCATGAAGGCCGATCAGGCCCTGATAATCCTGACGCCAGAAGAAGCCATTGGAGTAGCTACCGGCGATAAACGCGCCCGTGTCGACATTGCCAGAGTTCGCCAAGCCGGTATTGTAATTCCCCGCGTTAAACGAGCCGGTGTTGTAGTTGCCGGGGTTGGCGATGCCGGTGTTGTAATTCCCCGCGTTGAACGAGCCGGTGTTGTAGTTGCCGGGGTTGGCGATCCCGGTGTTGTAGTTGCCGGCGTTGAAGAATCCGGTGCTGGTGCCGCCGGTGTTGCCGATGCCGGTGTTGTAGTTGCCGGAGTTTCCGATGCCGAAGTTACCGGTGCCGGAGTTGAAGAGGCCGATGTTGTTGGTGCCGGAGTTGAATAGGCCGACGTTCCCGGCGCCGGAATTCCAAGCGCCGAAACCGATTTGGTACTCGCCGGTGAGGCCGATGCCGATGTTGCCGCTGCCGGTGTTGCCGAGACCGATATTGCCGATTCCGCTGTTGCCGAGGCCGAGGTTGTTGTTTCCGGCGTTACCGAATCCCACGTGATAGTCGCCCAGATTGGAGAGGCCAACGTTGTGGCTGCCCAGATTGCCGACACCAATATTGTGGCTCCCCAGATTGCCTACCCCAATACTGAAGCTACCGAGGTTTCCGCTGCCGAGGTTGAGGCCGCCGAGGTTGCCATTGCCGAGGTTGAGGCCGCCGATGTTGGCGGTGCCCAGGTTGAGGCTGCCCAGATTTGCGTTGCCGACATTCAGCCCGCCGTCATTTGCGAAGCCAGCATTGAACTGCCATAGGTTATGGAGCAAGCCCGCAATCTGGCTGCCAGTGTTTCCGACACCCGAAACGTTGGCCACGGTCGCGAGGTCCAACGTGCTGGTATTCAGGAAGCCGGAGACGGTATTGCCCACGTTCGACACGCCCGATACCAGCTCGCCGAAGTTCTTGAAGCCCGAGAGCCCGGAGCTACCAGCGGCGTTGTTGAAGAGGCCCGAAAGGTTGGCGCCGACATTTCCGAAGCCTGATGTGCTGCCAGTACCGGTGTTGAAGAATCCTGACGAGGGGCCGGTCGTCGAGTTACCGAAGCCCGGGACAGCCGGTATGTCGATGATCGGGATCCTGATGGGGCCAATGCCCCCGGTGCCGCCGATATCGATGACCGTGTTCGGCCCTCCGATGCTGCCAGTGATATTCGGAAGGTCGATTGCGAAGTCGGGGATCTGGATGGGGCCGACGCTCAGAGCACGCCCTCCAATGCCAAGGATGTCGATGTTGGCGCTGTATTGAGGCAGCAAGAAATGCTGCAAGGTGAGCGTGCCGAGGCTGATATCGATCGGGATGTTGATCGGAATCTTGATGTCAAGGCTGGCCGGGATAGCGGTATCGGGAATAACGAGCGTGAGCGCGGAGCTGTACAGGCCCTGATAATCGCCACGCCACAGAAAGCCATTCGAATAACTACCGCTGATCAACGCGCCGGTGTCAAAATTGCCCGTGTTCGCCAATCCGGTATTGTAGTTGCCCGTGTTGAAGCTGCCGGTGTTGTAGTTTCCGGGGTTAAAGTCGAATGTGTTGAAGCTGCCGGTGTTGAAGTTGCCAGTGTTGTAGTTGCCGGCGTTGGCGATGCCGGTATTGGCGATGCCGGCGTTGAAGAACCCGGTGTTGGTGTTGCCGGTGTTGGCGATGCCGCTGTTATAGCTGCCCGAGTTT
>NZ_VTZN01000035.1 GCF_008370645.1 Mycobacterium simiae
TCATAGACATCAGCTAGATACTGGCGAGGCGCTACGCTTCCAGGACCCACCGCTTCGCCATGCCCGAGAACAGCGGCAGCCACCGGCCAGACAACAACACCGGCGAGCTAATCAAAGCGCACCGTGCAGCTACCCTGCCCAGAAGTAGCCACAAGCAAATCCTTGGAAGCCATCCGAGCCAGCACCTCAGTCAATCGCCCACCCCCTCCTCTCGCGGCTCCAACTCCTGGCCTTCTCGGGTCAGACACCACCCAACTTTGTCCATCACGACCAGACTTCCCCCCCGGAACCCACCAACCCTCGTCGCCAGGGCTTTGAGCACATGAAGCCGGCGGTGTTGGGGTAGCGGGCCGGATTTCCGATACCGTCAAAGGAGTTCCATTGCCCCCCCTCCCCCGATAGACGCTCAACCACTCACACCCGGCGATGTCCTTACGTCGACACGTCGTCGACCGCAGACAGATTGATTTCTAGCGCCGGCCCCAGCTGTCTTCCTCGTGTGGTCATCCCTTCATACCGCTGCACGTCGAAAACAGTGCCAATCGACGATCGGTTCCGCTGAATTGCCAACGCTTTTCGCGCTGCTTCTGTAGGGCTGGCCGCGTCCACGTCAATCACCCAACAGACCCGGTACTCACGCGTTTCCCCATCTTCCACCTCGGCTTCAGCCTCGACCTTCCAGCTGAAACCCCCACTCTCGGCTCGCAACCGACCATCAACGACCCGAAACCCGAATAACCTGTCGTCCTCTCCAATGAACCGCACATACGACCCCTCAATTGCGAAGCGCGCCAGGGTTTCGAGCACATCATCGGTAACCGAACAGTACTTATCACAGTGACATCCGAGCACGAAGGCCCCACCGATGTCAGCACACTCCATAAACCCGGTGTTGCCTTCAACGGCCTCAAGCAAGCTCGCGTACGGATGGCCTGCCGAAAAGCCCCCCAGTGCAGGTGAAAATAGAACCTCATTGAGGGCCGCCAATGCGGCGTCCACCTTGTCAGCCGGCACTGTGAAGTCCATGTCGACCGAATTCGCGCAATATCCCATCACAATCACCTCTCTACATCGCGGGCCAGCTGTTCACGTAAGGGTCCGCCGGTTGGTGAGCGGGCGCGCACGCCCACCCGGTTAGTAGTTACACCCCGCTGGGCATTTCCTGGTTCCGCCTGCGCTGACACCCCAAATCTTACTGTTGCCCACTGACATTCCGTCTCGGAATACTCCGTTGCCCTGGCCGGTGTCTTTGCGACCCCATGTTGAGGCACCGTTGGTTTTTACATGCGCTAGTAGGCTTTTCAGTAGTTACCCGACGGCGGATTGCTCCTCATGCTTGGCGAACGTCTCGTAGATGTTGTCGTCGTTGTGGTCGGGTTCCGGCCGCTTTCATATCCGCGCTCGGCCGAGGTGATCGACAAGCTCGGAACTCACGGAGCAATTGCAAATGGTCGACTAAGACACGTGGATCAAGAGGCAAGGTCGCAGTTCAGCGCGGTGAGGATGGCGTCGATGCGGCGGTCGTTGAGACTAGCTGGCGTTTGGCCGGCATACTCCCAAAGCTCTCGGCCTGCTTGAGAAGAACTGGTCGACCTCGACAGCGCGGAGCAGTACCTGCTCCATTTCCCAAAGCGCCTCGACGAGGTCGGCGGAGGTCTTATCCCACCTGACCGTCGCTGATCTCGTGAACTATTCGCCCCACCAGGACCGACCGTCATATTCGCCTACTCAACCATCCCATCGCGGTTCTCCTGTGGTGTCGTGCCGTGCCGGGTTATACGTCAGGTAGCGGTTTGCTCGTCGGGTTCACCGAAGTCGATGTCCGATAGCACCGCGTCGGCGATGGCCGTTGCAGTCGTGACAGCGAGGTGCTCGTCGAGGTGCGCGTCGCGTGCGCTAGTTGAGAATCCATATGGCTCCTGTGTGACCCAGTCGCACCCGTTGCAAGTCGCGACCCAGTACTTGCCGTGGTGAACGTTAGGTGTGTGCAGGCGGTGGATAGTTTCGGCGATCTGCGCGGCCACCTGGATGAGCCACGCGCGGTGCTCGGGACCGCCCATCTTGTGCTGCATCGCTTCTTTCATGCCGAGTATTCCGTTCCTACGTCAGCTCGATGCTGACGGGTTCGATGAACTTCGCGATCTGTCGCGCGAGAGATTTCGCCTCCTCGGCGACCAGCTCGGGCGTCCAGTGCTTGTCCCACGGCGGTGACGTGAAACCTCGCGTGATCCCGTGTCGATTCTCCTCCTGGTGGTCGAGTGATTTTTCGCCGATAACTGTGCGTTTTGTCATCTCACTCGAAGGTCGGTGTGGTCATTTTGCGCTACCTGTCCAGCAGCCCACGACGCACGCCAGTAAAACCGGCGTCCATTTGGCTACGTAAATCCCGCAAATCCCATATGTTCTCCCGCACCGCATTAAATGCTCGGGTGGTTGCATTACGAAAATCGTTGATTTCCTGGCCAAACTCGGATACGTCACGGTCCGCTCCGACCGGACCCCGAGCCGTCGACCTCGGTGACGACCCTCTCGGCTTCCCTTTTCTCCGCGCAGGTCAAGAACTTGGCCGGCCGCGAGATGACGGTCTGATCGATCCCGTTGTACGTTTGATGAGCCTTAACGATCGCCGCGCCGATCGTGAACCGCTGGCCGGCCTCGATATCGAGCGGTTTGCTCGCTTTCCACACGATGGTGTGTCCGTCGTCGGCGATGGCGACCAGGAAGGTCTTTGTGCCCCAATTTCCCTCCTGGTACACGACGATCTTGGCGGTGGCGGCGATGTTCTTGACCCGCTCGCCCACCTGACCGATGAACCCGGCGACAACGGAATTAGCTTTGCGCTCGGCTTTGATCTGCTGCTGACGGGCGTAGACCTTGACGAGCGAGGCGAGGATGCCCACGTTGCGGCCGCTGACGATCTCCCCTGCGAGGATGACGCGGAGATTGCGCCCGTAGTCGCTGTCCTCAGAGGTCTCTGACACCGAGGCTTTGATGGCCGCGATGAGGTCGGTGTCCGCCAGGTGCTCTGACGCCTCAGAGGCTTTCGTGAGGAAGTAGGTGCGCTCGGCGTCTTTGAGCTTGTTGATGTCGAAGAACAGGCTGGTGCGGACCTTGCTGACGGTGGAGACTTCCTGGTAGTGGCCGGACGCGACGTAGGCGCGTCCATTCTCGGAGTGGACGAATGCGTAGGCCAGAACGACGTCGACCGAGGTGCCGTAATGCCTGGGTTCGAACCCGCCCTGCAGGTCGTTACTGGTGAAGGTGAGCAGTTTTTCATCGAAGGTCAAAGCCCACAGGCCATTTGGGCTGACCCCGGTGTACAGCTCGATGCAGGAATGGCCGAGCTGAATGATTGAGCCGTCGCGGTCATCACGGAGCAGATAGAGCCGGGAACGGCTACGTGCGACGCGGCAGTGATCACATTCATTGTCTCCGCGAGGGCTGTATCCGCTGAGTTCCTGGCCCGGTGCGGAGTGCACAGTGATCCCCGCTTCTTCCGGGACCAGGCACGCCACGAAGGTGAAGTGACCGTGTTTCAAGGTCAGTGGTCCGGTGAGCGTGGCACGAATCCACGGCTCGTAGACGTACACGGGCTCGTGATTACTCACAACGTAATGGTCGGCGCGCGCGATGTTCTTCTTGACTTCGAATTCCTGGTAGGAGACTTCGAAACGGGCATCCAGGCCGGACTTGGCCAGTCGCCTGTTGGCGTGATCGATCTTGGCCTTGAACGCGTCGAGCTTGTAGGACGGGATTTCCCATTCGTGCATCTCTAAGGTCTTCGGACTGGCAATCATGCGGTCCCCCTAGGGGATTGGTTGACCTGACGCGCACGCCCGGCCGGCTGGTATGTATACCACTTTACACATTCTTGGGCGCCGCGGCTAGTCCCAGCCTTTCCTCGGTGTTGCTGGAAGTATGCCTTGGCCGCAGCGCGAACAGCAGGCGTGGCAGGTGTGGGATGGTCCTCGATCGCCGCTGAGGACGGCGTGGTGATCGATTGCGCGGTGGGCGGTCGGGGCGGTAACCAGCGAAGCCGGAAAGCCAAGAATGCTCCCGGACGCTCAATCCGGTTTGGCCAGTTCCATGCGCGATCGCGCATGTCGGCGTTGAGTGCGGCGATGACCTGCTGGGCAGACCACTCGTTGAGATCCAGGCTGGATCGCGTCAATGCGTCGCAGATCTGGCCCGGGTGCACGTGTCCGAGGCCGACACTGGCGGCGATCACGCCGGCAGCAAGTTTCTGCGTATGAAGCGGCCGCGGTGTACTCGAGCGCGGTTGTCGTTGGGATCGAGATCCTCGCGGCGGCCGCGGGCTGCCGCTTGGTGAGTTCTTACCAGCGTGAGATACCCGCCTATCCCTACGGGATGGCGGTAGCGCGCAAACGACTGATTTATCCACAGGCTGACTGCGGCTCACCAAGTGCCAGATCGAGGGCCGGCGTAGATCGGCCGGCGCATGGGCAGAACCTGTACCTCGACGGATTTCAATCGCCAACCCGGCCACGGACAGCAGCTGGCGCGCCGTCGTCACGGTGCGCGCCGAGCAGTCGGCTGCCGCCGCCGCCACAGCGTTCGTGACGGCACAATGCCGGCCGCTTCGGTGGTCAGCATGCGCAGCGAGCACCTGGGCCACCTTGAGCAGCAGTGGCGGTCGCAGGTGTACCTCAGCGCACGCGGCCCGGCCCTCATCAGTGGCCAGCCATCGCTCGAGTTCCTCCAACCAGCCAGCGCGGCTGACCCACATCGGCATGGAGGCGGGCGCCTGCCCGGCCTCAACGATCCAGCGTCGACGTACGCCACGCGCGTGCGCGCGTACTGAACGCGGGCAGTGAGCCCGCGGAATGTCACAATTTGCATCACGGAACAGCGCGTCTTGTAGCCCTGGGATTGGGTATGCGCTACCGTGGCACCTGTCAGCCAAGACAAGTCCCTTCGGGGAAGGGCGCAAGCCCACGAGTCGAGTTGGTAGCTCGGCTCGAAAACTTCAGATCGAAGCCTCTAAGCCCCGGCAGGCTGGGGGCTTCGATATTTTTGGACCCTGTTGAGCGTGTGTGGGTCTTGCGCCGCGTTATTCAGATGTTCGGGATTCAGGCCCCTCTGCCAGGAAGGGCGCCACACCTCACATAGCCAGCGGCAAGCCCTCCTTGCGTCCGAGTTCGACCACCAGGTCCTCCCGGCCGACGTGGATTGCCAAGATGTCGGCGACGTACTGACTCACCGAGGACACTCCAGTGCGGCGCTGCCGCTGGTGCACTGCTACCCACACCTCGCGGTGGGGACGTGTCTGAACCAGGGTGCGGCGACCGGGATAGGGCCGCGGTGCCACGACGCTGTCACCGTCCAAGGGCAGGCCTTGCTTGAGCCGGAGTTCCGCGACGAGATCCTCGCGGCCGACGTGGATGGCCAAGACGTCGGCGACGTACTGGCTCAGTGCCTTGACGCCGGTAGCGTGCTGACGCCGGACGACGAGATCGAGAACCGCATCGAAAGGACGGGTTTGTAGGAGCGCCCGATCTCCCTTGTGTGGACGGCCAGCCATGGTGTTCACCCTCTCACCAAGAAGCGCAAAATCTGATTCGGACACGCCGAGGATTGGCTGTGCAATCCGTAACATCTCAACTGCCTCACGCTTAGTGCTCCGACGGCCGCATTCGCCGCCGGATTACCCTCAGACGGAAGAAACGCGCAGCGCGTCCCTTGCCGTCAAGATCTCACTGCTAGGACGGGCGTCATCGTCAACGTCTGACGTGTCGGCGCGTGCGGACTTTCTCCACGGCACCATTCAGGCGCCGCCCGCCGAAGGCGGCCGGCGGTGCCGGCGTACAACACGGCGAACAAACCAATGTCCATCAGACCGATCAGCCTTACTCCCACATCCCGCCGCCACCACCCCTCTGCAAGTGGCGAGCCATCCTGCCGTGGACCCTCGTCGAATGCGAGCCGCGCGTCCCCGCTGCACATGCGCGGGTCCGCCGCGCTCATCCCTGCTTTACACACCTCGGACTCCCCTCTCATTCCACGCCCGCAAAAAAAGGGTGCTCGCACAGGAAGTACCTGGCTGTTGCGCCGATTCCGTCTGCTGAACGGCACCACACAGGAAGCGGCCCGTGCGGCACCTCCAGCCACTGCTGAGGACCGCCGAGCAGCGGGATGCGGCGCGGGCCCTCCCACGTTTGCGGGGATCGCTAGGGAGTATTCGCGCAGTACCGCGCGCGTGCGCGACGGCATCATCAAGCGCGCGTGGTTTCTGGTCTGTACCTGCGGCGGTTGGGATGAGCCAGCGACGATAGGTACTCGAATCGAGGTGCCGTGAACTGATCACGTGCGATCGCGTAGGCAACAGACCACTTGGTGATGCTGCTATTGAGATCGGTCAGCGCGCGTGTGAAGTCCTTGCCCAGCCACATCCCCGAACCGTTCAAGCATCACAGCTGGACGCTCACCGCTTCCCAACGCTGCGCGGGTTCTGCGCGCGCAGTCGTGCAGCGTTTCGGCGGTCGCTCGTAGCTGCGCGTTTTCGGAGCGCTCTTGTGCGCGATTGTGTCCCAAGCGCGCACAGGAGAAGCAGCGCTTCGCTGACGGTGCGATGGTCACTATCGGCTGCCCGTGGGCGGTAGGGAAGGAGGCTCGACGGGCCCGTGGCGAGCGCTTGGAGCTGATAGCGCTCATTGGCAGGAGGTCGTCGACGTCGAGGCCCATCATGATGGCGACCTGGGTTCGTCGCGCCAACACGGCAACGTTTGTATGTGTAGACCAACATCGTCTCCGCGGCCCGTGTGAGTTCGTCAGCTGCACCGTCAGCGGTGTAGGCGAGGTGGAGAGCTGCAGCGTTCAATCGGCGGCCTAAGGTCGCTGGTGGTGTAATCCGTGGCGGGGGTACCCATCGCTAGGCGCAAGCGGAAGCTGTGAGCAGCGATGATCCCCCCGCCACGTGGGCGACAGTCGATGCTATATCGCGTACCGCGGTCGAGGTCCAGTTGTAGCGTAATAGTCATGCTGTCTATCTTTCCGGCCTTGGGAGGAGGATCGACGCCTCCTGACGCTCCAACCTGTACAGATGGTGGTGCACAATGCATTCACAAACATTGTGAACATATCAGATACTTTAGTCACAAGAGTCTCATATGAACAGCATGTTCCAGTCATGAAGAGCTATCATTACTAGATTGATCAACCAGCAATAACGGTATATCAGTTAAATATCGAAATAGCGTATATAGCATATGTATATATCGACCCAATCATGTTGTGGAATCGATGAATGAATATTGCACAAATGCATATATCACGAGTTAAGCACGATAATGTTATGCAAGGATCATATGTGAACTGCGATATAACCATGGGACCCAGATATTGACCAAATATCTGGATAATGATGGCGCAACGCGGCGATTACGTCGGCCTACTAAGGTGCGAATATGAGGTCCACCTGAGGTAATCACGTATGTATCGGCACATGCGCATCTCACTCACATCACATATTTCCCCGTTATGTGGCCGCAGCAAGGATCCTCATCCCTCCGCGGGATTCTTCCCGAGGGTGAATCTCATTCGCCCGGCGGCGAAGCGGGGTAAGGGCCGGGTCCTGGGAGGCGCCGCTTTGATCAAGGGGGGGCCACGTTAAGGGGCTTGGCCAGCGGAAGTTTCGAAGCCTCAACAAGTCCGGGCGCTGTCATAACTGAGTCACAATCAGCCGGCACATTACTGATAGTTCATATGACAATCACGTGAGCTACATATTGCAGAGAGGCACGGCCATGGCACATCACCAGTGAATTCTGCGCTGATTGCCCGAGAACTATCCTCATAATCAGCGCACAATAACGGTATGCTGACGAAAGGTTGTTACCAGTTCTGAGCTGGGATGATTCGATTGCTTGGGATTAGCTGACGAGATTTTCAAGGGGGGTGCGGCACGCTGCGTGCGTCACTCACGGGCTCAAGGGGCCTTCATGGTGTGGTTACTTGGGCGGCCCTGTTTTAGGCTCGCTACGGCGCTCTCAGGGCCTGTTTTTTTAGAGCTCCCCGCCGTGAGGTGCGGTGCCTGTGGGGGAGGGGGACATGAGCGGCCGTTGCCATGGCCCCTGACCGTCCGTATGACCTGCACGGATGCTTACTTAGACCGATGTTGACCGGCGCAGTCTACGCGCGAGTGTTTCGCGGATGCTGCGCTGGGCATCAATGGCGGCCGGCGATGGCGGACCCGCGAGGGGTGGGCGGGCCCTGACGTCTTCTGTCACGGACCTGCTAGGTAGTGAGACTCGCGGTTGCAGGACGCGCGGGCAGGTGTGTCAAAGCCGTTGGGACAGGACCGGGCCCGGACGTGTGGTCTGGTCGGGCTAGGTGATGCCGCGCAATCTCATGCTCGTCGTTAAGTGGACAAAGCCGACTTTCGCCAGCGTCTGTTGGGGGCACTCATGTTGCGCACCATAGGGATTCGGCACTGACCGTGAGCAGCTTGTCGCCCGGCGCCCCGCCCAAGGATTCATCAACCAAAAGCCGCAGCGAACAACGCCGGGAGAGCCGGCGGCACGCGCCCCGGCCACTGCACACACAGCGACTAGCCGGCTGGCTGGCGGCGAGGTCGGTCGGCCCCGGTGCGCGAGCTGGCTACCATCGTTGATCAGCTGTGTAACGCCCTACAGCCCAGCCAGCTCGACCTACCGGCCTGGACAGGACCACGGCTCGCCCGCGCCCAGGCTCGCGCCTCGGGCCCCAGAAGGGGCCGTGGCGAAACACGACTCGTAATGATCTTGTGATTGGGCAGACGCGTGTTTGGAGCACACAAGTTTGCCAAACGTGCTGGTAGCACGCTAGAATAGCGGTGTCGCCAAGACATCGCTTCCCTTCGGGGGAGCCCGCCGGTTGGTAGTGCCAGCTACCAACCGGTTTTTGGTTTTCTGGGTTTGTCGTATGCAGTTGGCCGGACGCATGTCAGGCGCCCGATGAACGCAAATCGTGCCACGTATTACCACCAGTGGCAATGTTCGTTGTTGCAACACCCCACGTGCAGTATGTTCTGAAGGGGAAATCTGATATGCCTGACCAGCATGTTTAGACCGCTGTGACAGGAGGGAAAAATGTCGGCGTCGGCGTGTTGTGTCGTCGCGCCACCTGTCGTGGAAACGTACGCCGAGTTATAGTGCAATGTGCCAATGCGAGATCGTCGGGTCAAAGGAAAGGGAGGCACTCATGCGCTCCACGCCGGCAGCCACGCCCGGGGTCTTTAAGTACCGCAAAATGCAGGACCTCGCCAAGAAGCAGGGCCTGAGCAATCGTTCGCTGGCCGCAGCGGTGGACGTCAATCAAGGCACAGTAGGTCGCTGGGCGAAGGGGGAAGCTGCCCCTTCGCCGAAGTACATAGCGCGGCTGGCCGACGTGCTCGGTGTGCATCCGAGCGAGCTCTACGTTGTAACTGAAACCGCCCGCAACCTAGCCTATTACCGAGTCTTGGCTGGCTACAGCCTCGCGCAGCTGGCTCCGTTGATCGGAACCAGCCCAGTGCATTTGGGACGCATGGAAGCCGGACGCAGCTCGATCCCGCCACAAGTGCGCGACAAGCTCAAGCAGCGTCTGAATCTCGATGAGGATCGGCTAGCAAAGGCTATCCGGCGATCGCAGACACACAATCGCCGGCCGGTGTCGCGGCCGTTCGAGTTCGTGCCGATCGGCCTGCCGGCCACACGCCAACTCATCGGCGCCTAGCCGCGTCGCTTCGGTTCACCCTACGGATTTTCCCAGCCGCGCTTGACTCCGTGTATCCAGCTCGATCGAGACGAGACTCCAGCACCCCACGGCGTGAGCCGTAGTCAGAGTCACCACAGGCGGTGAACTAAACCAGGCGTAGTTGAGGGCGCTTGTCGTAGGTGATTAACCATGCGGTGGTTCGCGGTGCGGGTAACCAGTGCTTGTCGCGGCGGGTCGCTGGTGTTGGTGCCTGTCCTGGCTGATCGATGTTGACGTAGTTGGCGTGAGGGTCGATGAGGGCCAGCGCAAGCGGCATCACGAGCCAGGCGGTGAGTCCTGCCATTGCCATGATGACTGACGGCCCGGACAGCGATCGTACGTCGGCACCGGTCACGCCGCGATAGGCTGCCGAGGCGGCCGCGCCCGCATCTGCCATCGCGGCACCGAGATTCGGGCGATCGAGATAGACAGGGATTGGGACCAGGCCGTCCCAGCAGCTATCCGTGTCCACCAGCAGCCGCAGCTCCGGGCGCCCCGAATTCGCGTCGGACTCAAGGTGGATGAACACCCCTTTGAGTGTGGGCAGCGGAGCAGATGGGACGACAGCGGGAGGCCACGCAACATAGCAGCACTGCTGCGGTAGGTGTGTCCAGCGGTCTAGAGGCGGCAGGATCGCGTGGTGCCAATTGTCAGGCCCGCCAGCGGCCTCCCACAGTTCGCTCACGGCGGTATCGGCCACCGCCTCATCGAGCAGATAGAGGCCGCGAGTCAGCCGCCACTGCGTAAGCGCAGCTACCCTTGCGACGTCGCCGGGATTGGCTTGCCCGGCTGTGAGGTAGGCCAGTGTGCCGGCCATGGGCAGCCAGCACCAATGCGGCCAATCCAGCCCATCATTACCGCGGCGATTGACCATCTCGGCACAGACCGCCAGCGCATCGGGATAGCGATGACGGAACTGCTGCAGCAACGCATCCACACCCGTAGCACGCGCCGCGACGTTCATCGTTGTATCACCTCGTAGTAGTAGTTCATTTGGTCCGCGTGCATGCGCGTGCGGTTACCGCGTGCAAGTATCGCGCCGACTCGCGCGACCAAATCTGGGTCGAGGACGACGCGCTCGGTCTGGATGTAATCGTCGTACCAACCTGGATGCTGAAAAATGAGGCGGTCATCGGTGGTGAGTACCAATGTTCCGCCGGACTGCAGACTGCTCCCATACCGGCGGCAGATGATTCCGACCCGCATAGCATCATCGATCGTGGTCCACGCGAGGGCGACGTCGCCGGTGTGGGAAAGCTCCGTCACGATGTCGTGGATTTCTGCGGCGTCGGCCCGCTCGGCCCGCTCGGCCTCATCGGCAGAACGTTCCTCGGCCGTGGGCTCCACGATGGCAACGGTGTGCAGCAAATCCCAATGCGCTTCGTCGTGAGTTTCAGCATGCCAGCACATCGATGACGCGTCGTCTTCGCCAGTGAACCAGACCTTGCGGTCGATGACGACACCCCGGCGACCGTCACGCAACCGGACAATCGCGCCCAATGGTTTGGCCATCGCCCACGCCGTGACCTTGTTCATCCGGCGAGTGGAGACCACCCGCCATTCGGCCTCCTCGCCGGTCGGAACGCGGCGGGATTCGGCGATCAGCCGTGCCCGCCGACTCTGTGCGGCCTCGCCGGCTTGCGTTGCGACCTGCCCGGCCTCTTCACAGCCGCCACGTGCACCTTCGGCCGCAGCTTCCTCGCAGCGTTGCGCATGTTCGAGCAGCTGTTGAATCCGGTCGTAGGCCGCAGCAGTCGTGAATGCCCATTGTTTGCGGTCGCGGTCCCACAGGCCCCCCAATTTCTTGGCCTCAGCGCGAATTTCAACTGCGCGGTAAGGGATGGATATATACCTGGCCTGCCGCTTGATCTCCTCGACCCGTTGAAGCCGTTGGTCGGCTGCCTGGACCGCCGCGATTACCTCGGATTTTTTCCCAGACCCCACCCACAGTTGTTTAGCGTCGCGGTCCCAGTGAGCCCCCATCCGACGTAAATCCTCACCGAGACGTGAAGTGTAGCCACACCGCACATAGATTCGCCGGCCTAGCTGCCAGGCCCGGTCACCGTCAATGTCCTCATCAATGGGGATGCGCTGCTCACTCGTTTTCTTTGCGGCCTTCGTCGCGGCCGCCTTAAGTGAGCGGCGGAAACCGGAGGCAATGTGATCGACACTTTCGCCAGCCGTCAGTCGGGCCTCGAACGCCTGAGAGGTCAAACGACTGACTACCAGCTCCACATCATCGTCGGGCGCGACGACTCCGGCATCACACAGTAGCCTCGCGATTCTCGCGTTTACACCGGCGACCGCCCACGCGGTCATCTCAGCCTCGCTGAAACCGCGCTTTGTGTAGGCGGCGCGGCAATCCGCTGTGAGGTCGATCGCTGTCGATCCTGGAACCGCGGCCCCTTTTGGGCTCGGGTCCCGGCCATCCGCGTCATTCAGATTCGCGTTGTCCACACCCACCACCATACCCGTACATACGGGTATAGTCAATGGACTAGACTTCGGACTATGCCCCCGACGCGTTATCTGAGTCTCGCGGAATTCGCGGCGCGCGTGGGCGTTTCACCGGATACCCTCAAGGATTACGATTTGCCGGAGGCTGACAGCCTGACAGGCCGTTATCGGGGCTGGCTGCCAGAAACAGTCGATCGTTGGCATGCTCGACGCCCTGGTCGCGGCGCTCGAACCGACCTCCATCGCGACAACACCATCAACTCTTAACCAAGCGCACCGCTCTGTACGACTACTGGACTGAGATCGTGTGCGCCGCCGAAATAGCGAGATTTGAAGACCAAACACCGCAACGAGGTCGGTGAACACTCGCCGAAACCGGTGACCTCACTTGCAGTTTTTGTCGCCAGCTTTCTGTGGGGAAGCGGCGACCGGGGATACGGGCCCACCGCTACCCCGAAATCGTCGCCTCCACTGACGGCCGCTTACACGACATGCTCGCCGCCGCGGCCGCCGCGGCCTCCCAGGACGTCATCGCCGGCTATGCCATGCTCTTCGGCGGGCACGACCCAAAACATCGCGCAGCCACCAACGCTGAACCATGGACACGCATCGACAGCTTCGGTCCTGCGTTCTTCACGAAATTCCTGTACTTCACCACGTCGGGCGCGCTGATCCTCGACAACGTCTTGGCCAAGAAAGTCAAGGCACTGAGTAAGATTCCGTATCTCGTCCAGACCAACGGGTAATCCTACGCATCGAGTGCCTACCGCTACGCGGTATATCTGCACTGGATGCGCCAGACCGCCGCTCGGTTGGAGTGCGCCCCCGACGAGCTTGAGGCCACCCTCTTCGCACCACGATCCTGTTCACTCGGTTAGAGGGACAGCTGAATCAACTTGACCGGCGGCGAGCCAAAAGTGGGTAGCGCGGCGAACCCCTACCCCGACCCCAGGCTCTAGCCCTGAGGGTGAGCGCGTCGGTTGTGGGCGTTACGTTGCGGACGAACGCGAATATCGCGGGCCGCCCGCCAGCACTTACGCGGCGCGGTGCCCGATGATGCTGATCGACGAGATAGCGAAGTCCTTCAGATCACCGGTCTTAGGAGTGTCCGAGGCGAGAACGCCGCCCACGCCCGGGATGGTCTTGGTGTCCGCCACAGCGCCCGTCGGCGTGCCGAACTCGGTGATCGTGATGGTCATGGCCGAGGCGAGAACCGGCGGCTGAACCCGCGTGACCACTTCATCACGGATGTTGTTGGTCTGCTGCGTCAGACGCGTCTCGTCGGGATCGTTGAACTGGTACTCAACGGTCGCTGCAGTCTTGTGCCTGAGCCACTCGTCGGAGCCGTCAGGATTGACGCGGTTCCATCCCGGAACGATGGATACACCGGTGACGACGTACCAGTTATCGAATTCCACGCGCAGCACAGTCCCCGGAACCCCATAGGCAGGCACACACATCCACGCCGTGTTGACGTCACTGTCGAAGGCCTGCATCGGATCGGTGGACCCGGCAGTGCACCGACTGTCGGCGCGCTTGATCCCGATAGGCCCATCGGCCGCCGCACCGGCAGGATTGCCTGAGGAGGGCGTCGGCGGCGACTGCGTCATCGTCGGAACAGTAAAGGCCCGAGTCGTCGAGGCGGTGGTCGAAGACTTGTCTTCACCACCGCTTGGCAAGAGCGAGACGACCACGCCGAGGACCACGACAACAGCCACGCCGATGGCCGCCAGGCGGTGGGAACGACGACTGCCGTCGAACCACCCGAACCGCCACCAGAGCTTGGAGGCACCGAGATCGCCCACGCCGTCAGCAGCGCCACCAGCATCATCCAACGCCGAATCGTCGTCATCGTGGTGCACGTACGCGCCCCGCCCGGTACCGGACAGCAGACCCCGATCTGCGGGCCCCGTCATCACTCGACCAAGCTCGTCGAGGTCGGACCGCTCTTCCTCAGTCAAGGCTCGGTCCCGCCGATCAAGAACGTCGTAGGAACCGCACGCCGCGTCAAATTCCTCCACATCGGCGCCGGCCCCAGTGTCGTCGCCGGCGGGCATCCATTCGCCATAGCCTTCATCAGAGTTGGATGCGAACTCTGCACTCACTGGATCGAAAAGCTCCGGATCGGCGAGCAAGTCATCGGCGATCGCATCGGCATATCGGTGATACAGATCGGACATATCGACACCGCTTTCCGAGCCTGGCACTGCGCGCCACTCCGAGTCGAGAGCGTTAGCGTTGGGCAATCTTATCCCGTCAAATCCGGGCAGCCGGCTCACGCGGCCACACCAGTCTCAGCGAGCGTGACAGCACCAATTGCATCGCCAACGCGACTCCACCGCGCCTCGATGCAAGCGCGATCGAGGTCGTCCCGCGCAGCAATCACGGCGTCACGAAGTCGCCCCATGGCGCGACGCAAGCGCGACTCCAACTTGTTCTCGGTGACTCCCAGAACTGCCGCGACTTCCCGCACCGACAACGCCGAATCGCCCCCAAACCGAATCTTCAACGCCCGGTGATCCTGCTCAGCCAGAACACCGCGCCGCAACGCCCAGTCCAGCAGGACATCCGCGGTCAAGTAGCCGTCGACTTCAGCACAGACGTCATCGCCGACGACATCATCGAACGACGGTTCAGCAACACAAACCGGCGCCTCGTGCTGCTTGGTGACAGTCCGCAACGTGATCCAGTACAGCTGCGCATCGGCGAACTTGTGGGTCGGCTTCACCGCCGGCAGAGCGCGAGACAGGAACGCATCCACCGTCGCTTGGAACCGCTCATCGACCGAGTCGCCAGGGGCATGTCGAGCCACCGACGACAACATCACCGCTTTGGCGCCGAGCAGGACAGTCGACGCCAGGGCTACACCACGCCGATGATCGGCAAGCAGCACAGCCGTCGACGCCGTGTCACGTCCGCCGAGCGCATCGAAGAGTTGCTCAACAGTCGTGACATCAGTGGCGCGCAGCCAAGCTGACACCTGCGCGCGATGGGAGCGCATCTCGGCGCAGCGCAGTGCGTGCTCGCGAATCGCAGCGGCTGGACGCGGGAGGGAAAGAGGCTGAGTGGTCATCGCCGTTCTCCTGAAGGAGTCGTATGCACCAGTACGGCGCAGCTGATCACCACAGCCTCAGAAGGAGTTGGGAAGCAACCGTCAGCAACGACGTGACGGCGGCCGTGAAAACCGGGTGAGAACCACCCTCACAGATGTGATTCGCATCACAAAGTGCAGGAGTCACATGCCCGTGAACTGCGCGCACTCAATACCTGAGGGGCGCGCAACATGAAATCCGAGCTCTCACACGACGGAATCTGAAACGGCCACATCTCACGCGCCCAGCACACGCGCAGACGGTGTGCGCGCGTTGTGCGCGCCCACCAACGGTCAGTGTGCGCCTGGGCGTGCGCGACATGTGCGCGGAAGGTGCGCGGGTGCGTTGGTAGCTGGTCACGCCCCGTGTGCGCGCTCTGTGAGCGCCCGCGCACAATTGATGTGCGCAACCTGCGCAGACGCCACTGGCGACGGTTGTGAGCTCACATTCACACGGTTGACCTGCGAAAATAGCGTCGGCAAACCATCCTTCAGGAGGCTTACGCTGACCTTATCGCTCTGCTGCACGGCCAGCGTACCCCCCCTGTCAAGGGGGGAAGGGCAAATCAGAATCGCTTTTCGCGCCGCGTCCCCAGGACGCGCTATCGGCAATAGCGGTTAGCTGACCACACCCAACCCCACCTACGCACGACGGAAATCCCACCCCAGCCCGGTACTTCTCGGATAGAGGCGGCACCACCACGACCGCTCCCTTTCCGACAAGGACCACCACCAATGGCGACCTCCGCATCAGCCCGCTCTCGCAACCTCGACATCAGCCCGGCGATCGCCGCCGTGCGCGCGTACTCACTCAAGGTGAAGATCGCCTGCGACGAACTGCACGACGACCCGTTCGACGTCAACGCGCGCGCAGCACTACTGAAACTCATCGTCGACGACAGCCCCGAAGCGGACGCCGCGTTCACACGTGCGCTCGCCGAGAATGGCGCAGGGACTGCGGGAGACTGACTCACCGTGACAGGTAACATTGCCACAAGAAGGAAACAATTCGACGAGCTGATAAAGCCCATAGATCGACAGCTCCTCACTCGCCGCGCCATCAACGTCCTCGCCGTGATCGGCGGAATCTTCGCCGTCATATCGACGCTCTCTGGGCTATGGCCTGACTCCAACCACACCGATCCAACACCGGGAAACAGCTCCGTGCCGGCATCTACGTTGGTCACCGGATTCGCCCGGGAATACGTCACCACCTACCTCACCGCCAAGGCTGGCGATGAACACAAACTGGCGCGCTACGTGACACTCAAAGACGTCAAACTGCCCCCGGTTGCTGGCCAATTCACCGACGCCGATGTCGCCTTCGCCAAGCAGATCACCACGACCGGTGACGGCGTTGCGCTATGGACCGTAACAATCTCAGGGCTCGTCAACGGAGCCGCCACCACCGCACCTCAGCGCACCTTCTACCGAGTACCTATCACCGTGCTCGACGGCGCGCCGCGCGCCACCGCGCTGCCCATGCAGGTCGCCAGCCCTGGCATCGGAGTCGATTTCCGATTGGGCTACGGATACACCGTTGCCACCGACTCCCCGCTGGGCATGACCGCCGCAGGATTCGTTCGCTCCTATCTCACAGGTGGGGCCGATTTCGCTCGATACGTCACTGCTGACTCCGACACCAAGCCGATCCAGCCAGCCCCCTACGCGAATGTCGACATCCTCACCATCGAAGCCAACGTCGGCGGTAACGGCAGCGCCGCAACCACCGCCGAGGTCTACATCAACGTCGCCGCCAGAACGAAGAACTAC
This sequence comes from Mycobacterium simiae, assembly GCF_008370645.1. Taxonomy (GTDB): domain Bacteria; phylum Actinomycetota; class Actinomycetes; order Mycobacteriales; family Mycobacteriaceae; genus Mycobacterium; species Mycobacterium simiae_A. Next base: position 17,054 of record NZ_VTZN01000035.1, read on the forward strand.
ACCCTGACGCAACTGGCCTATCCGTTGTCCCTGCGATCCGTCGAAGGGCAGTGGCAAGTCGTCTCTATCGCCGCCATACCGGTGCTTAGGACGCAGCCCGACAACCCGCACCAAGGCGACGCGACCACAACCACCTCCACGACTCCGCCGCCGCCGCCGACGCGCGGATGACCCTCTCAGATTCACCCTTGGAAAGGAACGCTCCGATGACCGACATTCAGGTTCTCCTCGAAAACATCCGCGTTGTAGTCGTTAGCTGCGCAGGAACGGTGCTCCTGCTCTGGGGCATCTACTACTTTTTCAAGAACCTCTTCGGCGAGGCAGGCCGCAACCCAGTGAAGATCGCCGTCTCGGCCCTAGCGATCACCGGGGCGGCCGGTGTCTTTGCGATGATCCCGTCTCTGATCAGCGCCGGCAGCCGCACTGGTGAGCAGATCGGCGGCGGCGGCGGATACTCCATGCCGGCACCCACCGGATTCCCGGATGCGATCGACGCGCCGACCGCCGCATGAACGAGGTGCGCTTGGTCCGTGTGGCCACCTCTGGACGCCGCTTCCGCACCTACGTTGGGCGGCTTCCCGGCGGACGTCGGCTCCCCGGTGGCGCGCGACCGATCGAACAAGTCGTCGGCTTCACCGCGACGGGAGTTCTGACGATCATCGCAATCCTCGTGGTGCCCTACAACGCCCTAGCCGTCTTCGCGGTGGGCCTCATCGCCGCGTTTGCAGTCACGGCCGTGCTGAGCCTCATCAAGTACGACGGCGTCCCGGTCCTCGGCAAGACAGTCCGGATGTCGAGTCTGGTGTTCGACCGGAAGCCCAGCGTGCTAGCCCGCGAGGAGTTGGAACGCCAGGCCGCATCCAACCCGCACGCCTTCGTGATCAACGTGATCGATGACGCGCGGTCAACGACAGCTGACACCCACTCCACGACGACGCAGCAGAACGAGAGCACATAGTGAAGCCCCGACAGCCGACCGCGGCCAGACGTCACCACATTCAGTGGACACACCATGGCGGCGTATACGCCACCTACTTCGTCGAGCCGGCCGACTACGGCCTGCGCCAAGCCGAAGACAAAGCCAGCGTCGCCGACGCCCATGAGTCGCTGATCCTGAACTCCCCTGAAAACACGCTGCTGCTGAGCCTGCAGGCTCCGCTGGATCTCGTCGACGTCATGAATCGCGCCCTGGACCACGTCGACCTGCAACGCACGCCCGACTACATCAAGGAGACCTTGGACGGATACCGGCGCATCGCCGAGATCGGCCCACTGACGCGGATCTACACGATCACATTCCCGATCAACAAGAGCCCGCTCAACGGTGAACCGTCTCCCCGCGAGATCGCCACCCAGATGGCCGCCGCCGAGGAGCTGCTCACCGTCATCGACCCCGAATCCAACTTCAAGCTGCAGCCCGTACCGGAAGGCCTGCTGCCCTTCATCTGGAATCACAACCTCATGCGGGGATCGGCGCTCGAACACGCCCCACACAATCCCGCCAACGCCTCACCGAGCACTGCACCGCCCACGACCCCGCTCTTCCTTCCCGGCATTCTCGACGAAGGGGCGCGAACAGAGAAACCCTTCAGGCGCAGCTTCGACCCCATGCTCAAGACCATGGTTCGGCTCGACGACGGACACGTCATCAACAGCTACCAAGCAATGCTGACCCCGATGTCCTTTCCCCCAGCGATGGCCTTCCCCGGACACTCCGAGTTCCTATCCGTACTCGACGGAATCCCCGACGTCAGCGTCGACTGGGCGATGCGAGTGCGTCGCCGCGACCGCGAGTCGGCCATGCGAGAAAACGAGAAAGTCCTCGCCAAGCTCGGTGTCCAGCTCGGAGAACGCAACACCGACGTCGGGTTCCACACCCAAGAGCTGCGCCGCAAGGTCGACACCCTGGCCGCCTACAACGACAGCCTGGCCATCAACGAGAACGCCGAAGAGGTCGAGTTCACCACCGTGCTCGCTGTCGGCGCACCAACCCAGGCCGACCTCACCCGCAGCGTGGGCACCCTCAAAGCCAAGTACCGTCGCCTCGGAATCCGCCTCGATGGACCCCGCGGCGCACAACGCCAGTTCTGGATGATGCTCAACCCAGGTGCGCCGGCCGACACCGTCTACACCGACTATCAGCACGTAACAGCGACGCCCGACTGGGCGGGATTCGTCCCCTTCACCACCGCACGGCTGCTCGACGACACCGGACCGATCATCGGAGTCAACCTGCTGTCGGGACTCTTCGAGCCACTGCACTTCAACTTCCTCAACAAGGTGCTTTCCGACATCAGCCCCGCCATCGCGATGGCCGGCGAACTCGGCTCAGGAAAGAGCTACTTCGTCAAAACACTCATCAGCATCATCGCCGACCTGCTCGGCCAGTTTCTCGTCATCGACCGCTCACCGGGCGGCGAATACGTCCCCCTGCTGGAATCCATCCCCGGCTCCGTCCTGATCAGCCTCGACGAACCGCGCTTCACACTGGATCCCCTCCGGATCTTCGCCGACCGGCACAAGGCCCGCAGCATCACGCTCGACACGATCCTGCCGCTGCTCAACATTCCCGTCGTCTCCGCACCAGGTGTGCTGCTCGCCGAAACCCTCCAACCCGAACACCGCGCCGCCCACCAGCTGCGCTCACTGGCCGACGTCCGTGACTATCTCGCCCACAACGCCGCCCGTCATCACGGCCGCGACGCCGACGACCAGCACGCACTCGTGCGCGCCATGGACGCAGTGGAAGCCCCGGTGCTTTTCGACCGTGCGCTGCACCCGATGCCCTTGACCGCCACCGCCACCGTGGTCCGCACCCACACCCTGGCGCTGCCAACCGTCGACGAGCTGACGCTGACCCACGCCTACGCCAACCTGCCCTGGCGCAAGCGACTCGGCCACACGCTCTACGAACTCGTCGGTCTACTGGCCCGTGAACAATTCCTCAAGCTAGGCCCTTTCGGCGCTCTCGTTGTTGACGAGGCCTACCATTTCACCACTACCACCGTGGGCAAGCAGATCGTCGAAGAGTTCGTCCGAGACGGAAGGAAGAACTCGGCGGGCATCATCCTGGCCTCTCATGACCCCAAAGCGGACTACGCCACCGCTGCGCACAACCTCATCCCCAACCGCTTCGCCTTCCGTCAACGCAACGCCATCACCGCCGCGAACACACTGGAATGGCTCGGCGTCGACATCGAACGCGACGCCTACCTGATCAAGCAGCTCCGCGAGAACACCTCACCGCCGGTGGGCCGCAAGGAAACCGTTGCCCCCAACCGCCGTGGTGAGTGCTTCATCGCCGACGGCCGCGGCCGCATCGGACGGGGAAAGATCCTCGGTCCCGCGCGAGCCGACCGCGCCCGCGCCGTATCCACCACCCCCCAGCAGGTGATGATCTAGATGCTCTCCGCCGCCTTCTTCCCACCAGGCTGGGACCCCACGCTGCCCACCTTCGGCCAACTGTTCGCCCGCGGCTGGGCGTTTTCCACCGCCACCCGCCTGCGCCGATACACTGTGCTGCCGATCGTCCTGCAACTGGTCCTGTGCGTGGCGGCGCTGGCGTTTCCCGCTGAGGCCCACGCCGCGTTCGGCCCGCAGAGTCCACTGCTCTACATGCTCGACGTCACCGACTCCTACGGTGTGCCGCTGTCGCGCTACGCCATTTCCACCGACTACGGATCCATCCTCGACGGCGGCTCCCAAGCCGTGCTGGCCACGCTGTTCCAGGCCGAAGCCGGTCTGTTCGTCGCGATCGGAGGCGTCGTGATCTGGTTTCTCATGTATGTCCTGAACTTCGGATTCCTGCCTGACCTCGTTCAGCCCGTGGCCCTCGTCGCCCAGGACTACGCCGGCCAGATCATCCCCGGTATCGCCGTGATCGCCGCCGTCATCGCCGCCACCGTCATCGCTGTCAATATTCTGCGCGAAAACCTGCCACGGGCAGCCTCCCAGGCTGCCGCCGCCGTGGTCATCGCGCTGATCGGAGGCGCGCTGGTTTGCTCGCCGATCACTTGGGTGATCTCCGACCGGGGACCCCTGGCAATGGGCCGTGACGCGGCCGTGGGAATCGGGTCGAACTCGATCGCCGGAATCGACAACACCACGCAGACACTCAGCCGCCTGGAGGGAACACTGGCCACATCCTTCGTGCGCCGTCCCCTGCAGACCTGGAACTTCGCCGGACAACCCGACAGCACGCCTGCCTGCGCGGCCGCATGGAGCAACGGCGTCAACTCCGGCGATCCCGACAAGATCAAGGACGGGATCGCCGCCTGCGGCGCACCCGATTCAGCCGTCATGAAGGCCACCGCCGACAACCCCAGCCCCGGTCAACTCGGCACAGGATTCCTGATGATCATGTTCATCGGCGTGTTTGCCCTGTTCTGCCTCGTGCTCGCCGGCCACATCGTCATGGAATTCTTCCGTGCAGTGCGCGACGCATGCCAGCTGCTGTGGGGCTTCGCGGTCGGTGTGATTCCCGGAGGACCCCAAGCGTCCCTCGTCGACACCTTCGTGGCTGTTCTCTTTGCAGGAGTGGCGATGTTCGGGTTCGTCACCTTGACCATCTTCTTCGGTGAAATCATCACCGTGGTCTTCGCTCAGCAGGGCAACGGCGTCGTAGCGATGTTCTCCGCGCTGTTGCTGATGATGGTGGCAATTCGAGCAGTTTTCGGTCTCTCGAAAAAAATGAAGCAGTCCAGCGCCAAGGTCGCAGCCGGCGTCCTCAACAGCGTCGGGGCGACCCCGCCGCCGCCGACCGCTAACATCCTGCACGAGAAGGCTGGCGGCTTCCTGCGCGACACCCGCGTGGTCGCCATGGGGCTGAGTGCCACCATTGCCGGTGGCGCAGTGGCTGCACGCTCGCCGTCAGCAGCACATGCCCTGCATGTCGTCGCACCGTTCGTGCGCGGCGGCCGCAGCTCGACAGTCCGGCACCTGGACCGCGGCGCCGACATCTACGAGCGCAAGCAGGACCAGGAGGAGCGCGCCAGGCAACAAGCGGCCAAACAGGCGGCAAAGGAGCAGGCCACGCAGGAACAGCCGACGGATCAGTCGGCAAGCGCCCCACCGACCATGACTGCGACCTCGGCACCGCAACCGGCCGAGGGTGGGGGAGGGTCCGCGGCGTCGTCGAGTCGGTCAGCGCCGCCGACGATGCAGTTCGGCGCGGCACCCAACGGGGACGACCCACCACCTCGACCGACCCTGTCGAACACCGACCCGCAGGCTTCGACCTCCCGGCCCACACCGCCGCCGTCGAGCACCAACAACCAGGCCCCACCCGGTTTCTACTCGGAGGTCGTCGACCTGCTCGGCGCAACACCACAGGCGCCCAAGACCGGCTCGGCCGCACCTCTACCCGACATGAGAAACCCTACGACCAGCGCCGATGCCACGTCCCCGGCGCAAGCGCCCCCGCCAGCCGCGGCCGGGCCCGCCGGCAGCGGCGATGCAGCGCCGCCGTCACCGTTCGAGGGCACAACCGGCCCAACACCGCCACCACCTGCGCCGCTGGCACCCCCATCCACCGGACCTGCTCGACCGCTGCCGCCACCGCCCGAAAACCGCGATGACCAGGGCAGATCATGACAACACCGACCGAGCCGCCTCGTCGATCGGCCCTGCGCAGCGTGCTGAGCGCCGCCGCTGTCCAGGGCACCCGCAAGGCCGCCGCTTCGGCAGGCTCTGCCGTTGTCAGCGCCGCTGGCTGGCCAGTGATCCTCGCAGTCGTCGTGGCCGTGGCGCTGCTGGTGCTGGTGCTGCTCGTCTCCGCGATCGTGGCGCTGAGCCGAATGTCCGACCAACGCAATGCCTTCAACTACCAGTGCGAATCCCGGCTGGGGTACTCCGTCGGCAACACCGCCGCACTGGCGGTCGTACCCCGACTGGCCACCTCCGTTCCCTTCGGTCAAGCGCCGGCAACCACGTGGGAGACGACCGCGTTGCAGCCAACCACCACCACACCCCCGACCACCACCACGACCGCAGCCCCCACAACCACCGTCACCACCAGCACCGATGCCACGTCCCCGACGAACCCGTACGCCACGTTGACCGTTCCGCCCACCGCCGACGCCAGGACTGCGGCATGTGTGGACGCGGTGCGTACCGGCGACGTTGTCGGGCCCCCGCTGACCTCGCCGGGCGACGACACCGGGCGTCGCGCCGCCGCCTTGGCCAACAGCCAGGTAGGTCTGCTGGCAACCGAGGCCGACGGAAGTACCGCTGGCCCCACGAACAACGCGTTTTCAGCAGCTAACTTGGTCAGATATGCCTACTACCAGGCCACCGGGGGAGAGGTCACCTTGCCCAAGGACATCGCACACCAGATCGACACCGGAGATCGTGTTGATCCCAACGCGATCAGCGCCGGCGATCTCGTCTTCTTCAACTTCACCCCGACCAACGGACCCACCGCCGTCATGATCGCCACCACGCCCACACTCGGCATCGACGCAACAGCGGTGAATCAGCCCATCGCCGTCGGCGTCCTGCCAACCGGCAACGTCATCATCAAAAGACCACGCACACACGCCGAACAGGAGGTGCCGACCCCGTGAGCGACGGCCAACTCTCCGACACCACGGCGCCGCCGCTGCCGCCCGGCCTCGGCGGATCCCCCGACACCGCGCATCGTGACAACCAGCGCCGGCCGCCGATCCTGCCGATCACGCCGCGGCTGCCCGGCGCCCCCCAGCAGCAACAGCCGATGTCGACTCAACCGGCACCAGTGAGCACGCACCCGGCTAACGCCACCACACCCGCGCCAGGACAAACCGCACCAGGACAAGGCGCCCCGCCCGCGGCCACCTCACCGGCCCCTACCCCAGCAGCTCCTCCCACCGTCGGCGGCCCCACTGCGGCCGAACCCGCCAGCGCTGACGAACATGACCACCCAGACAGCGGCTCCACCAGCGACAACGCCACGTCCCCCTCGCCCGAGCACGCCGCCAACGCCGCGGCCAAACCCGCCATCAACCCCCAAGACGTCGCCGGCATGCTCTCCGGACTGGCCGAACCGCTGGCCGGCCTGCCCTCAGCCCTGATGGGCATCGGCACAGGCCTACTGGCGCCTTTCGGCCAAATCCTCAACCAGTTCGGGCAAGGCAACCCGGCCATGCCGTCCTCGAGCGGCTTCCCGCAGAGCGTCCTTGACCGCCTCGGCAACACCGACGCCGGCACCAGCATGACCGGCCTGCCAGGGGACGCCTACCAGTCCGACGTCGACAAACAGGCCAACCAGGCCCGCGCGATGGACAACCTGGAGCGCAAACTCCGTGCCGCACTGAAAGATTCGGCCGCCAACTCCACCTTGGGCCGCGACAAGATCGAACAGATCATCAACCAGGTCAAGTCCGCCCTGCAAGCCATGGGACCCATCGCCAACACCCCCATGGGGCAACTCGGAGTGCTGACGACCATCGCCCAGGGACTCCAGCAGGCCGGCGCCGTCTTGACCGAAGCACTCGGCAAGGACTCACTCAACGCCGGCACCGTCAAATCGATGTCGGCCGATTACCTCAAGGACCTCAACGCCGCCGGACCCAACAGCGAAGAACAGCAACACCTGCTGGCCGCCGGAGGCCCCAAAGCCTGGGCCATCAAAGCCCTGGCCGCCAACGGCATCACAGACCCCCGCGCCGTCGCGAACTGGCTCCCCGGTCTCATGACCATGGGACAGCGAGAATCAGGCAACAATCCCCGTGCTGTCAACGGCTGGGACTCCAACGCCGCCAAAGGAACACCATCCAAAGGATGGATGCAAACCATTGAACCCACCTTCGCGGCGCATTGGCGCCCCGGAACGTCACGTGACATTTTCGACCCGGTCGCCAACGCCGCGGCCGCCATCCACTACGTGATGACTCGATACCACGTTTCCGCCGACGGGTCAGACCTGATGTCCAAAGTGCAGCAGGCCAACCCGTACGCATCCCCGAAGGGATACTGACATGGCGAAAACCGAGACACAGCAACACAATCCAGGACTCATCGCCGTCATCGCAGTGCCCCTCGCCCTGGCCGCACTATGGTTTCACAGCGCTGCCGCAGCCACCTCCTGGGCGCTGAGCCACGGATACTTCACCACCGGCCGACCGCTGTTCGCCCTGCCCGGCGCCAATCCCAGCGACGCCGGCCCCACACTGCTCGCCGTCGCCGCCCTCGCCGCGATCGCCCTCGGAATCGTCGCCGCCGTGATGGTGGGGATCCGGATGGCCGCACCCGTCCAACACGATCCCGACGACCGCCGCCCCGTCCCTCCCGTGGCCGCCCCGGTTCTGGCCGTCACCGCCCTCACCGGCGGCCTATTCGTCCTCGCGCTGATCCCGTTCGTCCCCGACATCATCGCCGCAGCCATCGGCATCATCGCCGCCTACGGACTGGCTGACCTGCTCACCGAGAAGCTGTGCGAACGCCGCGAGCGCGCACGCTACCTCAACGAGATCGAATGGGCGCTCTACCCTTACCTCGGCTACGACGAACTACCCCGACGCCGCCTTGTCGCCATCACCGAGTGGGACGAAGAAGTCGACGGCCAACCCGAAAAGCCCAAGACCATCGTGCTCGCTTATCGAGGACGCCGCGAGGAACTCAAGCCAGAGCTCAGTCGCAGACTCGACGACGCCGTCGGCTCGCACTACACGCTGTCCTACGCCACCACCGACCAGCTCATCACCGCCACCCTGGCCAGCGTCAACACCGAGTCGCCGACGGTACGCGGACTGCGCGAACAAATCGCCAGCACCGAACTGTTCTCGTCCGGGGCGACAATCACTGACCCGCAGTACAGCGAAAGCGGCGATCTGGTGCGATTCACCGTGCACCACCAGATCGGCGCCAAACTCTCTGGCACAGATCGGATCCGCTCGATCGCCCGCAAAATCAGCGATCTGCTGCCCGGCCGATGGCGGGCCACCCGGTACGACCACCTCGCCGGTACCGCCGTCTTTGAAATCCGCCCCGAGCTGCCTAGCCGGGTTTACCCACCGATCCAAGCCCCGATCACCACTGTCAAGGAAGCCTGTTCGACCTACGACCACGCTGCCATCCCGCTGGCCGTCGACGAAGAAGGCAACATCATCGAGTGGAACCTGAAGGTCCATCCACACATGCTGTTGATGGGTCCCACCGGTACCGGAAAAACTGCCACGCTCCACAACACGATCGTGCAAGCCGCCCGCCTGGGCATTCGGATCTTCATCATCGACTTCAAAGGCGGCGAATTCACCAGCTACCGCACATACCCCAACGTCGTCGCCGTCCTCACCGAGCCGCATGAAGCAATCGCACTAGTGAACACTCTCTATAAGGAGATGCAGGGCCGCTACAACCTGTACAAGCGCAACCGCCAAGCGCTAGCCGGCAAAGAACCCTTCGTGATCATCTTCGACGAGTACACCGAATTCCAAGAGGCGATGAAGACGTTCTACGCCAACACCAAGGAAAAAGGCGCCCAGCGGGACTGCCCGACACTGCGCCAGTTCTCCGCACTGCTTCGCCTGGGCCGCACCAGCCGGTTCCACTGTGTCGCCGCCCTGCAGCGCGCCGACGTCGAATTCCTCAAGGGCGAGGCCAAAGAGAACTTCCGCCAGCGCCTATCACTGGGAAAGTTGTCCCCCCAGGCGGCGATGATGATCCACGACGACGCCCATGCTGGACGCACCGTTCCGCTTGGCGTCCGCGGTCGCGGCACCGCCCTCAACGGCGCCGGTTGGCCTACCGAAGTGCAGGCGTTCTACGTCCCCGATCCATCCGAGCCCGCCGACCAGGAGGAGAAGCAGATCGTCGACGAGCTGCGCCCCCCGGCAGCAATCTACGAGCGCGGCATCATCATGCCGCCAGAAGCCGATCCCAACACCGAGCCGCAAGGGTTCTCCTCGTATCAAAACCTCCCGTTGCTCAAGGCCGCCGACTACCCCCAGTTCGACCCGCACTCCGACGATTACGCGCCACCGGAATGGCTGGACGTCCACGACCGCGGAGTGGAGTCCATCTTCGGCAGCGCACCCGGCGGTCCCCGTCCCCTGACGCCCACCTGCGCCCAGGAGCTGGTCTGCAGCTACGAGGAGTCCGCCGGGGAGAGCCGCCGCGTCGTAGTCGGCGACCTCGAGGTCGGCGACTACCTCTGCCATCCCACCACCGGGGACTGGGTGATCCTGGACGAGGAGCCAACCCCCGGTGAAGACCCGGACACCACCGTGCTCATCCTGCGCGACGTCTACACCGGGGAACGCGAAGAGGCCGAGGTAGCCAGCGACGCCACGGTGGAGGTCCGCGACCTGGTGGAAACACACCTAACATCGGCATGAACACACACACCGCGTCGGCGAATCGAACCACCGACAAAATGTGCGGTGACGTGCAGATAATTGTCGAAGATCGCCGATAATGGAAACATCAAGGCTGAGGAAAGGAGCCTTTAGTGGTGGCTAAGAAGAACGACTTCACCAAACGGGCCAACGATTTCCTGACGATGAGACTGGGCCCGGTCCAGCGCCTCGGGGAGCTGCTCGACGCCAAGGCCGAGAAGGAAGCTGAACTCAAGGACTGCGACGCCGCCATCGAAAAGGCCGTCCTGGAGTGCATCGAAGCGGGCTGGAAGCCCGCCGAACTCACCGAACTCGGTGTACCCAAGACCGCGATCCAACGCCGGCAGCCGCGCACGGCGACACTTGAACCCCGAACCTCCGACCACGGCACCCATACGGACAGCGGTGAGAACAGCGCTGACGGCGGCCCAGTACCGGAACCCTCACCATAGATGACGACAGGCTGCTCAGCCCGTGACGAGATCACCGCGATTCTCAACCAGCTCCGAGGACTCCTCGGAGAGGGCACCCCTGTGACTGCGCCGCTGCCATCGACCATTCCTGCCGAGATCGGCCAGCGCCTGGAGGCGCTGCCCAACGGCCTCGGAGACTTCATTGAGCAACTGGTCTTGTCGCGCAAGAGTGCGGCGCAGATCAGCGCCGCGCTAGCCGAAGTGGACCCCTCCCTGGTTCCTGTCGTCGATGAATCGGCGGCCAACGTGACAACAGGACGCGACGACATCGACAACGCGACCAATCAATACATCAGCCGCGACGATGCTCTGGCCCCCGTCGAGAACACCCCGATGGGGGCGGTGGCGTCCCTGCAGAACAAGGCCGACGCACTGGCCAATGGCACCAACGCGGTCCGCACCCAAATGCCCCCCGCTGACATGCGCCGCGTGCTCGTCGACGCCCTGGCCCAGAAGTACTACCAGCAGGCCAAGGCCGCAGCGTCTGGCATGCCCGGCATGACCGGCGGATCCGGTGGCAGTGGCATGGGCGGCGGACCCGGCGGCGGCATGGGCAGCGGACGTGGCGGCGCAAGCCCGCTGAGTGCACTGTCCGGTCTGTCGTCAGGACCGGCGAACCTGCTGTCAGGACTGTCGTCGGGCAAAAACGGAAAGGGGGAGTCGGGGACGGTTCTGGCGGCCCGGGCCACTCCGGAGGGAGCCCTGCCGCCCGGGGTCGGATCAGAAAAAGGCTTGCAACGCAACACCATCCTCATCGCGCGCGCGATCAGCGCGGCGTTCCCGGAGATCAAGGACATCGGGGGAGTGCGTGCCGACTCGTTGAAATGGCACCCCAATGGTTTGGCAATCGACGTGATGATCCCGAACTACAGCAGCGCCGAGGGCAAGGCCCTCGGCGATCGAGTTCTCGCCTTCGCGATGCAGAACGCCGCCAAATACGGTCTCAACCACGCGATTTGGCGCCAGACAATGTATACCCAGGGTTCGTCTCCGCGGCTGATGGAAAACCGAGGCTCCGACACCCAGAACCACTACAACCACGTCCACATCGCCACCGACGGCGGCGGCTATCCCACCGGAGGGGAGACCTACTCGCTATGAGACTCCGACACCGCACCGTCGCCCGCCACCACGACCTAATTAGCCATCGAGAGGCTGAAATCCGATGACAGACAGCGAAGCTCGCAAGTTCGGAGATGCCACCTCCTGGGCCACTTGGAACAAGGACAACGGGGTCGTAGGATGGAGCACCCCCGGGTGGGCGTTGCCCGGCGACCCCACCCGCTACATCAGCAAGGACGACGGCGTGTGGAAGGCGGTATTGTTCAACGCCCAAACTGCCTACGGCGATCCCAACATTCACTACAACACCGATGACACCGGCTCACAGCGCTACCTGGTGTTCGGAGATGGCACCCGGTTGCCGGCCGACGGCACGATCGTCTATCACGATGCGGGCAGCGGAAAGAACTGGATCCAGAACCAAAACGGATCTGTCACCGTCGCCGACAAGGACTTCAAACCGACAGGGCCGACATTTGCCCCCCTGGGCTACCGTCGTAGCGCAGACGGCAAGATGTACATGCCCGTCGATGCCCGCGGCAACCAAATCGGTCCGCAGCAGCCATTTTTGACCCCCGGAACCGAATTACACGGCAACCCTGCGGATCCGAACGCGATACTTACGCCGGTCAACAAGAACGGCGACTACTACACCCTTGATCCGGCGACCGGGCGCCGCGACTTCTTCGACAAGAGTGGCAAGCCGATCTCGGAGACCCAGTACCAAGCCGGCGCAGGCGCACCCCCGAACGGGCAACCTCCCGCGCAACAACCTGCACCCGGGCAGAAAGCACCACTGCAGAGCACGAAGGTGAATATTCCCGACGGCATGACCACTCCGCAGTACCCGCAGTGGGCCACCGACGTCGACCCCGACGTGCCCAACCAGATGACCGGCGTCATCGTCCGGCTCTATGAGTTGTTCGGGAGCGGGACACCCGCCACCAGCAAGTTGCCCGAGTTCCCATTCCGCACCGACACTGGAGAAAGATCAGGCATCGACGCATACGACACCGTCAAGAGTGACTTCAAACGCATCGAGGCCGAATTCGACGCTGCTGCAACAGCATTCAAGACCGCCGTGCAGCACTCGGCCAACGTCACAAAAGCCGGCCGCGACGCAATCAACAACGCCATCGCCACGTTCAACTCCACGGCCAAGACCCTCGACGAAGGCAACTGGGACGGCTTGCTGCACGCGGAGTCGACGCTTCTGGACACCGTCAAGACCGAAGTCGAAAACGCCGCCAAGTCCCCGCAGAGCGTGCCGTCCAACCCGGCCGGCGGTCCGGAAACACCGATGACTCAACCCGCGCCGGCCCCCGGGCCCGCCGATCCGTCCCTGACCGGCCGGCCGCCGACGGACGACACCACCAAGGATGACCTCAAGGATCTGCTCGGCATGGGATCACCCTTCGGCATGCCGATGGGCGGCAACCCCCTGGGTGGCCTTGGCGCGATGAACCCGCTGGGTAGCCTCGGCGGGATGAACCCGCTAGGTGGCGGGGGAGGCGCCAACCCGTTGTCCCCCCTGGCGGACGCGGTCAAGCCGCTGGCCAGGCTGGCCGATGCGGACACCAATAAGGCGGACGAGAAGAAGTCGCCGATCACCCCGCTCAACCCCGGGCCGCACAACACCCCGCCGCCGGCATCGTCGAACTCCTCCGGTCCTGCACCTGCCGAACCGGCCGCGGCCGCCGGGCCCGCGCCCGGACACACAGGACCAGCCAACCAGCCGTCGGCGACGCCTGCAGGAAACTCGGGGAGCAAGCCAACGGTCACGCTGCCCGACGGCACGGTCGTCGACGCCCCGAGCAAGCGGGCCGCCGACGCAGCCCAGAATGCCATCGACAAGGCATCACCCGGTGGAGACGCCGCCCAGAAGGCCTACAGCCCGACCGGACTGGAGCTGCCCGGGGACGGCAAGAACCTGGGCGCCAGAGTTGATCCGTCGGATATGAAGCCGGGGGACGTGCTGAAGTGGCAGGACAAGACGATGGTCGCCGTCGCACCAGGACTGGTCGCCGACCCGCACCAGCCCGGCGTAGTCCACACCCTGGAAGAAGTTCTGAAGGACCAGAAGGGCTTTCAAGGCATCTTCGATCCCAACGCAACAGACCCCACGCTGTCGACGCATACCTCGGCGCCACCATTGACCGATCCACAAGCTCCCTCACATCCGCCTGGGCAACCACCGGCCGCCCAACCGGCACCGCCGCCGGCGGATCACCAGCCGCCACCGTCGGCGTCGAACAGCCCGCAGGCCCCGCCGACAACGCCAGTCCCCGCTGAACCGCCCCCAGACAGCGTCCCGCTGTCCGGCCCGGGCCCGGCAGCCGCACCGGCTGGGCAGCAACCAGCGCCACAGCTGAGCTCGACCGTGCCGCAGGCCGCCCCACCATCACCGTTCGAAGGCGCCGCGCTACCACCTGCGACACGGACAACCAAACACGAACGCATCGCAGCAGGGATGGAGTAGCTGTCGATGCCACCGCCGACCCCCCACCCCTACGGAGGGACCATGACAACGTTCGACCCCGAAGCCGGTGCCAATGCTCAGCGCAACTCCGACACCGCGGTAGGGCTGCGCGGCGCGATCTCCTCGACCCGTTCCACCGACGAAGCCCCCGCAGCCGAATTCCGACCACCCAACACCAGAACCTGAGGAAAGGCCACCCCGTGACCACACCAGAACCGACCCCTGACCTACCGCCCTACCCATACCCGCAAGGACCGTCCGGCGAATCCACCGACAACGGCAACAGATCACCACTGTGGCCCGAAGGAGCACCCGGTGACGGCAGATGGCAGGTGCCCCAGTACCCGCCATACATCCCGGAACCGCAGTTCGACACCTCCCAGGGGATGCCCCGGTCGACACTCGACGACATCCACGGCACCGAAGACGACATGGCCTACTGGTCACCGTCATACCCCGGCGAACTGCCCCCGTACTGGACCACGGGCTACAAACAGATCGCCCCCGGAGTATGGAAGAAGCTGGGACCAGGCGATTCAGTCCTCGGCCAAACCTACCCCGCGAGCAACGTCACCGGCGAGCACGCTAAGTCGGGCAAGGATGTGTTCGCGGTCGACTACCGGCAGTTGGAGGCGTTGGCTCAAACCCACGATGAACATGCCGGCCGGGTGGCACAGTGGGCCGACACCGAGAACGATTTCGCCGATCGGCTGCTGGCCACTCACGGCAAGGTCGCCTACGCCACCTACCTGAATGTGAAGGGATTCAACGAAAGTCGGCAGACCCAAGCCGGTGCCTATGCTCAGCGCAACTCCGACACCGCGGTAGGGCTGCGCGGCGCGATCTCCTCGACCCGTTCCACCGACGACGCCTCCGCAGCCGAATTCCGACCACCCAGCACCCACACGTAAACCCGAAACCTTCAGGAAAGGAAACAGGAAACCTCATGTCTGACAACCTCGGCGCGGGTGCGCCATTCCGGGTGGACTACACCGAACTGAAGAAGTTCGCCCAAGAGCACGACCTCAACGCAGAAGAACTCACCCAATGGGCCGCCGGGGACCCCGATTTCCCTGAGCGCTACTTGGCCACCCATGGGAAGGTCAACTTCGGGACCTATCTCAAAATCAGGGAATTCATGGCCAGCAAGCAGATCGCCGGAACCGCATTCGCTGAGCACAACCTGCAAACCTCCACAGCGCTGCGCGCCGCGGTGACCGCCACCAAGGCCACTGAGGAAGCCAACGCCGCAGCCATCACCGCGACAAAGATGGTGTAGAAATCACCCATGGCCGTCATCCATCCCGATGTGAAAAACACGCTGCACTACGCAGATACGGTTTATGATCATCTCCTCAGCCACATCGAGAAGATGAAAGCAACCGCAGCAGAACGTATTTCGGAAGACCGCGACATCGCCGTCAAGGTCGACATGAACGGTCAGCTCGTAGACCTGTGGCTCAAGCCGGGAATCCTCGACCGCAAGCCCGCCGCCGAGATCGCCAAGGACATCACCCGACTCGTCACCACCACCGGCCACGAGATAGCCGAGCAGATCGCGGAAATCTTCCGAGCTGCCCACGACCTCCCCGACTTCGACACCGTGATCGCCGAGTACGAAAACAACGCTGGCGCGGACACCAGAACACCCCCCCCACCTCGATAGACTCACCCGTGTGAACGAGCAAGCGGCCAAGCTGACACGGTGGCTGCTTGCTGGCAACGGAGCGCTGAAAAACGTCGCACAGCTACTGACCGAAGCGTTCGGTCCAGTCGGTGCCATCGCCGCGGCGATCGACGCCTCGACGATCACCGCCTATCCGGTCGAGCCCGGCGCCGAGCCGCAGGGACAAGGTTGGACGCCGGCCGCGCAGGGGTGGACACACCCCCTGCACTCCCAGCTGCTACCGCGCAGCTCATCAGCCGCCTACCACGTCGTGGCGGGCATCACCTCCCGCAACGAAGTGCTGGTGGTAAACCTCGCCGCAGCCGACTACATCGGCATCGAGGGCAACAACCCCGTTCTGCTCATGCGGTCCTGGCTCATGCAGACCCTGGCCAAAACACCGACGGCCAGCGTCGCGGTCACCGATTCTGCTCTGGCGGTTCCCGGCGCCGAACGGCTCATAATGATCGACGACCTGGCCACAGCTCCGGCGGGCACCTCGCTGATCTTCAGCACACGCCACACCAGTGCACCCGTTCCTGGCCAGCCCCAGCCCATTACGGTCTCCTCCCAGGCAGCCGGCGCCGCCAACGTCGTTCTGTGCAACGAAGCCGTGGCAGGCATCTACTTGACCGACCGCTACTGGCCAATCTGGCGCCGCATGGAGGTCGCCGATCAGCAGTGGCAGCACCTGAAAACCGTCCTGGCACTGCCTCCAGCCGATTCCGCCGCCGCCACTTCCCAGGTCCTCGACGAGCCGCAAGAAAAACATCCGGTGGTTACAGCTGCCCAACCCGACGGCAACGGCACCCGCGTGCATCTCCTCGAGCAGCGCCCGGATCCGGTAGCGGCGCCGCAACAGCTCGAGCACGAGTCAACCCCCACCCTCCCGGATGAAACAGCTCTGACCAGCACAGATAGCGCGTCCCCCAGCCCGGGGCAAACACCCAGGCCGGCGGCCGAACCACACCACCCAACCGCGCCCACCAGCGCAAACGACACGTCCCTCGGCGATGTGCCCATACCCGCCGACGCTCCCGCCCCGGCCCCTACCCGACTGCTCTGTGCGGGCAACCAGGAGCCGCCCGTCCCAAGCACGCCGCCGCTGCTGACCCCCGATATCCCCGCCCCGTTCACCACGTCCACCGACAGCCTCGGCGACGACTCCAGCGACAACACCCCACTGCTTCCCGGTCGGTCCGCCGAAGAGCCCACCGAACCCGGCCTCTACGTGTTGGGAACGGTCTACGCGCTGGGCCTAGACCCCGACACCAAGGACCTGATCAAACACTCCGCCGTCACCCGACAAGGGGTGCGCAAACCTGTCAAAGCCCTGATGGCGCTGGCCACCTCGAACGGAGTCACCCCCACCGAGTGGGAAGAGAAAATCCTTCAAGTCACCCCGCAAAACCGCCGGCAGCTGCGCACCCAGATCCGAAAGATGATGGGCGGAACCGACCCCATCCGAAACGACGCACGCGGACTGCTCGTGGCCGACATGTTCTGTGATTGGAAGGAATTCAACCGCCTCATCGGCCACACCCCAGAAACCGCCACGACCGAAGCGCTCACCGCCGCAGTACAACTCATCCGCGGCGCCCCCTTTGAAGACGTTCCCGACGAGGACTACTCCTGGCGCTCGGTCCAACTACTCAAAGACGAACTCATCGACCGCTGCAGCACCGCCGCCACCGAACTGGCCCAACGGCAACAAGCCGCCGGCGCCCATGAAGCGGCCTACCAGACAGCCCGACTGGGCCTACGTGTCTACGCCCAGCGCGAGGACCTCTGGCTCGTCGCCGCCAATTCGGTCACCGACACCAACCGCAAGGCGCTGATCTGGGACCTCAAGCACGCCATCCCTGTCCCCACCCACCCAGAACTACGTCAACTGCTCGCCGCATCACGCGCGTCCTGAACCACCACAACCCGGGAGAAACACATGACCTCACCAACAGAGCACCAGAATCCACCGCAGCCCGATCGCTACGAGATCTTCAACCGCAACCGCACCATTGGTGTCTCCACAGTCCCTGGCGGCGCGGTCAACGGCATCTTTCTGCACGAAAGCGTCCGCCAGACTAACGAGCGCGCACTGGCCCGCGAGATCCTGGCCGTGGCCAGCGTGGCCTCCATGCGCGGTCGCCTGGGCGTGCGCGAGCGCATGGAAGCCACGGCGGCCGCCAACGGCACCGCGGTCCCGGCCTCGGCCTACGAGGTACTGCCCGACGCCCCCACCCCTGAGCAGTACGAACACTACAAACGCGAAACCCTGCGGTACTGAGATGCGCCGACTCCTCACAGCTTTGGTGGCCATGGCGATGGCCTCTATCGCCGCCCTGACCACCGCAACACCGGCCAACGCACTGGCCATCACCGCCGGATTCATGATCACCAGCGGAGGACGCTGGTGCACGGTGAGCTTCCCCGATCCCAAGATGCCCAACATCGTCTACACCGCGGGGCACTGCTACAAGGACGGAATCACCGAAGTTAGCCTCGGCAACATGCAGATCGGCCGATTTATACCCGAGATCCACGACCCCACAACCGACCTCATCGCAATCCGGCTCTACTCCAACATCCCCAGCGATTACAGCCTGATGTCGCGTGAACCACTCCTGAACCCCTGGGTACCCAACAAGGGATCGACCGTCTGCAAATACGGCGCCACCACCCAGGAAACCTGCGGCACCGTCCTTTCCGTCGACGCCACTAAGTTCGCCGTCCAAATGCCCGCAGACCACGGCGACAGCGGCGCCCCCATCTACGAACGCCTCAACCCAGAGAGCAAGGGTGTCCACGTAGTCGGCACAGTCATCTCCGAAGACCTACGCCGCCCCGGCGTCATCTACTGCACCACCATCGGCGCCATCAACAACTTCCTCTCCCAGACCTGGGGAACCGGTTGGGATATGGATTGACCAGGAGTGG
>NZ_VTZN01000350.1 GCF_008370645.1 Mycobacterium simiae
GGGGAGCTCCCCGCTGCCGGAGCATCTGGGCGTAGGTCCTGGCATCGCCGGAGGGCGTGGCGGTGACGGTGGCAACGCCTACCTGTTCGGATATGGCGGCGCCGGCGGACCCGGGGGTGAAGGCAGTCCCGGCATTGCCGATTTCAACGGCAGCGACGTATTCGCCGGTGGCGCCGGAGGCTCCGGCGGCAACGGCGGCGCAGGCGGGCTGATTGGTGGCGGCGGTCCCGGTGGTGCCGGCGGAGCCGGCGGTATGGGTACCACGAGCCTGGGTGGCGGCGCCAATGGTGGTGAGGGTGGCCCCGGCGGGCACGGCGGTTCCACCCGGTTCATCGGGTCCGGCGGTAACGGTGGCGAAGGTGGCCCGGGCGGGCGCGGTGGCAGTTCGCTGACCCTGGGTGTGGCCGACGGCAATGGAGGTAACGGCGGTGGCGGCGGTGGTGGCGGCACCGGTGGGATCTTCTTGGGTCCCGGCCCCCACAACGATGTGCTGCAACAGCTACTGCAGTACCGCGGCGGTCACGGCGGCTCCGGTGGTCGCGGTGGTAATGCCGGCTTCGACAGGGGTGTCGGGGCTATCCCGGGTGTCGGCGGCATCGGTGGCTCCGGCGGTGACGGCGGGAACCTCAACGGCTTGCCCGGCCTGCCAGGTCCCGATGCGCTGAACCAGGCTCTGTTCGCGTTGAGCTCCTGGCAGCCGGCGCAGGCATTGAATTCGCTGCTGCCCCAGGCGTCGACGCTGGAAGGTCAGTCGGGTGAGGCCGGTGTTGATCCCGGTCGAGAGCTGCACGGCAACGGCGGCGGCGGCGGGGTTTACGCGACCGGCGGTGGCGGCGGGGAAGGCGGCTCCGGCGCCTCGACGTAGACGGGTCACCAGCCCCGGCTAGACGTGGGCAACATCAAGCCGATGATCAGTGACCAGCGTCACGGCGCTAGCTTTTTCATTGCGGCGCAGATGGGCGCGATGGATCATGGTTCGACGTGCTCGGTGGGTTATCAGGCGGGGCCGGCGGCGACGCTTGGCGGTTCGGGAACGGCGGTGGCGCCTTCGGTTCGCCCGATCTCCCTGCTGCCGACGTCACGACCAAGGCTCGCGCCGCCCTAGTTTCACGCGTCTGCACGATCGTCAGGCGTGCTGCGGCAGCAACAGGCAGATACGCCATCTAGGCCCGGCGGTCACTCAGCGAACCGCTGCTCCGGAAGCTGCCCGAGAACACCCCGATCAGGCGTGACCAGCGCATTTCATGAGTTCCAAACGTTCGTCTCAGGGCGCCTCGACACACTTTGCGGAGATTGGCTTAGGAAGGCGCTTGGAGGACGCAGATGGCGTTCGTGATTGCGGTACCTGAGGTTGTCGACGTAGCGGCAACGGCGTTGGCGCGCATTGGCTCGACGATCAGCCAGGCCAACGTGTTCGCTGTGTTCCCGACAACGTCAATCGCGGCTGCTGGCACCGATGAGGTGTCGACTGCCCTTGCCGCACTGTTCGGGTCGCTCGGCCAGGAATATCAGGCGATCAGCGCCCATGGCGGTCGTTCATGACCAGTTCGTGCGCAACCTGCAGGCCAGCGCGGGTGGGTCGGGCGGAATGCTCGCCGACGGCGGTCGCGGAGGTAACGCCGGATTCTTTATCGGCAACGGTGGGAACGGTGGGTCGGGGGGGATCGCCCCGTTCGGTGCCGTCACCAACGATCCGGGACTCAGCGGCGGGCGCGGCGGTGACGGTGGCCACGCCTTCCTCTACGGAGTTGGCGGGGACGGTGGACCGGGTGGCGACGGAGCTCCCGGAGGCCGTGGCGCACTTTTTCAGACCGCGGTGAACCCCGGCGGCCGTGGCGGTGATGGCGGTCATGGCGGCACCGGTGGGCTGATTGGTGGCGGCGGGGCCGGTGGTGACGGTGGCGCCGGCGGTCGCGGTAGCGAAGACCTCAGTTTTGGCGCTATTGACGGCGGTAATGGCGGTGCCGGCGGCAACGGCGGTCCGGGCGGCAGCACCCGGCT
>NZ_VTZN01000351.1 GCF_008370645.1 Mycobacterium simiae
TTGAAACAGCGCTTGAAGAAGTCGTCGTAGTTCTCGTGCCCGAAGTGTTCGAAGGCCTCGATGGATACGATCCGGTCGACGGGCTCGTTGAAGTCTTCCCAGCCGTGCAGCCGCACCTGGCGGGAGCGGTTGGTGTCGATGGAGCCCAGCACCTGCTCAGATCGGGCGTGCTGGTTCTTGGACAGGGTTAGGCCGATCACGTTAACGTCGAACCGCTCGATGGCCCGCCTCATGGTGGTGCCCCAGCCGCAGCCGATGTCGAGCAGAGTCATTCCTGGTTTGAGGTCCAACTTGTCCAGGTTGAGGTCGATCTTGGCGTACTGAGCTTCTTCGAGTGTGAGGTCCGCCGGCTCGAAGTAGGCGCAGCTGTAGGTGCGGGTGGGGTCTTGGAACAGGGCGAAGAAATCGTCGGAGACGTCGTAGTGCGCTTGAATGTCTTCGGAGCGCGTCTTCGTCCTCGTCTGGGTCGGCACTGTCTCAGCCATTGTCGTCCTGTTCTCCTGGATAGTGATCACTGCTCGAACGCACGCGCGAAGCCTCGGCTTGACTGTGCAGGCGTACGAATTCCTGAAGCATTGTCTATCGACGCGAGGGTGTGCACCCGTAGCTCGCCTGTGGCACGAAAGTCTACTTGGCTAGGGTGAACTGGTTGCAGTCGATATAACCCATCCGGAACGCCTTGGCGCAGCCGGTCAGGTATTTCATGTACCGCTCGTAGACTTCGTCGGACTGGATCGCGATAGCCTCGTCTCGGCGCGCCTCCAGCGCCTCGGCCCAGAAGTCGAGCGTCTTGGCGAAGTCGAGCTGCAGCGACTGGCGGCGAGTCACTGTGAAACCCACTTTGCTTGCGTGTTCCTCGACGGTCTCGATCATCGGCAGCCGGCCGCCCGGGAAGATGTCGGTCACGATGAACCGGATGAACTTGGCCATCTCCATGGTCAGCGGGATGCCGCGCTCCATGACCTGCTTGACGTGCAGCCCGGTGATGGCGTGCAACAACATGACACCGTCGGCGGGCAAGGCTGCGTAGACGAACTTGAAGAAGTCGTCGTAACGGTGAAAGCCAAAGTGCTCTAACGCTTCGATGGTGACGATGCGGTCCACTGGCTCGTTGAACTCTGCCCAGTCGCGCAACAGCACCCGACGCGAGCGGTTGCTGTCGACCTCGTCGAGCACCTGCTGGCAGTAAGCGTGCTGATTCTTGGAAAGTGTCAGCCCGACCACATTGACGTCATATTTTTCGATGGCACGCTTCAGCACAGAGCCCCAGCCGCAGCCGATGTCGAGCAGGGTCATACCTGGCTCGAGCCCCAGCTTGTCCAGTGTCAGGTCAATCTTGGCCAGCTGCGCTTCGTGCAGCGTCATGTCTTCGCGCGGAAAGTAGGCACAGCTGTACGTGCGGGTCGGATCGACGAACAACGCGAAGAATTCGTTGGATAGGTCGTAATGCGCTTGGACGTCGTCCAAATTTGATCGTGTGCGCGTGGCACCCGGTGCCTTACCAGACATATGTCCTCCCGATGGGTCGGACACCCTCACGAGGTGACCATCCCCGGCACCCTACACCGGCCAGGGTGCATCTCGCGCATTTGAGGTCGCCCGAGCCGGTTTTTTCAATCGGGTCTCCGCTACTTTTGCAGGGTGAACTGGTTGACATCGATGTAGCCGGTGCGGAACGACTTGGCGCATCCGGTCAGGTACTTCATGTAGCGCTCGTACACCTCTTCGGACTGGATCTCGATCGCCTCATCCTTGCGTGCTTCCAACGCCGCTGCCCACAGATCCAGAGTTCGCGCGTAGTGCGGCTGCAGCGATTGGCGGCGGGTTAGCGTGAAGCCGGCCTTCCCAGCGTGCTCTTCGACCTTCTCGATCGAGGGCAACCGGCCGCCCGGGAAAATCTCAGTCACGATGAACTTGATGAAGCGAGCCAATTCAAAGGTCATCGGCATGCCGCGCTCGACGATCTGCGGTCCGGTCAGGCCGGTGATGGTGTGCAGCAA
>NZ_VTZN01000352.1 GCF_008370645.1 Mycobacterium simiae
CCGCTGCTACCGGATCTTGATAACCAAGACCGCTAACCACGCCCGCACCACCGCCAACCCGATACCCAGGCCCCCCTCAATACCCCCGCTGACGTGCAAACGAACGTTAGCCAAGACGGGTTGGGAACACCGACGAGAGTCCACGCTGTCGGGCGAGGGTCAGTGCTTCATCGACACCGGGGACCACAGCTCCACCTTGGGCAAAGGCGACTTCTTCGCACTTCCGGACCCTGGCATCCACCTCTGCCCGCCGCCGCATGAGCTGCACCACGACAAACAAGCCGAGGAAAAAGACTCGCGTGCCATGTGGGGAGCATCAGGTGCTGGTGACGGCGTGACAAGTTAGCGGCCAAATTCCGCGGCGATAGCGTAGCTGCCCAAGTGGCCGATAGTTTTGAACTGCATCGCCCTAGGATCCGCAACGCGGCCCAACGCTTCATCATCGACACCTTCGACGAAAAGGTCAGCCCCGCAACGCGATCTGCGAAACCGAGTTGGGATCAACATGATTCCGCACACCAATCCGGTCCAACGCCGCCTTAACATGTCAACATCGTCATGCTCGGCAGCGAACAACACCTGGGTGCCTTCTCCTGAGCAACCGTCGGCTTGGACGACAAGGGCGCAACGCGCAGTCGGACACGACACCCTTGCGCGCTGGCGACCTCAGCCAACGACCGGGCCTAATCTCCGATCGCTTGCCCAGCGCGGTGCGCAACCCCGGTGATGACCCGGTCAGGCGCCCGGATCTGCGCGATCACCTCGGTCTAGTTACTTCGACCTGAAACGTCGGGCGTGTTTTAGCCTTCGTGAGGCGTTGAACTGGGACGATGGTCTCGAACCCTTGGCGAGAAGGATTCGAGGCCATCGTGATTCGTACTGTAGGCGATTAGGTGTCGCTGTGGGAGGCGGTATTGCCTCCGGAGTTGTTGAAGTTGTCCGGTGAATTGGCGCGAGTCGATGAGCTACTGGATGATCCGGCGTTCTTCGTTGCCTTCGAGCCGTTCTTCGACCCGCGGATCGGGCGGCCTTCGACGCCGATGGAGACCTATCTGCGGTTGATGTTTTGAAGTTCCGCTACCGGCTGGGTTATGAGTCGTTGTGTCGGGAGGTCAGCGATTCAATTACCTGGCGGTGGTTTTGCCGGATTCGGTTGGACGGTGCGGTGCCGCATCCGACGACGTTGATGAAGCTGACCACCCGGTGCGGCAGCGCGGCGGTCGACGGGCTCAATGAGGCGTTGTTGGCCAAGGCGGCCCAGGCGAAGCTGTTGCGCACGAACCGGCTTCGTGCGGACACCACGGTGGTGCCGGCCAACGTCACTTATCCCACCGATTCGGGGCTGCTGGCTAAGGCGATACGGCGGATCCCCGCGACCGGCAAGCGGATTCAGGCTGCCGGCGGTGCTGTGCGCACCCCGGTCCGTGACCGGTCACGGGCGGCCGGTCGGCGGGCGCACGCGATCGCCTCGAAACTGAGGTCACGTGCGGCCCTCGGCTCGAGGCCAGACGCGGAACGCGGTGCCCAAGTCCGCCGGCGAGCTCGCAGAGCTGGCCCAATCCGCGGTTCGGGATGCCGAGCGGTTGCTGGCCAACGTCACGCAAGCGGTGCGCCGGGCCAAGGCCCAGGCCGCCGCATTGGCTCTGCGCGGTGAGCGCGATACGGCCGCCGGTCGCCGCCGCGGCCGGTTGGTGCGCGCGGCCAACGACCTGATCGACCTGCTGGCTGCGACCCGCCAAATCGCCGCCCAGGCCCGGCAGCGACTGGCCGGCATCGTCCCGGACGGCGCCACCCGTCGAGTCAGCCTGCACGACGGCGATGCCCGCCCGATCGCCAAGGGCCGGCTGGGTAAACCGGTCGAGTTCGGTTACAAAGCCCAGGTCGTCGACAACGACGACGGCATCGTCGTAGATCACACCGTCGAGCAGGGCAATCCGCCCGACGCACCGCAACTGGCGCCTGCACTGAAAAACGGGCTCTTCCGACTTGGTGGGGGTCT
>NZ_VTZN01000353.1 GCF_008370645.1 Mycobacterium simiae
AGCCCGGCGGCATTGGTGACGTTCGCGAAGCGACTACGCGGCTCGCACGCCGCACGCGCGGCCAGTCGCGACACCAGAGTCACGTCTAGTGCATGCGAGCGCTGCCGCCCAAACCGATCTCCAGGACGCTGCCGCTGATGACGCCGGGGTCGGTGACCAGGTAGAGCAGTGCGCGGCTGACATCCTCGGGCTGCAGCCACGGTTGCGGTATCGGGTTGGCTTTCATCATGCGCCGCACCAAATCGTCGGGGACCTCGTCACCGCCCGCAGGCTGCACCATCGGAGTTTGGGTGGTGGTCGGGCAGATGACGTTAACCGTAATGCCCACTTTGGCGACCTCCAGGGCGACGGACTTGGCCAGCCCGATGATCCCCCACTTGGTGGCGTTGTAGGCGGCGAGCTCGGGGATGCCCATTCGGCCGCCCATCGAGGAAGTCACCACGATCCTGCCGAAGCGTTGGCGCCGCATCACCGGTATGGCCGCGCGCAGCGTATGGAATACACCGGTCAGGTTGGTGTCCACCAGCTGCTTCCACATCTGATCGCTGACCTGCTCGAGCGGCCCAGTGCTGACGATGCCCGCATTGCCCAATGTCGAGGCTGCCCAGATCCTTGACGGTCTGCGCCACCGCGGCGCCAACGTGGGCGGCGTTGCGTACGTCGAGCGTTATCGGCAGGCAGCGCCGTCCCAGCCCTTCAACTCGCTTGGCGGTGTCGCGTAGGTCGTCCTCGGTGGCTAGCGGGTAGGCCAAGTCCGCCATGGGGCCGGGCGCATCGGCGACGACAATATCCGCGCCTTCGGCGGCTAGGGCCAAGGCATGGGCGCGACCCTGCCCCCGGGCGCCTCCGGTGATCAAGGCGACCCGTCCGTCCAAGGCTCCCATAGCCGGCTAGGTTAGCAGTCGTGCCCGGTCAGCGACGAGCACCGGGCCAGACACGAAACTAGTTGAAGTGATTGCTGTTTCGCTCCGCAAAGTCAGTTCGGTGAGCCATCAACGGTTGCGGCGAGGGACGCAGACACCTCGTACGCACCCCATGACGCCGCGCTGGGGCGGTTTTTTCACCCGGGGCGGCTGCTGGCACCGATCGTCTCGGCAAGGTGGATCGGTATCGCCCTCATTGAGGTATTGCGCCTGGCCGGGAGTCAGCGGGTCGGCTAGCGCCACCGGCTCACCCGCCAGCGCCACCGCGCCTGCCGTTAACGCGCCTGCCATCAACAATCTGAATGCGATCACTGGATCCGCCTCCCAAAGCTAGCCATGTGATCTAAATAAAGATCTTAACTTCTAAACGGCTGGCGCGCACTGATGGTTCAGTCCGACAGCGATATGTGCCTTCTCTGCTGGATGATCAGCGCAGCTGCTCGCACCACCGGGTTACCCATTACAGCGGGTATGACGTCGCGTTGGTTATGAACGCACCGCGGAATCGGATCTATCGTAGTTACCAGGTGTCAAAGATCGGGCGGGACTTTGGCATCTGAAATGCACGACGCGTTAGCCGGGAACACGTTGTCTCGCGCGGGATTTGACCACAAGAGCGTTATGTGGATCTTTCTGGTCGGTGCCACCATCGCCGCGCACGTCGCCTTCATCGGCTATGTGGCGTTAGGAGGAATCGTCGCGTTGCGCTGGCGCTGGACGATGGCTTGCCATGTATTGGCGGTCGGCTGGGTAGTCCTGTCCGTCGCGCAGCGCCTCGACTGTCCGCTGACCTTGCTTGAGCGATGCTGCTGGTCAACGATGTCCTGGCGCGCGGCCTTTGCCCGCGCATACCTTGGCTCTGACTTCTGGCACTCTGATGCCGCGCCGTCACGCACGCCTTCGCGCAGCCAGGCGTTCGGGGATGTCTCACGTGCTCACCGAGTCGGCTGTCATGCCGCCGCATCTAGTGTGCGGTGACGGCTTTGAGAGTGTATGTAGGGCGGGAAAATCCACGATCGGCCCGCCCTGACGGCTCACTCGACGCCATCAACGCTCACTCGACGCCATCAACG
>NZ_VTZN01000354.1 GCF_008370645.1 Mycobacterium simiae
GAGGTCCACCAGCGCGATATAGGCGGTCAGGAACGCCACCGGCACCGAGGCGGCCTGGGCAAAGGACAACCCCGGCGGAATCCGAACAACCATGCGGTGATCGGTCACGGCCGTCGGCGCGAACGCGTTGTTGGGGAACAGCCCCATCACCGCGTCACCACGGCGCAGGGTGGTCACGTCGGCGGCGGTGTCGATGACCACCCCAGCGGCTTCGGCGCCCATCCCCTCGTCTGGGATGGCGCCCAAGGCAACGACGACGTCGTGGAAGTTCAGACCGGCGGCGCGGATAGCGACGCGAACTTGCCCCGGCGCCAGGGCGGTGACCGGTTCGGCGGGTTCCAACGTCAGGTTGGTCAGGTCGCCTTTGCCGGTGGTACCCAGTTGCCAGGCGCCGGACTGCGGCGGTGTCAGGGACGTACTGGGAGTCAGCCTCGGGATGTGGGTGCTGCCGCGGCGCAGCGCGAGTTGGGGCTCGCCGCTGTGACCCACAGCGGCGAGGATGTCGATCAACCCACGGGCGCTGTCGTCGTTGTCGGTGTCGAGCAGGCTGACACGGCCCGGATGCTCGTGTTGGGTGGTGTGGACCAGTGCCCAGGCCGCGGCGTGGGCCAGGTCGGGAGCGCGGTCGTGAACGCTGGTCGCCACGGCGTGGCGGGTCAACACGACCAACTGGGTGTTGAGAGTGTCGGGGCGGGCCAGCCAGCGTTGCAGGTGGGTCAGGGTGTGCCGGGTCAGGGCGTGGACGCGACCTACCGGGTCCTGTTCGGGGTTGGGCAGTGGCAGTGTCCAGATGACGAGCTCGGCGTGGGCTAACTGGGGATGGGCCAGATCAGCGTGGCAAGCGGTGTGCCGCAGGGCGGGGGCGAGGCGCTCTGGGTCGTCGCTGACGACGGCCCAGGTGGGCGCGGCGTCAGCGGCGGGGAAGGTGTCGGGGGGCAGCGCGGGCCAGTCCAGTTGGAAAAGGCCGTTGCCCAGCGCCGCGGGGGGCGTTTGTTGGGGCAGCGAATCCCCCACGGGGCGAAGCGTCACGGTGCCCACCGTGATCACCGGGGCGCCAGCGGGGTCGCAGGCGCACAGGGCGTAGGTGTCTTCGGCGATGCGGGTCAGCGCAACGTTGAGGCGGGTGGCCGCGGTGGCGTGCAGCGTGATCCCGGTCAGGGCGAACGGCAACCGCGCGCCGGTCGAGCCGTCGCCGTCGTCAAGGGTGGTCAGCGGGTGCAGGGCGGCGTCGAGCAGGGCGGGATGAATGCCATAGCCGTGGGCGTCGGCGTCGGCGGGCAGGGCGATATCGGCATAGACGGTGTTGGGGCTGTTCGGGTCGTGTCCGATCCCGACCACCCCCTGAAACGGGCCGTCGTAGTGGCGGCCGGAGGTGGCCAGTTTTCCGTAGAAGTCAGAGCTGTCGATGGCTGTTGTGTGCGGCAGCGCTGTGGGCGCGGGTGCGTCGGGCTGGTCGGCGCTCAGCGTGCCGGTGGCGTGCAAGACCCAGGCGCCGCGTTGTTGGTTGGCCGCACCGGTACGGGCGTGTATGGTCAACGGCCGCCGCTGGTGCTCGTCACGCGGGTGGACGGTGATTTGCAGGTCGGTGGGCACGTGGTCGGCAAGCACCAGCGGCGTGTGCAGGATCAGCTCGTCGATGGCGGGGCAGTCGACGTGTTGACCGGCGTGTAGGACCAGTTCGATGAATCCGGTGGCCGGGAAGACAACACTGTCGTGGATGCGGTGGCCGGTCAGCCAGGCATGCGTGCTGGTCGACAGGCGCCCGCTGATCACGATCTGATCTTGATCGGCCAGCTGGGTGAGCGCGCCCAGCAGCGGGTGTTCGGGTCGGTCCAGTCCGGCGGCGTTAACGTCGGCACCGGCGCCCGGCGCCAGCCAGTAGCGGCGGTGCTGGAAGGGATAGGTGGGCAGCGCGGTGGCACGGGCCTGGGGGTACAGGGTGTGCCAGGCCGGGCTGTGGCCGCGGGTGTGCAGC
>NZ_VTZN01000355.1 GCF_008370645.1 Mycobacterium simiae
CCGGCCACGGTGGGGACGGCGGCGCCGGCTACACCCCGACCATGCTCGGTGAGAACGGTGGTAACGGCGGAGCCGGCGGCAAGGGTGGGCAGTACGGCAACGGCGGTGATGGTGGCGCCGGCGGCAACGGCACTACCGGCGCCGTCGGGGTTAACCCCGCCCCCGCTACCGTGACCGGCTCAGCCAGTTCCGGCATGGCGGGCACACCGGGTGGCGCTGTGGGCGGCCCTGGCTTCCCCGGCAGCCCGGGGTCTTTCACCGGGCAGCAAGGCGGTACCGGCGGCGTCGGCGGGACCGGCGCGAGCGCCGGCGGATCTGGTGGCACGGGCGGTCTTGGTGGCCCCGGCACTATCGGCGGCACCGGCGGCGCCGGCGGGGGCAACGCCGGTCCCGGCGGGTTTGGTGGTCCGGGTGGCAGCGGCGGCGCCGGCGGTAACGGCGGCGGGACCGGCGGGACCGGTGGTGCCGGCGGCAACCTGCCCATCGGTGCCCCCGGGTTTGCTGGCCCCGGCGGAACCGGCGGCACCGGCGGTTTCGGCGGTGGCACCGGAGGAACCGGTGGCATCGGTGGCGCTGGCGGCACTGGCGGCCCCGGCGGCACCGGAGGTTTCGGCGGCACCGGGGCCACCGGCGGGGCCGGCGGGTTCGGCGGCAGCGGTGGCGCCGGCGGCGCCGGTGGGCAGTTCGGCGACGGGGGCAACGGCGGTGCCGGTGGCATTGGCGGGGACGGGGGCAGCGGCGCCGCCGGCGGGACCGGCGGCCCCGGCGGGCCTGGCCGCACCTTCGGCGGCGCCGGCGGGGGCGGCGGCACCGGGGGCACCGGCGGAGCCGGCGGAAACGGCGGCGGGGGCGGCGCCCCCGGTCTCGGCGGACAGTTTGGCCAATCGGGGAGTCCCGGCAGCGGCGGGGCCGCAGGGGCCGGCGGCCCTGGCGGAGGCGGCGGGTTCGGCGGCTCCGGCGGGATTGGCCCGCTCGGGTCGGGTCCCGCTGGCGTCGCTGGCCCCGGCGGAGTCAGCGGGGCTGCCGGCCAGCCCGGCGCACCGGGCTGATCCGGGACCAGCTTGAAGCCGACATGCCGAGCATTGCGGTGCGACCCGCTGGGTCTGATGCATTCGTGGGCTGGCGCGGGATTTCGGCGACGTATCCGTGGGGGCCGTGATGCGGCGGGCGTGCGGGCGGCGTTTTCGTGGGCGGCGATGCGCTCGAGTTTCGCCAGACAAGAAAGCCGTTTGCGGCGGTTCCCACTGAAAGGCATGATCAGCCCGCGTTCTAGGCCGTCAGCAGCGGCGCCATCCAGGTCAGCTCGGCCGGCAACTGCGAGCTCCAAAACCCGCCGTTGTGACCGCCCGGCGAGAACCCCCCGGCCGGCGGGTTCGGTAGTTGAGCGATGAACTGCTTGGTTGCGGAATAGAACGGATCGCTGTCCCCGCAATCCACCCGGATCGGTATCGAACTCAACGTCGGCAGGCCCCAGACCGAATTGGCCGCGAAGTCGTCGGCACCGTCGAACGCGCCCGGCGCGGCGGCGCCGGCTGACGTCCACAGCGCCGGGCTCACCGCGCAGATTGCGGCGGTGCGACTTGGTCCCAGTCGGCCGCCGAGCAGCAGCGCGCCGTAACCCCCCATCGACCAGCCCAGAAAGGCCACCCGTGAGGTGTCCAAGCCCTGTCCGTCGAGCATCGGGATCAGCTCGCCCAGCACCATCGCCCCGGAGTCCTCGCCGGAAGCCCGTTTGTGCCAATAGCTACCGCCGCCGTCGACAGCGACGACGGCAAACGGTGGCAAGCCGGCGGTGACGGCCTGGGCCAGGCCCTGCTCGACGCCGCCGGCCATCACGGTCGCCGCGTCACTGCCCTTGCCGTGCAGCGCGATCACCGGTCGCAGCGGTTTGGTTTGGCCGGGCGGGCGTGCGATGGCCCAGTTGGTCGATATTCCGCCGCGCGCCGCCG
>NZ_VTZN01000356.1 GCF_008370645.1 Mycobacterium simiae
GGATCGCCAAGGAGCTGCTGCGTGACGTGCTGGCGTGCACCGTCGCCGGCGGGCTGCGCTACGACATAGCCGCGGCGCTGCACCGGTTCTACGCGTTCTGCGCGGCCACCGCTGTACCCGAGATTCACGACCTCGCCGCGACCATCGAAACCTGGCAGGCACCAATGATTCTCGCAATCACCACCGGCCTGACCAACGCCCGCAGCGAAGGCTACAACCGCATCGTCAAACACATCGGCCGCATCGCTTTTAACCGGCCCTGGGGTCCAGGTCAACCTCGGATGGGGTCAAGATGGGTTTGTTGAGGGAGTCGAGATGGCGTTGAATGCTGGCAATCACGCGGGCGTGGCGGGCGACTTCGCTGTCCAGCCGCGTGTTTGGGCGTCGTCACGAAGCACCGTTTCGTCGGCCAGTTGGGCACGGAGTTGGGGCACGAATTCGGTTGTGGTGGTGTAGTTGTCGCATTGTTCACAGATGTTGGCGTAGGGGCATGCCTGGACACCTACGAGCCGGTTGGCGACCTGGCGGAGAGCGGCGTTGTGCTTGGTGCCGCGGGCGCGGAGCTGGTCGTAGTAGCCGCGGACTTCGGGGTCGTGCAGAATCGCGCAGGAGGCCTGTTCCGCAGGTCAGGCCCGCGCGAATACGTCGACGAAGTTCTGCAGCGATGCTCTGATATCGCTTCTCAGCGCAGCCGCGACGATCATGCCGATCGGCCCGAACAGCGCGGGCCCGCCGAGGTGAACGTCGAAGCTGACCACCGAGCCGTCGTCTTTGGACGCTACCTTGGCCATCAGCTTGACCTTCACGCCACCAACGCCGTCACCGTTGAGCGTCATACCCTCCGGGGGTTTGTAGCGCACGATAGTCCATCTGATCCGGTTGGGCATCCCCTTGACCTCGACGATGGACTCGACGACCGCGCCTTTCTCCAGGGTTTCGGGCAACTTGCTGCGCCACACCCGGTGGATCGTCAGCCATTCCCGGTAGCGGGACAGATCCGAAGCATGTTTCCAGGCATCGTCGGGCGGCAGCGGGACGTCGATAGATCCAGACAGCTTCGCCATGTGCTCAGTTCTCTTGGTCGCCCGTCTCGCCGGGTTCGACGACCTTCTTGGCCTGTTCCTGCACCTTGTGGATGGTGTCGGAGTACTTGCCCTGTGTCTTCTCGTCGACGAATTCGCCCGCCTTGTCGATCACCGTCTCGACCTTGTCGGCGTTCTGCGCCAGCAGGTCTTTGGCTTTGTCCAGGATTCCCATGCGTAACCAGCCTTCCCTGGGGATCTACAGCATCGTTGACGAACCCTACTTGCCGGCGTTGGTGGCGCCCAAACCCACTGCCGCTGCGCTTAGGGCACCGAGCCGCTGAGGAAGAGGCCCGAGAGTCGGCTGCCGAAGTTTCCGATACCCGAGACGAGGCCAGATAGCGCGATGCCCAGGTCGCTGGTGTTGTTGATGCCTGACAAGGCGCTGCCGAGGTTGGTGATGCCAGAGAGGAGGTTGCCGCCATAGTTCTGGAGCCCCGTGACCTGCGAACCGACGTTCCAGAAGCCGGACAGGGTGTCACCGGTATTGCCGAAGCCTGATGAGCCACCGACACCCGAGTTGAAGAAGCCTGACGACGGGCTGCTGGTGGAGTTGCCGAAGCCGGGAACGGGCGACAGATGGAAAAGGGTGGCGGTAATAGGTCCGATACTGGCGCCGAGATTGGCGTTGAGCTGGGTCGTATTGCCGCCGAGCGTGAGGTCGAGCGGGATGGCGCCGATATTGATTGGTTGAATCACGATCGGGCTCAGCTCAGAGTTCACCGGGACGGTCAATGTAATCGGGAGACCGTCGATCGGTATGTCGAAGCCGATATTGGTGTTCGGGATGTTGACGCGGATACTAGTTCCGCCCGAGGCCCCGTCAACAGTGAGCAAGAGGTTCAGCGGAATTCCTGGGCCGTTTTC
>NZ_VTZN01000357.1 GCF_008370645.1 Mycobacterium simiae
TGTTGGTGGGGTGGTTGGGTGGGTGGTTAGGGCCGTGTGGTTGCCGAGCTGTTCGAGGTGGGCGTGTTCGGCTGTGTTGAGCAGGTCGATCGATGACAGCGGCCGGTCGGGGTTGTCGGTCATTGTTTGCAGGAGCCGTTGCAGTCGGTCGGTGAGGGTGGTGATGGTGGTGGTGTCGTAGATGTCGGTGCGGTATTCCACGGTCCCGGTGATGCCGGCGGGTTGGCCGGTGTCGGTGAAGTGTTCGGCGAGCATGAAGGTGAGGTCCATGCGGGCGGTGTGGGTGGTTAGGGGCAGGGGTGTGATGTCGAGTTCGCCTAGTTGTTGGGTGGGGGTGGGGGGGTGCCAGGCCAGCAGGACTTGGATCAGGGGGTGATGCGACGTCGATCGGGTGGGGTTGAGTCGCTCGACGAGGGTTTCGAAGGGTAGGTCTTGGTGTTCGAAGGCTTCGAGGTTGCGGGTGCGTACCTGGGTGAGTAGTTGGGCGAGGGTGGGGTCGCCGTCGAGCTGTGTGCGCAGTACCAGGGTGTTGACGAACATGCCGACGAGGTGGTCGAGGGCGGGGTGGGTGCGGCCGGCCACGGGGATGCCGATCGCGATGTCGGGGCTGACGCTTAGTTGTGCGAGCAGCACCGTTAGGGCGGTGTGGATGACCATGAAGGTGGTGGCGTGGTGGTCGCGGGCCAGGTGGGTGAGTTGGTGGTGCAGGGCGGCGGGCCAGTGGATGGTCAGGCTGGCGCCGTGGTGATCGGCGGTGGGGGGGTAGGGCCGGTCGGTGGGTAGGTGGAGGCGCTCGGGCATGTCGGCCAGGGTTTTTTCCCAGTAGGCCAGTTGGGTGGTGATGGGGCTGTCGGGGTCGGTCAGCTCGCCGAGCTGGTGGCGTTGCCACAGGGTGTAGTCGACGTACTGGACCGCTAATGGGGGCCAGTGGGGGGCTTGTCCGGCGCATCGGCTGGCGTAGGCCGCGCTGAGGTCGGTGGTCAGGGGGGTCAGTGACCAGCCGTCGGCGGCGATGTGGTGCACCACGATCACCAGCACGTGTTCGTGTTCGCCGGTGCGGAAAAGCTGTGCGCGCAGCGGGATTTGGGTGGCCAGGTGGAAGGTGTGGCGGGCGGCGGTGCTCAGGGCGTGCTGGAGTTGATGGGCTGGCCAGGTGGTGGCGTCGATGACCTGCCAGCCCAGCTCTAGCGCCGATAGGGGTAGGACGTGCTGTTGGGGTATGCCCGCGCTGGCGGTATAGACGGTGCGCAGGGTTTCATGGCGGGCTATCAGGTCGGTCAGGGCTGCCCCGAGGGCCTCGGTATCGAGGTCACCGGCTAGCCGCAGCGCCCAGGCAATGTTGTAGACCGGGGTGGGGCCTTGTAGTTGGTCGAGCAGCCATAGCCGGTTTTGGGCGAACGACAACGGGATCGTTGCGGGCCGGTCGGCGGCTATCAGCGGGGTGCGCCGGTGGGGGGCCGCGCCGAGGTGGGGGGCGAGCCCGGCGATGGTGGGGGTGTCGAACAGGCTGCGTACCGTCAGGTCGGCATCCAGGGTGGTGTTGATGGCCGCGACGGCTCGCATGGCCAGCAGGGAGTCCCCACCCAGGTCGAAAAAGGAGTCGTCGATGCCGATGCGGTCGATGCCCAGCACCTGGCTGTAGAGGGTGGCCAGGATTTCTTCGACTGGGCTGGTCGGGGCGCGGTAGTGGTCGGTGGTGTAGTCGGGGGCGGGTAGGGCGCGGGTGTCGAGTTTGCCGTTGCGTGTTAACGGCAGTGCCGGGAGCACGACGAGTGCGGCGGGCAGCATGTAGTGGGGTAGTCGGGTGGCCAACTCGGCGCGCACGCTGGTGATGTCGGCGGTGCCGGTGAGGTAGCCGACGAGACGTTTGTCGCCGGGGCGGTCTTCGCGAGCAATGACGACGGCTTGATCGACGCCCTCAAGTGCGCACAACGCCGCGCT
>NZ_VTZN01000358.1 GCF_008370645.1 Mycobacterium simiae
TCGACGAGTGGAACAAGAGGGACGCGGAACTTACCGATGAAATCAATGCCTACAACCGTGAAAAACATGATTTCAATATCAACGACCCAGAGGAGCGCAGAAAAGCGCAAGACTATATCCGGCGTGGGCAAGAGCTGCAGGCTAAGAAAGACAAGCTATTGTATGACCAGAGAGACCTTATTCGGCAAGTAACGGAGTGCGGCGCGAAGATAGTCGATGGCCACATACAGTGGCCCGACGGGTCAACAAGTCCGACTCCTACCCCCACGCCGACACCAAGCCCAACCCGCTGAGTATCCCCATGCAGCTACAGATCACTCGGCGAAGTAGGACGTTGTACCTAGCAGCGCCAATAATCCTGACTGTGTGCTTGGCAGCCATGGGCTGCGGGTCGAATGCCAGCGACAAGTCTTCGAACACAACGTCATCGAGCGCCAAACCCTCCGCCTCATTCGCCCCAACCCCGCCGTCGATCAACGCGCCGACATTGACGTCGGGACCAGTAAGCGCGCTGCAACCGGGCTCTCCGATTATGGTTGGTGACGGAGCCGCGACCGCGGTGTGCAAAGCCGGCTTCTACATCGACTACCCCGACGCGGACCATGGCGGCAAGCGGCTGCCGGCTTTCATCACTGCTGCGCAATGTGCTCGCGGTGCTGGCAATGCACCGGTGTCGGTGATGAAGGCGGGGGCCGCTGGCCAACCACCGAGTCGAATCAAGGTCGGCCAGATTACATACGTAACTCCGGGCGACGACCAGCCAGCTGTAGCCGACGAGCCCTGGACGGTCCGGACTTCGCCCCTCGCGGTGTTCAGCTCCGGTCAACCGGACTGGGCGGTTCCGGTGGACGTCAAAGTCAATGACCAAGCGCCGACAGGCGCTACTGTTCAAGCGGTGCAGCCAGTCCAACAGCGCAAGGCGCCTGCGAAGTGGAGCAACGTAGACGGTGTCGTCGTAACCGGACATGTGCTCGACCCAGCCTCCACACCAGAGCTGAAGGACCTGCCCGCCGGAGTGGCTCGTGTCGTCGTGGCTGCAGACGACGCCGCCAAGCCCATCGAGCAGTGGGTGCTCGGTTCTCCGGTCACCGTCGACCTCGATGGCACCATCTACAACCTCGGCGTGATCACCGCCGTAGATGAGGCAAGGCACTGGATTGTGGTCGACCTCATCAATCCGCTTCTCGTGCAACAAGATGCCCGCCTGATCACGACGTGGTAAGTGTCTGAAGTACCTCCCATGGGCCAATTGTCCGCCGAAATCGCGCACGCATGCCGCGAAACCGCTGGTATATCTTTGTAATTCAGGGTCATTGGCGAGTTGGTGCGGTGCGCCGCAATGGGGTAGCTAGCGCCAGGTGCACAAACACGGAAAGCCGTACCCGCCCGCGGCAGCACCGCTGGCTAAGCGGCGACTTGTAAACAGCGCCGGATGGACGCTACACGGGCACTGTTCAACCCGGCTACGACTCGCGACCGTGAAGATCGCGATATTGTGCGGCAGTGGTGAATTGAGTTGACCGGCAAGACAACTGTCGATAGCTTGCCGGCAGCTGACGCCGGTCACGTTGAGCTCGGTGCTCGCCGGTGCTGACATCGGCATTCCTGTCGGCCGGGGCGTGTCGGCCACCCACCACATCCAGCACGTCGATGCGGGTCCGTGCTCGCATGAGTGACGCAGAACTCCGCGAACCCAAGACGGCATCGGGTGAATGGCGACGCCCCTCGTCATGCGGCAAGATTCCGCGCGTGGCTCCGTTGGCGGTCGATCCCGATGCGATGTTCATCGCGGGTGCCGCGGTGGCTGCCGTCGGTGAAGATCTGGTCGCCGCGGTGGGTTCGTTGAGGGCTGGTTTCGGTGCCAATACGGGTCAGGATGCGGCCGGTGATGTGTTTGGGTTGGGGTATCAGG
>NZ_VTZN01000359.1 GCF_008370645.1 Mycobacterium simiae
TGTTCGCCGAGGTGATCGCGTCTGAGGGTGTGGATGTGGCTGCGATGGGGATTCATCCGGTGTTGTTGGATGCGGCGTTGCATGCCGCGGTGGTTGCGGGTGGGGAGGTTGAGGGGGGGCAGATGCTGGTGCCCTATTGCTGGCAGCAGGTGTGTTTGCATAGCACCGGAGCTGTTGGGGCGCGGGTGCAGATCCGCCGGGCTGGTGAGCAGAGTCTGGTGTTAGAGCTTGCTGATGGTGCAGGGGTGCCGGTGTTGTCGGTGGGTGCGCTGTTAACCCGTGCGGTCGGTGCCGATCAGTTGCAGGGGGCGCTGGGCGATAACACAGGTGTGGGGTTGTTAGAGTTGCAGTGGGCGCCAATTAGTGTGATCTCCAAGGTCATTGGATCATCTCAGGTGGTGGACTGGGACGACTTTTCGGTCCAGGACAGCGCTGATGTGGTGGTGTGGCAGTGGACACCGCCATCGGTATCGGTGGTCGAGAAAGTGTATGCGGGCACTCATGCGGTGTTGGCCGTGCTGCAGGCGTGGCTAGCCGGTGAGCGGGATGCGGTGTTGGTAGTAAAGACCTGTGGAGCAGTCGGCGCTGGGGCTGCGGTGATCACCGACCTCGCCGGTGGCGCGATTTGGGGATTGGTGCGTTCAGCGCAAACCGAAAATCCCGGCCGTATCGTGTTAGTTGATACCGATGGGTCGGTGGAGATACCGGCGTTAATCGCCACGGGTGAACCTCAACTGCTGGTACGTCAACACAGTGTGTATGCAGCCCGGCTGGCCAGGGTGACATCTGCTGTCACCGGACCCGATACACCAGCTGATACGCCCGGGGGCACGGTGTTGATCACCGGTGGCACCGGTATGGTCGGTGCCGCCCTAGCCCGTCATCTAGTGGCCCATCACCACGTCGAACAGCTGGTACTGGTCAGTCGCCACGGCCCACAAGCCCCCGTCACCGCCGAACTGGTGGCCGAGTTGAGCGGTCAGGGCGTACCTGTACTCGTCAGCGCATGCGATGTAGCCGACTCCCACGCGGTCAATGCACTAATCGAACAGATCAACCAGCAATACCCGCCACTGACCGGAATCATCCACGCTGCCGGCACTTTAGATGACGGACTGATCACCTCACTGACTCCGCAACGAATCGATACCGTCTTACACGCCAAAGTCGATGGTGCCTGGAACCTGCACCACGGCACCGAACATCTGGACCTGTCCATGTTTGTGTTGTGCTCCTCGATGGCCGCGGTGCTGGGCACACCCGCACAAGCCAACTACGCCGCAGCCAACGCATTCCTTGACGCCCTGGCCGCTAGCCGTCAACACCATGGACTGGCCGGCCTGTCCCTGCAATGGGGACTGTGGGAACAACCCAGCGCCATGACTGAACACCTCCAACAAGCCGACCTGACCCGCCTGAACCGAATTGGCCTTCAAGCACTTTCCGCCCACCACGCCAGCACGCTGTTTGACACCGCCCTGCTGCATACCACCCACCCCAGCCTCATCGCTACCGATCTTGACCACTACACACTGACCACCGCAGCCCTCCACACCCCATTACCGCCGCTATTTCATCACCTCACCCCCCACCCTGTGCGGCCGCAAGCAACCAACACCACCACACCCACAACAGCGCTCGCCCAACGCCTCCACGAACTACCCCTCACCCAACAACACGAACTCCTCACCCACACCATCACCACCCAACTCGCCCAAGTCCTCGGCCAAAACCCCCAAGAAATCAACCCCCACGCCAGCTTCCAAGACCTCGGCTTTGACTCCCTAACCGCCCTGGAACTACGCAACCGACTCAAAACCACCACCGGACTCACCCTGCCCGCCACCCTCATCTTCGACTACCCCACCCCCACCACCCTCGCCCAACACCTCAAACAACAACTCAGCG
>NZ_VTZN01000036.1 GCF_008370645.1 Mycobacterium simiae
CGCGGCCGCGGACGTGATCGATCAGTGGGTGGCCGAGCGTTTCAACGTCCTGCCTGAGCGTTTTGCCCAGGACCTCGGCACGGCGGATCAGATCCTCGCCGTTCAGTACCCGCAGCACCGCCAGGGCCGCCGCGGTGCACACCGGGTTACCACCGAACGTGCTGCCGTGCAGTCCGGGGGTCAGCAGTTCCGCAGCTGGCCCGACCGCCAGGCAGGCCCCGATCGGCAACCCGCCCCCGAGGCCCTTGGCCAGGGTCACCACGTCCGGGGTGATGCCGTCGTGCTGGTGGGCGTAAAAGGCACCGGTGCGGCCCATTCCGGTTTGGACCTCGTCGAGTACCAGCAAGGCGCCGTGTCGCGAAGTGATATCACGGGCAGCCACCAGGTACCCCTCGGGTGGGACGACCACACCGCTCTCTCCCATGATGGGTTCGAGAAAGACGGCCGCGGTCGCGTCGTCGACCGCGGCGGCCAATGCGTCTGGGTCGCCATAGGGGACATGGGTGACGTAACCGGGCAACGGCTCGAATGGGGCCTGCTTGGCCGGCTGCCCGGTAAGTGCCAGCGAACCCATGGTCCTGCCGTGAAAAGCGTCCTGGGCGGCAACCAGTTTCGTGCGGCCGGTGAGCCGAGAGAGCTTGAACGCTAACTCGTTAGCCTCGGTTCCGGAGTTGCAGAAGAACACTCGCGCCTTCGTTTCGGCGCCCAACAGTGCCACCAGCTCTTCGGCCAGCGCGATACCGGGCTCGTTCACATACAGGTTAGAGGTGTGGCCCAAAGTTGAGATCTGTTGGGTGACCGCCTCGATGACCGCAGGGTGGCGATGGCCCAGCACGTTGACAGCGATTCCGCCGAGCAGATCGACGTAGGCCTTACCGTCGACGTCGGTGACCAGCGCGCCGTTCCCGCTGGCTAGCGCTACCGGTGGGGTGCCGTAGTTGTTCATCATCACGGCTTGCCATCTGGCCTGCATGCTTTCGGTTTGCGTCATGCGCTCACCACCTTGGTGCCGGTCCCCTCGTTGGTGAACAGCTCGACTAAGACACAGTGTTTGACCCGGCCGTCGATGACGTGCGCGCTGGGCACGCCGCCGTCGACGGCTCGCAGACACGCCTCGATCTTGGGGATCATGCCTGATTCGAGTGTGGGCAGCAGTTGCGCTAGTGTGTCCGTATCGATTTCGCTGACCAGCGAACTCCGATCCGGCCAGCTTGTGTAGAGTCCCTCGACATCGGTAAGCATTAACAACTTTTCGGCTCCCAGGGCTTCGGCCAAAGCCGCTGCCGCCGTGTCGGCGTTGATGTTGTGCACCACGCCGTCGGCATCGGGTGCCAGCGTTGACACCACCGGAATCCGGCGTGCGGCAATCAGATCCAGCACGGCTGCGGTGTTTACCCTGTCGACATCCCCAACCAGGCCGATGTCGGTGTCCACGCCGTCGACGTTGACGCTACGGCGCACCGCGGTGAACAGCTTGGCATCCTCACCGGTAATACCCACAGCGTAGGGGCCATGGGCGTTGATCAGGTTGACCAGCTCCCGGCCTACCTGTCCGAATAGCACCATCCGCGCCACGTCGAGCACTTCTGGCGTGGTAACCCGGAAGCCGCCCCTAAAGTCACCTTCGACCCCGAGACGGCGCAGCATTGCGGTGATTTGCGGTCCACCGCCGTGCACTACGACCGGATGGATGCCGCAGTTACGCAGAAAAGCCATGTCGGCGGCGAAGGCCTGCCGCAGCGTATCGTCGGTCATCGCGTTGCCGCCGTACTTGATCACGATGACCTTGCCGTGCAACTGCTTGAGCCACGGCAGCGCTTCGGCCAGCACCTGCGCCTTGACCCCCACTGCATTGTCGCCGGCGCGGGTCATGAGCTGTAGGCCGAGTTCTCTTCGACGTAGGCGTGCGACAGGTCCGTGGTCCGGATGGTGGCCCGACCGTTGCCGATGCGTAGGTCGACGGTGATGTCGATATCGGCGCCGGACAGGTCCACCTCCCGCGCTCCAGGAGCGCCGGTCCCATTGATACAGACGGCAAAACCGTTGAAGGACACGTTGATCCGATCAGGATCGAGCGAGACGGGCGCCATCCCGACGGCGGCCAGCACTCGACCCCAGTTCGGGTCGGATCCGAAGGCCGCAGTCTTGACCAGGCTGTCGCGGGCGACAACCCGGGCAGCGGTCAACGCGTCATCGTCGCTGGCCGCTCCTGTTACCGTCACGGCGACACGTTTGGTGACGCCCTCGGCGTCGGCTTGCAGCTGCGCGCACAGGTCGTCACACACTTGCAGCACCGCGTCGTCGAGATCGGTTTGCGATGGCTTGAATTCGCTTGCTCCCGAGGCCAGCAACAGTATCGTGTCATTGGTCGAGCAGCTGCCGTCGATGTCGAGCCGGTCGAAGGTGCGGGCCGTCGCCCGCCGCAGCGCCTGATCGAGTGCGGCCGGCCCGGCAACTGCGTCGGTGGTGAGCACGCACAGCATGGTAGCCAACGACGGTGCCAGCATGCCCGCGCCTTTGGCCATCCCGCCGACAGTCCATTTCTGCTGATGCAGCGCAACCTGTTTGGGAACGGTGTCGGTGGTCATGATGGCGTGCGCGGCGTCATCGCCCCCGGTCAGTCCCCCGTGCATCTCATGAACGATGTCACGAACACCGGCGAGTACCTTGTCCATCGGTAGCCGGTCGCCGATCAGCCCGGTCGAACAGACGGCAACCTCGATTGCCCCGGTCTCGGTTCCCCAGTCCGACAGCGCAGCCGCCACCGCCTCCGCAGTGGCGTGCGTGTCTTGAAAGCCACCCGATCCGGTGCAGGCATTGGCGCCGCCAGAGTTGAGGATCACCGCGCGCAGCTGCCCGGTGGTCAGCACCTGCTGGGACCACAACACCGGCGCCGCCTTGACCTTATTGCGAGTGAACACACCAGCGGCGGCATAGTCGGGGCCCTCGTTGAAGACCAGCGCAAGGTCGAGGGCGCCGGATGCTTTGATTCCAGCGGCGATGCCGGCGGCCCGAAAGCCAGCCGGTGCAGTGACGCCTTGAACACGCAGAAGTGTTGTGGCGCTTGGTATTTCGGTCACGGTGCCACTCCTATGACCGACAGGCCGTCGGTTTCCGGCCAGCCCAGTGCCAGGTTCATCGACTGGATGGCGGCACCAGCTGTCCCTTTGACCAGGTTGTCGATCGCCGCGAGCGCCACCAGCGTCCCGGCGTCTTCGTCTACGGCGACGGCAATGTGCGCGGCGTTGCTGCCGATCACCGCGCCAGTGCGCGGTAGCTGCCCTTCCGGCATCAAATGGATGAAAGGCTCAGCATCGTAAGCCGTTTCGTAGGCGGACCGCAGCTGAGCGATCGGCGAGCGGGTGCGCGCGGTGCAGGTGGCCAAAATGCCGCGCGACGTCGGGATGAGCACCGGGGTGAACGACACGGTGACATCACGGTCGGTGACTGCTCGCAGACCTTGCGCGATCTCCGGAGTGTGCCGGTGTGTTCCCGCAATGTTGTAGGCACGCGCCGAACCGATGATTTCCGAGCCGAGCAAGTCGGTCTTGGGAGCCCGACCGGCACCGGAGCTACCGCTGACAGCGACGACCGCCACCGCCGGCTCGATGAGGTCATCGGCCATGGCGGGCAGCAACGCCAGCAGAGCCGCGGTCGGATAACAACCGGGAACCGCGATGCGGCGCGCGGCTTTGAGCTGCTCACGCGCACCTGGCAACTCCGGCAGCCCGTAGGGCCAGCTTCCGGCATGCGGAGACCCGTAGAACCGCTCCCAAGCCGCTGCGTCGGTAAGCCGGAAATCCGCGCCGCAGTCGATGATCAGCGTCTCGGGGTCGAGTTGTCCGGCCAGTGCGGCCGAATGCCCGTGTGGTAGGCCGAGAAACACCACGTCGTGCCCGCTGAGCACAGCGGGCTCGGTGGGTTCGATTACTCGCTGGGCCAACGGCACGAGGTGCGGGTGCTGCGCACTGAGAGCGGTTCCTGCGCTGCCCGCTGCGGTCAACGCACCGATCGTCAGCCGACCCGCGGTGTACGCGGGGTGTCCAAGCAGCAGGCGGAGGA
This sequence comes from Mycobacterium simiae, assembly GCF_008370645.1. GTDB lineage: Bacteria > Actinomycetota > Actinomycetes > Mycobacteriales > Mycobacteriaceae > Mycobacterium > Mycobacterium simiae_A. The sequence continues at coordinate 4,063 of NZ_VTZN01000036.1, forward strand.
TCTCACCGCCCGCGTAGCCGCTGGCACCCGCAACCGCCACCCTTATCACGTCGGCCATTCCACCAATACTGCATGATTATTCAGTTACTTGCAAATCCATTCTTTCTGGGCGTACAGCTCGCGGAGCAATGCAAAAACTGTCGCCGGGACGCCCGACCCGCAGGCTTTTCAGCGCAGCTGAACGGCGCCAGCGTTGGCCGAGGCGCCAGCAGCCTCGCCGGGTGGTCCGGTCGCTCGGCTCACGCTGCGAACGCCGACAAGATACTGCGTTTGTTCTGTACCAAACGCTCCGATCAACCGGCGATCGCATTCGCGAGTTGTACGGGGGCGTAATTCAGCAGGGCGGGAATGATGCCGCCGGCAGGCGTGCCGCCGAGGGGAAGGGTAATCGGCGAACCAAGCACTACCGCTGTGGCGGTAAAGGGCTTAAGCGGAGAAATAATGCCTCCCACGGGGACGTTGGCCGTCAGCGACGTTATGCCGGGGATCGGCGCCAGCGACGTCGGCAGCGGCAGCGGCAGCGTGGCTTCGCCGTTGAGGAATCCGTTGGCGACGTTGGCGGGGGCACCGATGATCGCAGCCAACGCCGCCGGCAGGTTCCCGGCCTGCACAGCGCCGATGAATGTGGTCACACTATTCGCGAGTGCTATCGCCGTGGTGACCGGCGAACCTATCGCATTCAGCGTCATTGCCAGCGGCAGCCCAAAAGTCATTGAGAAAGTACCGATATCGAACGAGATGTTCGTATCGGTGAGCGCCACGAGCACATTGGTGAAGTGCTGCGAAATATCTCCCGGAATACTCAGAATGGGCAGGAGATCTCCCACCGGACCCAGCAACTGGATATTCGACAAGTCGGCTGCATCAAGGCCACTGACGAACACTTTGACAAGCGCCTGCGCCACGTCGCTCACCGCGCCACTAATGTTGCCCGCCACCAAGGCCTCCAAGGCCGCTTGCAGGCTGGGCGGCACGCCGGCCAGTCCGATAGCGAAGTCCCTGGTGGCGTTAGCGAACGATGCTACGGTCAGCTCGCCATAACCGAACTGGTTGATGAGGATTTGGTTCAGGAAAGGCGCCGGGTTGGCCAGCCAGGTAGTACCGATGCTCTGCAGGTTGGCGATCGTATTGGCGATGAGGCTTTCATAGGGCCCGAAGATGGGAGCAAGGCTTTCGGGCAGCACCGCAGCCGCGCCGGGCGGACCGGGCGTCCCACCCTGGCCGAACACGCCGCCGGCACCGGCCTTACCGCCGTTCCCAGCGGGTCCGATCGTCGCACCAGCCCCGCCAGGACCGCCGGGCCCACCGTTGCCGCCGTTACCAATAAAGCTCGCGTTGCCGCCGCTACCACCGTCACTACCGGCACCACCGACACCGCTGGCGCCAGCACCGGCGCCGCCGGCGCCGCCAGCCCCACCCTCGCCTCCGTCACCGAATAGCAATCCGCCATCGCCGCCGTTGCCACTGACACCGCCGACACCGCCGAGACCAGCCTTCCCCGCAGTGACGGACGCCCCGCCAGCGCCGCCGTCTCCACCGGCCCCACCGTTACCGATCAAGAAGCCGTTGCCGGCGGCACCGCCCGCCCCACCAGTCCCGCCGGCCTGGTTATTCGCAGCGGTAGTTCCACCGATGCCGCCATCGCCACCTGCCCCGCCGTTGCCATACAGCAGCCCGGCGACACCACCTGCCCCGCCGGCCCCGCCCGTCCCGCCGACACCGGCTAGCAGAGTTGCGGAGTTGGCCCCGCCAGAACCACCGGCCCCACCGGCACCACCGTTACCGAACAAACTAGCGCTGCCGCCGGCCCCCCCGATCCCGCCGGTGCCCGCGTTGAAGACGGACCCTGACGTAACCCCACCGCTGCCACCGGCCCCGCCCACGCCGCCGTCGCCGTACAGCAGCCCAGCGTTGCCGCCGCGGCCGCCGGCCCCACCGTTCTGGCCGATGCTCAACAACGTCGTGCCGGCGCCACCGGCACCGCCAGCACCGCCGAAGCCCAATAACCCAACATTGCCACCGGACCCGCCGGCCTGGCCGCTACCGGTGAGGCTACTGGCGCCGCCGGCGCCGCCGGCCCCGCCGTTGCCGACCAGGGTATTCCCGCCGTTACCACCAGTGCTGTCGGTGCTCGATCCGCCGGCTCCGCCGGTGCCGAACAGGGCGTTCCCGCCGGCACCGCCAGCGGTCGTCGCGCTGGATCCACCGATGCCGCCGTTGCCGATCAGCCCGCCGTCCGCGCCACGCAGCCCAGAACCGGCCCCCGCGTCGCCGCCGTTGCCGATCAGCAGCCCGGCGTGACCGGCGGCGCCGAATGGCCCGCTTCCGCCATTACCGCCGCTTCCAAAAAGCAGGGCATTGCCGCCGGCTCCTCCGGCGCCTACCGCCGTTGTGCCGATGCCGCCGGCGCCACCGGCGCCACCGTTGCCGTAGAGCCACCCGCCGGCGCCGCCGATGCCACCCGGCCCACCGGCGCCGGCCGCGTTGGCGCCGCCGGCTCCACCGGCACCGCCGTTGCCGATCAACCCGGCGGCCCCGCCGTTACCGCCGGCGAGCCCGCCCCCTGTTTGGCTGTAACCGTTGCCGCCGTTGCCATACAGCAGCCCGCCGGCGCCGCCATTCGGATTTGCCGCGGTCCCGTCGGCGCCATTGCCGATCAGCGGCCGCCCAAGCAACGTCTGAGTGGGCGCATTCGCCGCGCCGAGCACGGCTTGCAGCGGCGAGGCGTTGGCGGCCTCGGCCGCCGCATACCAGCCCGCACCTGTGTTCAGAGTCTGCACAAACTCGGCGTGAAACGCCGCCGCCTGGGCGCTGAGGGCCTGATAGGCCTGGGCGTGCGTGCCGAACAGCGCTGCAATGGCCGCCGACACCTCATCCGCGCCTGCGGCAAGCACCGACGTCGTCTCCAACGCCGCAGCGGCATTCGCCGTGCTGATAGTCGAACCGATATTCGCCAAGTCTGATGCTGCTGCGGCCACCATCTTCGGAACCGCGATTATGAACGACATCTCATTCCCACCCCGTCATCATCGACTGATCAGCAGGACCAGAACGTATCGCGATGGCCTAGACATTCTCAGCCCTATCGCCAAATTGGTTGCGCGCCTGAATAGTTAGGTCAGCGATTGCATCCCGATCCGTCGATGCTCGACGGAGAATCAGCGACGCAACACAGCGCCCACCCGCTCGGTGGCGCGTTGCACCGCGGCATCGCGGGCCGCGCTGGCGTCGTCTTCAGTCAGTGTGCGATCCGGCGCGCGGAACCGCAGCGCGAAGGTCAGCGACTTGCGATGTTCGCCGATCTGCGGGCCGGTGAAGACGTCGAACAATCGAACGTCCTCCAGCAGGTCGCCGGCCCCTTCCCGAACGGCATCGGCCACCGTCTGGGCGGGGACGTCCGCGGACACCACCAGGCTGACGTCTTGGAACACGGCGGGGAATGGCGACACCCTAGGTGCCGGCAACGCTTCAACCAGGGGGATCGCATCCAGGTTCAGCTCGATGGCGCACATGCCTTTCGGCAGGCCCGCGCGCTCGATCACCGCCGGATGCAGCTGCCCCGCATGACCGACGGCGGTATCGCCGACGAGCACTTCAGCGCACCGGCCCGGGTGCCATGGCAGGTACTGAGCCGCCCGAAGAGCCACGTCAATTCCGCTGGCGCGTGCGATGATTCGCACCGCCTCGAATGCGTCTGCGGCTTCGGCCGCGCGGCCCGGACCCCACGGACCGCGCGGCTCCCGCAGCCCGGCAAGCACCGCGGCGACGTGTTGCGGTTGCCGGGGCAACGACGCATCCAACGTGGCGATCTCGCCGTCAGTGGGCCGGCGGTGCACCGGGATGAGCTCGATGCCGCGCGTCTGTTCGGTCGGCTGGACCACCTGGGCGATGGCAAACAGCGCGACATCGACGAGGCCACGAGACACGTTGCGCCCCAACGCTTCCAACAGCGCGGGAAGTAACGTGGTGGCCAGATGCGGACGGTCGGCTTCCAACGGGTTGACCACGTTGGTCGTCGCCCGGCGCGGGTCATCAGCCGCCAGCCCCCACAGGTCAAAAATTCCGGCATGCACAAATGGTGTCGGCAGTACCTCGACGTACCCGGACAGCGCCAGCGACTTACCGATCGCGCGGCGTCGCCGCTGTACCGCCGTGAGACCGCGGCCCGCGGGGGCTGCTGGCAGCACCGGAGGGATAACTTCTAGGCCCTCGAGGCGCATAACCTCCTCGACGAGGTCGGCGGGCTGCAGCAGATCGGGCCGCCAGCTAGGCGGCGTCACCGTCAAAGTGCTGCCGTCTCGCACCACCTCGGCACCGATTTGAGCCAGTCGCCGAGCCGTCGTGCCGGGGGAATAAGTCACCCCGGCGCAGCGGTTCGGTAGGTCGGCGTCAATGCGGATCGGCGGCAGCGCCCAGGCGTCGACTGGTGGCTCGCCGCGCCAATCGGTCAAGGTCGGGGCGACCGCTCCCCCAGCGATGTCCGCCAAAAGCGCGGCGCACCGATCCAAGGCGGCCACCGAAATAGCCGGGTCTACCCCGCGCTCGTAACGGCGGGCCGCCTCACTGGGCAGGTGCAGACGCCGCTGGGTGCGCGAGACCGCAGCCGGATCCCATATCGCCGCCTCCAACAGGACGTCGGTGGAGTCGGCGCGCACCTCTGTGCTAGCCGCACCCATGACGCCACCGATCGCCGCAGTGGCGATGTCATCGACGATGAGGACATCGCGGGGATCGAGTCGGCGTTCGACGTTGTCCAAGGTGACGACGGCCTCACCAGGTCGGGCGAACCGCACCCCCAAGCTCCCGGAAATCCGGTTGCGGTCATGTGCGTGCATCGGGTGACCAAGCTCGAGCATTACGTAGTTGGTGGCATCCACCGCCGGTGAGGTCGCGCGGATGCCGCAGAGCATCAGTCGTCTTTGCAGCCACCAGGGCGATACTGCGGCCGGATCGATCCCGGTAACCGGTCGCAGCGCAAACCTGCGTACCCCGGTCTCGGCCTGCACTGTTAGCGGCCAGGCCGCCCCTTCGACCGGTAACGCCGGAACGTGGGCGGGATCGACGAAATCCAGGTCGTAGGCGCACGCGATTTCGCGGGCCAAGCCACGCACCGACATGCAGTAGCCGCGGTCGGGGGTGATCGCCAAGTGAAAGACCACGTCGTCCAATCCGAGCACGCGCGCGCCGTCGGCTCCCGGTTCAGCGGCGGCCGGCGGCAACACTAGAATCCCGGAATGGTCTGCGGCCAAGCCCAGTTCGGCTGCCGAGCAGATCATTCCCGCAGAGGTGCGACCGTACGTCTGGCGGGCGGTGATGGTGAAACCACCCGGCAGCGTGGCGCCGGGCAGCGCCACGACAACCAAATCGTCGACCATGAAATTCGTGGCACCACAGACAATTTCGTGCTGCACGCCGTCGCCGATGTTTACCTGACAAGCTCGGATCGGCTTTTTGAAACCGGTCAGCTCGTCAATGTCGGTCACCCGGCCGACGGTCAGTGGGCCGTCGACCGGGCCAAGTGTTATCACCTCTTCGACTTCGTGGCCGATGCATACCAAGGTCTGCTCGAGTTCGCCGGGACGGACGTCCCAGCCCGGTGCCCCGACCGAGACCACCTCCCGCAGCCAGCTGTAGGGAACTCGCATCAGGCGCCCACCCCGAACGGCAGCGAGAAGCGGATGTCGCCCTCGACCATGTCACGCATGTCGGGAATACCGTTGCGGAACTGCAGGGTTCGCTCGAGACCCATCCCGAACGCGAAGCCGGAGTAGACTTCGGGGTCAATTCCCGCCGCTCGCAACACGTTTGGATGGACCATCCCGCAACCGCCCCATTCCACCCAGTCGGCGCCGCCCTTCTTGTTGGCGAACCACACATCGACCTCGGCCGACGGTTCGGTGAAGGGAAAGAAATGCGGCCGGATCCGAGTGCGGGCTAACGGCCCGAACTCGGCTCGGGCAAACGCATCCAAGGTCCCGCGCAGGTGCGCCATGGTGAGGCCGCGATCTACTGCCAGGCCCTCGACCTGATGGAAGACTGGTGTGTGGGTGGCATCTAACTCATCAGTACGGAAAGTCCGGCCGATCGAGATGATGTACACCGGCAGCTCGCGCTGCAGCAGGGTGCGGACCTGTACCGGCGAGGTGTGGGTACGCAGCAGCTGCCGCGAATCCTCGGGCGCAATATAGAAAGTGTCCTGCTCGCTGCGCGCAGGATGGTCCGGCGGGAAGTTCAGGGCATCGAAGTTGAACTGCTCGCTTTCCACCTCGGGACCTTCGGCCAGCTCCCATCCCATCGCGATGAAGGTGTCGGCGATGTGCTCGGCCAAAATCGTGATCGGATGCCGGGCGCCGATCGGCTGCCGCGTGGATGGCAGTGTGACGTCGATACCTTCGGCGACCAGCACAGCCGCGTCGCGTTCGGCCCGCAACGTCGCCAGGCGCTCGTCGTAGCTACGTTGCGCGTCGCCACGGGCAATGTTCACCCGCTTACCGGCGTCCGCCCGCTCGTCTTTGGGCAAGGTGCCGAGCGCCTGACGTGCCAGCGCCAGCGGTGAGCGGTCCCCGAGGTGCTCGGTCCTGGTGTGCGCCAGCGCGTCCAGGCTGTCGGCGAGCGCGAAGGCCTGCTGAGCGGCGTGGACCGCCTTGGTCAAGGCTTCCGGCGACAGGTCGACGGGTAGATCACCCACGCGGCGACACTCTCCTTGCTGACGAGGTTGGCTACAAAGGCCTGGCGTCCGTCACCCCGGCCAGCGGTGGACCTCGGAGCCCACATCGTAGCGGGGTGAGTTCAGGGCACGGGTATGACGCAAGTGCCGATCATAAGTCATCGGCCCGCTGACCCAGTGATCCCCACGACTTGGAATCGTCGCGCCGCCGAAGGTTCGAGATTCGAGTATTCCGAACTAGGCCACAGCGACATGTCGCCGCAGGGAAAAGGAGCTTCCGCTATACCGATACGACGCGCGCCGTGTTCCGGCGCGCGAACCCGTATGCCGCCAATGCCCCCAACACGCCCAACGCCACGCCAATCGATGATGTCCAGCCGGTGTGCGCGAGCAGCAGGAAGCCAAATCCGGCCGAGACCACCAGCAACGAGTAACGCGCGGGGGTCCAGCGGACCGGGCGGTCGAAGCGTGTGGTCACCACCATGCCGAGCAGCAACGAGATGGCATGGCCAGCATCGGTGAAATCGCCACCGCCAATCGCCGCCGCCAGGCCCAGCGACAGCCACCAGCCGATCCACGCAGGCCGCCAGCGCGCGGAGATGGTGGCGGTGAGTGCCCCGAGGACCGCGAGAGCGCCATAACTCATGCCTACGTCGCTGACGCGGGTGATGGACCACGGCAACCAGCCGAACTCGACGGCCCCTGCCAGTGCGGCCGCCACCAGCAGCGTGGCCCCGAGATGGCCAACGGCAAACGCGACGGTCAGCCGGCCAGTACGCAGGTGTAGCTCGGCGAGCGCGAGCAAACACCCCAGGCACGGGAGCCAGAAGTACAACGGGCCTTCGGCAATGACGAACGCGCTGTTCCACAGAGTTCCCAAGCGGCCTTGTGCGAGGTTGTGCAGGTTGGTGCTGGCATGCCGAATTACCCGCTCGTGGGCTTGCGGACCGAGCATCAAGATCGCGCTACTGACCGACGCGAGAGCTGCTAGATAGCCCAGGGTGAACCGCACTCGCGCGAGCCGGTAGAAAATTCCATAAACCCGATATGTCCGATAAGTCATTGGCATCCACTATGCCTGCTAATTTGTCTCATCTGGATCACCAAACGTTGGCAAATCCCTGCGAGCCTTGAGGCGATAGATCGCCAAGTCCGGTGGGATTCCGGTGAGCTTGCTGGAAAACATCGGTCGGCGTGCCTTCTTGGCCACGACACCTAATGCGTCTAGCTCACTTTGCGGAATCAGATCCAGGGTAGGGCTCGAAATCATGATGCCACCTTTGGTGGCGCGTTCCATGACGCGAGCGGCAATGTTGACATCGACGCCGAGCCAGTCCGCAGCCAGCCGCTGCGGGCGTCCGGTATGGATGCCGACCCGCATCCGCGGCGTATAGCCCTGCACGTTGACGGCTTTCAATGCGTCTCGAGCGGCCAATACGGCCCGCACGGCGATTGTAGGGTTGCGGAACACCGCCATGATTCCGTCGCCCATCCGTTTGACGATGTGCCCGCCGGCGTCGAGCAGCGGGGTTTCGACAGCCCGGGCAACCTGCCGCAATAACGTCAGGGTTGCCTCGTCACCGGCGTGGAGCGACCACGTCGAAAAACCCACGAGGTCGGTAAAGACGAGCGTCACCTGCGGATTCGCTGGACGTCGCGAAATCGCCTCGGTCAGCGCCTGCCACACCTGAAGCACACCAAGGCTCACTTCACGAGATGCCGCACCGCGATCGCCCAGCAACCGGTCGGCAGCTCGGGCCGCCGCACGCGGCCCGCCCTCACCGGCGGTGGAGAGCGGATCGCCGAAGTCCGGGTCACCGGGCAGTAGCCTCCGCGCCCGCCGGACGAATGCCACTACGCCTGGACTGTGGTTCGTGGAGCGCAGCCACTGCGCTGGCGAGGGTCGACGCGCGTCGAACTCCACCTCGTCGGGCACGCCGGACTCCCCATCGCCAGCCCCGACCTCCACCTGGCAAGGGTAGGTGGTTTCGACCGAGCCGGGCAATCAGCGCCGCGGCGAGTGTGTCCCATGTCGCAGCAAACATGCCGATCACATGGTTGCGACGCGACCGTAGCGAGCCCGTAACGGCGATGCGTCACACCCACCGAAACCGTGGACAACGCGTGTTGTCACGAATTATCGTGAGCCCATATTGAGCGCTTGGAGGCCGTGATGACTCCCACATCGTCGACACCAGCTGAGCCACTCGGGCCTGATTCTTTGACCTGGAAATACTTCGGCGACCTACGCACCGGATTGATGGGGGTGTGGATCGGCGCTATCCAGAACATGTATCCGGAGCTGGGCGCCGGAGTCAGTGAACATTCGATCCTGCTGCGTGAACCGCTGCAGCGGGTCGCCCGCTCGGTGTACCCCATCATGGGCGTCGTCTACGACGGTGACCGGGCGGCCGGTACCGGCGAACAGATCAAGGGCTACCACCGCACCATCAAAGGTGTCGACACCAAGGGCCGTCGCTATCACGCTTTGCATCCGGAGACGTTCTACTGGGCCCACGCCACATTTTTCATGCTGGTCATCAACGTGGCCGAGTACTTCTGCGGAGGCTTGACCGAGGCCGAGAAACGCCAGCTGTTCGACGAGCACGTCCAGTGGTACCGGATGTACGGGATGAGCATGCGGCCAGTGCCAACATCGTGGGAAGAATTTCAGAAGTACTGGGACCGGGTTTGCCGCGACGAGCTCGAGATCAACAAGGCGACCCTGGATATCTTCGTCATGCGTATTCCGAAGCCAAAGTTCGTTCTCATGCCCACCCCTATCTGGGACCAGTTGTTCAAACCCGTGGTTGCCGGCCAGCGCTGGATCGCTGCTGGTTTGTTCGACCCGGCGGTCCGGGAAAAGGCCGGGATGCACTGGACTTCGGGCGATGAGGTGGTGTTGCGTTTGTTTGGCAAGTTGGTCGAGCTGGCGTTCCTGGCGGTGCCCGACGAAATCAGGTTGCATCCGCGCGCGTTGGCCGCCTATCGGAGAGCGCAGGGCCACAACCGAAGTGATGCGCCACTAGTTGAAGCCCCGGCATTCATGGCGCCGCCGAGGGACCGTCGCGGTCTGCCGATGCACTATTTCCCACCACGTTCCGGTGCCTTCGCGCGGTCGTTTCCCCGCGCCGCTACGGACCCGGCTCGGATGCTCATGGAGCGCGCAGGTTCGTTACTACACACGACGCTCTCGCTGGCCGGCCTTCGACCGGCCCGGGGCCGGAGTCGGGCGTCGGCCGCATAGCAACCCGCCTAACACTCAGCGATTGCAGCGTAGCGCCCGAGCGCTTTGGTACAGGCAGATCGCCGCGGCGGCGGCGACGTTCAGGCTCTCGGCTCCTCCTGACATTGGGATGCAAACGCGGTGGTCTGCCACCCTCGCGATGTCGGCAGCTAGTCCGTGGGATTCGGGCCCGAACAGCCACCCCGTCGGGCTGCCCAGCAGCTGGTCGGCATCGTCGAGGGACACCTCCCCGTCTACCGCGCTGGCTAACACCTGCAGCCCGGCGGCACGTAACAACGCGAGGCCGGCGTGCGTGTCCGGTGCGGCAACCACCGGGATCGAGAAGATACTGCCGGCGGACGCGCGCAGGCACTTGCCGTTGTACGGGTCGACGCTGTGCCCGGCAAGAACGACAGCCGCCGCTCCCATGGCGTCGGCGATGCGGATGAGCGTGCCCGCGTTGCCCGGCTCACTGATCTCGACGGCGACGGCGATCAGCCGCGGCGAGCGGGCCAACACATCCTCTAGGCGGGCCGCCGCCATTTCGCAGACCGCGACCAGGCCCGTCGGGGTAACGGTGTCGGACAACACTTTTGCGGCACGCTCGGTCACCAGATGCACGGGCGCGGCATATGCGGCCAACAACGACTCATGCCGCTGGGCAGCGACCTGGGTGACAAACACCTCTCGGACTAGCCCGCGTTTCGTCGCGGCCGCGACCAAGTTGGGGCCTTCAGCGAGAAATTGATGCGCGCGACGTCGGCCGATGTGGCGATGCAACTTAACCGCAGCAACCACCGTGGCCGAGCGCTCGGTGAGCACCTGAAACCAGGTTCCCGGGCTATGCAGCCTCTCCCGAGGGGGCGTTGACATCCTCGGGTAAAGCCGCCCGGGCAACCGCGACGAGCGCTGTGAACGCCGCCGGGTCGGTGACTGCGATGTCGGCGAGGTTCTTACGGTCCACCTCGACACCAGCGGCCTTGAGGCCTTGAATCAGCCGGTTGTAAGTGATGTCGTTGGCGCGCGCGGCCGCATTGATCCGCGAGATCCACAGTTTTCGGAACTCGCCTTTTCGGGCGCGACGGTCGCGATAAGCGTAGTTGAGTGAATGCAGCTGCTGCTCTTTGGCTTTGCGGTAGAGCCGGGACCGCTGGCCGCGATAGCCTTTCGAAGCCTTCAGGATGGAGCGCCGCTTCTTGTGGGCGTTGACTGCCCGCTTCACGCGTGCCATGGGTTGTTCCTACTCTCGTTCGGACGTCATTGGTCAGGTGCCAACCGCTCTTACGGAGGCCGGTTTTCCGAGCGCCGGCTAGCCGTTCAGCAGCGCATTGACCCGCTTGGTGTCGTTGGCAGACACCGTCCTACGGCCGTCCAGCCGCCGGGTTCGCGTGGTCGGTTTGTGCTCCAACAGATGCCGGCGGTTGGCTTTCTGCCGGACGATCTTCCCGGTCCCGGTGCGCCGAAAGCGCTTCGAGGCCCCACTGTGGGTTTTTGCCTTGGGCATCTTTCCTCAGTTCTGATCAGTTCTGGTGTGGGCTTGCAACGTTAGTTCGACGAAGGTTTGGCGTCGCCACCCGCCGGACCGGCCACCGATCCCTCCGGATGCCGAGCTCGCGCGCGAGTCTTCGCGCCGCGGTGTGGTGCCAGCACCATCGTCATGTTGCGGCCGTCCTGCTTAGGCGCTGTTTCGACGAATCCGTACTCGGCGACGTCAGCACCTAGGCGCTGCAGCAACCGATATCCCAATTCGGGTCGCGATTGCTCACGTCCGCGGAACATGATGGTGACCTTGACCTTCGATCCGGCTTCCAAGAAACGCACCACGTGGCCCTTCTTGGTTTCGTAGTCATGATCGTCGATCTTCGGCCGCAGCTTCTGTTCCTTGACGACGGTCTGCTGCTGGTTGCGACGGGATTCACGCGCCTTTTGCGCCGCCTCGTACTTGTACTTGCCGTAGTCCATGATCTTGCAGACCGGCGGTCTGGCATTCGGGGCCACTTCGACAAGGTCGAGATCGGCGTCCGCGGCGACGCGGAGTGCGTCTTCGATACGCACGATGCCTACCTGCTCTCCCCCTGGACCGATCAGTCGGACTTCAGGTACGCGGATGCGCTCGTTAACGCGGGTCTCAGTGCTGATGGGGCCTCCCTCGTTGGCTGTTGTTCCACTGCGGCCAGAGCCTGAACGGGGCCGAGAACAGTGCGTGGAATACACCAGCCATCAGCAAAAAAGCCCTGCACCAACAGGGCCCAATGCCGACCGATCGCGGCTCGAATCTGCTCGAGCCGCCTGCGCCACGCGCAGAACAGGCACTATGTGCCTGTGACCGGACCGCATGGCCTGAAACAAGTCGGTAAAACTTCTCGTGGCTAGCGGTGGGAGTGGGACTCCACTTACTGTCCCTGGCCTTCGCCGGGATGGTCGCAGCAGCCAGTTTAACAGCCATGACGCGCCGCTAGGGCACGGAGCCGACCGGCGCGGCAACCCAGCTGCGGCGACCGGGTGAAAATCAGCGCCGCTTCCCCAGGATTTTCCCGCGGGTAGCGAATATCCTCGCGGTCTGTGACCCTCACAACGCCTCGCTCGGTGGAGAGCAGGCCCGTCTCCAGGTTTCACTGGGTTCCCGCGGCAGCCGGCTGGGCCGTCGGAGTCATCGCCACCCTGTCGGTGCTGGCCAGCATGTCGCCGCTGATCCGGTGGACCATCAAGGTTCCACGGGAATTCATCAACAGCTACCTATTCAACTTCCCCGATACCAGCTTCGCGTGGTCGTTCGTCCTGGCGTTGCTGGCCGCAGCTTTGACCGCGCGCAAACGCATCGCCTGGTTGCTGTTGCTGGGCAACATGGTTCTTGCCGCCTTCCTGAACGTCGCCGATATCGCCGCGGGAGGGAACACCGCTGCGGAGAACTTCGGCGAGAATCTTGGCTTCGCGGCACACGTCGTGGCGATTGTCGTGCTGGTGTTGGGCTATCGCGAGTTCTGGGCCAAGGTCCGCCGGGGTGCGCTGTTCAAAGCGGCCGCGGTGCTGTTAGCCGGTGGAGCCATCGGAATCTTGCTTTCCTGGGGTTTGGTCGAGCTTTTCCCGGGCTCACTTGCGCCGCAAGACCGCTTGCCCTACGTGGCCAACCGGGTGGTTGGGTTCGCCCTCGCCGATCCCGACCTATTCACCGGCAGGCCGCACGTCTTTCTCAACGCCATCTTCGGCTTGTTTGGCGCATTCGCGCTGATCGCGGCCACGATCGTGCTGTTCCAATCCCAGCGTGCCGACAATGCGCTGACCGGGGAGGACGAATCGGCGATTCGCGGGTTGCTGGAGCTGTACGGCAAGAACGATTCGCTGGGTTACTTCGCCACCCGTCGCGACAAGTCGGTGGTATTCGCCCCTAGTGGCCGCGCCGCGGTCACCTACCGGGTGGAGATCGGGGTCTGTCTGGCCAGTGGCGACCCGGTGGGCGACCCGCGGGCGTGGCCGCAAGCAGTCCACGCATGGCTACGGCTGTGCCAGACCTATGGCTGGTCGCCGGGTGTGATGGGCGCGAGTTCCCAGGGGGCCCAGGCATATCGTGACGCTGGGCTCAACGCTTTGGAGCTCGGCGATGAGGCGATTCTGCGGCCGGCCGACTTCAAGCTGTCCGGCCCCGAGATGCGCGGAGTGCGCCAAGCCGTTACCCGAGCACGTAGAGCCGGGCTGACTGTGCGCATCCGGCGCCACCGCGACATTTCCGCGGAGGAAATGGAGCAGACCATCGCACGGGCTGATGCCTGGCGAGACACCGAAACCGAGCGGGGCTTCTCGATGGCACTGGGCCGCCTGGGCGACCCTGCGGACTCCGACTGCCTGTTGGTCGAAGCGCTGGACCCGCACCATGTGGTGGTGGCGATGCTGTCTTTGGTGCCGTGGGGCCACACCGGCGTTTCCCTCGATGTGATGCGTCGTTCTCCGCAATCCCCGAACGGCACCATCGAACTCATGGTCAGCGAGCTTGCGCTGCGAGCAGAAAGCATTGGTATAAACCGTATTTCGCTGAACTTTGCGATGTTTCGATCCGCCTTCGAACAGGGTGCTCAGCTCGGCGCCGGCCCGATCGCGAGGTTATGGCGATGGCTCTTGATGTTCTTCTCCCGGTGGTGGCAGATCGAGACGCTGTACCGCTCGAACCAGAAGTACCAACCCCAGTGGGTACCCCGCTACGCGTGCTACGAGGACGCCCGGTTGATACCCAAAGTGGGTGTCGCCTCGGTGATTGCTGAGGGCTTCCTCGTACTTCCGTTCACCCGGCGCAAGAAAACACACACTGGCCACCACCCAGCAGTGCCGGAACGGCTGGCCGCCACCGGGCTGTTGCATCCCGACGGCTCGGCGCCGGATTTGACGGAGTTGCAGCAAGCGCAATTCGATGAGGGCGATGAAGTGCGGCGCCGGCTGCCAGAGCAGGTGCGCGTTCGGCTGACCAAGTTAAAGAAGTTGCGAAGCGACGGCATTGACGCCTATCCGGTAGGTCAGCCGCCCAGCCATACGGTCGCGCAAGCGATGACTGCGAGCGAGGCGGCCGCCGTGTCCGTGTCCGGACGCATACTACGAGTCCGCAACTACGGCGGCGTGTTGTTCGCGCACCTACGCGACTGGACCGGCGAAATGCAAGTACTACTGGACGATTCATGCTTGCAGCAGGGCCGTGCCGCCGATTTCAATGCAACGATCGACCTTGGTGACCTGGTGGAGATGACCGGGCATATGGGATCGAGCAAGCTGGGAACGCAATCACTGATCGTGCGCAGCTGGCGTCTGATCGGGAAGTGCTTGCGCCCCTTGCCCAATAAGTGGAAAGGGCTTACCGATCCGGAGGCGCGAGTCCGGAATCGTTACGTCGATCTGGCGGTCAACGCCGAGTCGAGGGAACTCCTCGCCACCCGCAGCGCAGTGTTGCGCTCGATCCGAGAAACCTTGTTCGCCAAGGGGTTCATCGAGGTCGAGACCCCGATGCTGCAGCAGGTGCACGGCGGAGCCACGGCTCGACCATTCGTCACGCACATCAACAGTTATTCGATGGACCTGTTCCTGCGCATCGCACCGGAGCTGTATCTGAAGCGGCTGTGCGTCGGCGGCGTGGAACGCGTATTCGAACTGGGCCGGGCTTTTCGAAACGAGGGCGTTGACTATTGCCACAACCCGGAATTCACCTTGCTCGAGGCATATCAAGCGCACGCCGACTACCTGGTGTGGCTCGACAGCTGCCGCGAACTTATCCAGAACGCCGCCCAAGCCGCCAACGGCGCACCCATCGCGATGCGGCCTACGAGCGACGGCGGACTTGAGCCGGTGGACATTTCCGGGACTTGGCAGGTGAAAAGTGTGCATGCCGCGGTTTCCGAAGTCCTCGGTGAGCACATCGACGCCACCACCGGCGTGGCGACGCTGCGGAAGCTGTCAGATGCCGCCCGCATTCCCTATCGCGCGCAGTGGGATGCCGGCGCGGTGGTGCTCGAGCTCTACGAGCACTTGGTGGAAAGCCGCACCGAACAGCCCACCTTTTACATCGACTTCCCGACGTCGGTGTCGCCGCTGACCCGTCCGCATCGCAGCAAGCTTGGCCTCGCTGAGCGTTGGGACCTGGTGGCTTGGGGCGTCGAACTCGGTACCGCCTACAGCGAACTCACCGACCCGGTCGAACAGCGCCGCCGCCTGCACGAACAATCTTTGCTGGCGGCCGGCGGAGATCCCGAGGCGATGCAGCTCGATGAAGACTTCCTGCAAGCGATGGAATACGCAATGCCCCCTACCGGGGGTCTCGGCATGGGCATCGACCGGGTCGTCATGCTGATCACCGGGCGCAGCATCCGCGAGACGCTACCGTTTCCGTTGGCCAAGCCGCACTAGGTGGGCTTGCCGCTCCCAGCTAACCCACAGCGGAACGTTGGGGTCAACACGTTCCAGAACGGTTACCGTTCGATCACAATAGTTTCTGTGACAGCGTCGACGGCGTATTTTGCCCTACCGCTGGTCAGCGCGCACACCTCCCTGATGCACGGCTGGGTACCGATCTCGGTACAAGTGCTAAGCGCGACCGTCCTGCTGCTGGCCGCCGGGTCGCGTTCCCGTCGCTGGCGACGGTTGCTACCGGCGGCGACCGCGGTCGGCGGTGCGGTGGCCTATGTAGTGCGTTGGTATGTCGGCGGGCTTGCCAACGAGCCGGCGCCAGTGGCCGTGTGGGTATGGGCCGGTTTGATTGGCGTGGCGATGACGGCGCTGGTCCTGGGCTGGCGTGGGGCACGCTGGTGGGGCCGCGGCACAGCGGTGCTGGCCGTGCCGCTTTGTGTGCTCAGCGTGGCGCTGGCACTGAACGTCTGGGTTGGCTATGTCCCCACCGTCGAGGCCGCGTGGAACCAGCTCACTTCCGGCCCGTTGCCCGACCAGGCCGATCAGGCCACCGTTACCGCGATGGCCGGCAAGGGGGCGCGCCCGTCGCACGGCAGCGTGGTGCCGGTCACCATCCCGTCCACGGCCTCCCATTTCAAACATCGCGGTGAGCTTGTGTATCTGCCGCCCGCCTGGTTCGCCAGTTTTCCCCCGCCGCGGCTGCCGACCGTGATGATGATCGGCGGCCAATTCAACACTCCCGCCGACTGGGCGCGCGCTGGCAACGCGGTCAGCACCGTCGACGAGTTCGCCACTGCCCATCACGGTAACGCGCCTGTCCTGGTATTCGTAGACTCCGGCGGCGCATTCAACAATGACACCGAATGCGTCAACGGACAACGCGGCAACGCCGCCGATCATCTGACTAAAGACGTTGTGCCCTACCTGATTTCTACCTTCGGCGTCAGTTCGCAGCCAGCCAACTGGGGCATCGCGGGCTGGTCGATGGGCGGGACTTGTGCGGTGGATTTGACCGTCATGCACCCCAACCTGTTCAGCGCTTTCGTCGACGTCGCCGGTGACTACTACCCCAACACGGGAAGTAAGGTGGAGACCATCGCCAAGCTGTTCGGTGGCAACGCCGATGCTTGGGCGGCCTTCGACCCGACAACGGTGATCACGCGTCACGGCCCGTACACCGGAATTTCGGGATGGTTTGCTATTTCCGTTCCTGCTCAATCGGCAGCTCACCGCGATTCCCCGATCGCCGACCTGGCGGCGATGCGGGCGGCCGGGCACGATGCCGCTGCCAACCCGAGCAACCAGACCGCGGCCGCCAACGCGCTATGCGCTCTGGGCCGCGCCAACGGCATTGACTGCGTGGTGGTTGCCCAACCCGGCAAGCATGACTGGCCCTTTGCGGACCAGGTGTTCGAGCGGGCGCTGCCGTGGTTGGCTGGCCAGTTGGGCACCCCGGACGCGCCGCGGATACCCTTGCCCGGCATGGCCGCTCCGGGCGCCCGCGTCGTCCCCGCTGCGCGGTAGCCGGTGCCGCCGGTCGCGCTGAGCGCGGTGATCGCCGCCGACAGCCCGGGGCGACGC
Source organism: Mycobacterium simiae (assembly GCF_008370645.1). Lineage (GTDB taxonomy): Bacteria > Actinomycetota > Actinomycetes > Mycobacteriales > Mycobacteriaceae > Mycobacterium > Mycobacterium simiae_A. The sequence continues at coordinate 21,417 of NZ_VTZN01000036.1, forward strand.
GGCAGCAGTAACGTGGCGGCATGCCCGACGAACCGACAGATCCTGACGCGGACTCAGCAGACGCCGGATATGACAGTGCCGGCGTGCCGACCTTCGAATCCGTCCGCGAGAAAATCGAGTCCCGGTATGCGGCGGCATTGGGTGCCGCCGAACTCGACGCCGAAACAGCCGGGGGCCAAGCAGTGGAGGAACAGTACGAGAGGGTGCTGCGCGCGGCTGCGGAGCGCCTAGCCCAGATCCGTGAGTCGATGGGCACCGATGAGTGTTAACCCAATCGGCACCAGCGGGCACGGGCGAGGATGTCGGCACACGATTACCAGCTGACTCAGGCGCTGACTTTGCGTCGCCGGTTCGAGCGGGGTGCACTGGCCGCTGCCAGCCCAACGACATCAGCGAGGAACTTCCCGGTGTAACTTTCCGGCACGGCCGCAATGTCCTCCGGGGTGCCTTGGGCGACAACGGTTCCGCCACCGGCGCCGCCCTCCGGTCCCATGTCGATGATCCAGTCCGAGGTCTTGATCACGTCCAGGTTGTGTTCGATGACGATCACCGTGTTGCCTTTGTTGACCAGGCCGCTGATGACGCTCAACAACTTGCGGATATCTTCGAAATGCAGGCCGGTGGTGGGCTCGTCGAGGATGTAGATGGTGCGACCGGTCGAGCGCTTCTGTAATTCCGATGCCAGCTTGACGCGTTGCGCTTCGCCCCCGGACAAGGTCGGCGCAGGCTGGCCTAGCCGTACATAGCCCAACCCGACGTCGACCAGGGTGCGCAGGTAGCGGTGGATACCGGAGATCGGCTCGAAGAACTCCGCCGCCTCCTCGATCGACATGTCCAGGACCTCGGCAATGGTCTTGCCTTTGTAATGCACCTCCAGGGTTTCCCGGTTGTAGCGGGCGCCCTGGCACACCTCACAGGGCACATACACGTCGGGCAAGAAGTTCATCTCGATCTTGATGGTGCCGTCGCCGGTGCACGCCTCACACCGACCGCCCTTGACGTTGAAGGAGAACCGGCCCGGTTGATAGCCACGAACCTTGGCCTCGGTGGTGGCGGCAAACAGAGTGCGGATCTTGTCGAAGACTCCGGTGTAGGTAGCGGGGTTGGAGCGTGGCGTCCGGCCGATCGGCGATTGGTCGACCCGTACCAGCTTGTCGAGGTGGTCTAATCCGGTAACACGGGTATGCCGGCCGGGAACCTGCCGGGCGCCGTTGAGCCGGTTGGCCAACACCGCGGCCAGGATGTCATTGAGCAACGTCGACTTGCCCGAACCGGATACGCCGGTGACCGAGGTCAGCACACCGAGGGGGAACGACACGTCGATCCCACGCAAGTTGTGTTCGCGGGCGCCGACCACGCTGAGCTGTCGCCGCGGGTCAACGGGACGCCGTAGCGCGGGAATCCCGATGCTTTCCCGGCCCGACAGGTAGGCGCCGGTCAGCGAATCCTGGTTGCGCAGCAGCTCGTTCAGCGGCCCGCTGTGCACGATGCAGCCACCGTGCTCGCCGGCCCCAGGACCGATGTCAACGATCCAGTCGGCATGCTCGATGGTGTCCTCGTCGTGCTCGACTACAATCAGCGTGTTGCCTAAATCCCTTAAGCGGGTGAGGGTTTCGATGAGACGACGGTTGTCGCGCTGGTGCAGCCCAATGGACGGCTCGTCCAGCACGTAGAGCACACCCACCAGTCCGGAGCCGATTTGGGTGGCCAGCCGGATGCGCTGTGCCTCACCCCCGGACAGGGTGGCTGCCGCCCGCGACAGCGACAGATACTCCAGCCCGACGTCGAGGAGGAACCCGAGCCGCGATTGGATTTCCTTGAGGACCTGCCCGGCGATTGCCTGCTCGCGCGGACCTAGGGTGAGTTCGTTCAAGAAGTCAGCACAGTCGGCAATGGACAGCTCACAGACTTCCGCGATGGACTTCGGGCCCCGCTCCCCCGCGGCCAATGTCACCGCCAGGATCTCCGGCTTGAGCCGGGTGCCCGCACACACCGGGCACGGAACGTCGCGCATGAAGCCCTCGTAGCGCTCCTTCATCTGCTCGGACTCGGTCTGGGACATCTTGCGTTGCAAAAACGCCAGCACGCCCTCGAAATCGGCGTAGTAGGAGCGGGTGCGTCCGTACCGGTTGCGGTAGCGCACGTGTACCTGCTCGTCGCAGCCTTCCAGGATCGCCTTGCGCGCCTTGGCCGGCAGCTTGCGCCATGGGGTGTCGACGTCGAAGCCCATCGCCTCGCCGAGCCCGGCCAGCATCCGGGTGAAGTACTCCGCGCTATGGCCGGTGGACCACGGCGCCACCGCGCCCTGCGCCAGGGTGAGCTCCGGGTCCGGTACCACCAGCTCAGGATCGACCTCTTTGCGGATGCCCAGACCGCTGCACTCCGGGCAGGCGCCGTAGGGCGAGTTGAATGAGAACGCCCGCGGTTCTAGGTCGTCGACGGCCAGGGCGTGGGCGTTGGGACAGGCCAGCTTTTCGGAGAAGCGCTGTTCGTGTGAATGTCCCGGCTGGTCATGTCTTTCCTCGTCCGGGAATTCGAGCACCACGATCCCGTCAGCCAGGTTCAGCGCGGTCTCCACCGAGTCGGTGAGCCGTTGTTTGGCGGCGGCTTTGACGGTCAGGCGATCCACCACCACCTCGATGTCGTGCTTTTCCTGCTTCTTCAGCTTCGGTGGATCGGTCAGCGGATGCACGACGCCGTCTACCCTTACCCGGCTGTAGCCCTGGGCGTTGAGCTTGTCGAACAGGTCGGCGAACTCGCCTTTGCGGGTGCGCACCACCGGGGCCAGCACTAGGAAACGGGTGCCCTCCGCCATGGCCAGCACCTGATCGACGATCTGCTGGGGCGTCTGGCGCGCGATGCGTTCACCGCAGGTCGGGCAGTGCGGGGTACCGGCGCGTGCGTACAGCAGTCGCAGGTAGTCGTACACCTCAGTGATGGTCCCGACCGTCGACCGCGGATTGCGGTTGGTGGACTTCTGGTCGATGGACACCGCTGGGGAAAGCCCCTCGATGAAGTCGACGTCCGGCTTGTCCATCTGCCCAAGGAACTGGCGGGCATAAGCCGACAACGATTCCACGTAGCGCCGCTGGCCTTCGGCGAAGATGGTGTCGAAGGCCAACGAAGACTTACCGGACCCGGATAGCCCGGTGAAAACGATCATCGCGTCACGGGGTAGGTCGAGGTCCACGCTGCGCAGATTATGCTCGCGCGCACCCTTGACGATCAGGCGCTCAGCCACTCAGTTCCTTCCGCATCCTTGCACATTCCTTGCACATTCCTTGCGCATTCCTCCGACAGCCGCCAGCTCGTTCCCATGCTATGTGCACCTACCGACAAGCACTCGGGGACCAGTAACGTGACCGCTATGACGCGCATGACTGTCGTCGCTGACAACTACACCGGACACGTCGACCCGGGGACTGCGGCCCGCCGCACCCTGCCCGGGGCCATTATCCTCAAGGCTTCGGTGGGCCCGATGGACAACAATGCCTACCTGGTGAGCTGCTCCACGACCGGGGAGACGTTGCTGATCGACGCCGCCAATGACGCCGACGTGCTCATCGATCTGATCCGGCGTTATGCGTTGCAGGTCGCGCTGATCGTCACGAGCCATCAGCACTTCGACCATTGGCAGGCGCTGCAGGCGGTGTCCGATGCTACCGGCGCGCCCACCGCGGCCCACGAGATCGACGCCGAAGCGCTACCGGTGAAACCGGACAGGTTCCTGGCTGGGGGCGACACGATCCAGGTCGGCAAACTGGCCTTGGATGTCATCCACTTGCGCGGCCACACACCCGGATCAATCGCGCTGGCCCTCAACGGGCCCGCAACCGGTGAGGTGACGCAGCTGTTCACCGGAGACTGCCTTTTTCCCGGAGGTGTCGGCAAGACCTGGCAGCCCGGCGACTTCGTGCAACTGCTCGATGACGTCACCACCCGGGTATTCGACGTCTACCCAGATCCCACAGTCATTTACCCGGGCCACGGCGACGACACCCTGCTCGGCGCCGAACGCCCCCACCTCGACGAGTGGCGGGCGCGAGGCTGGTAGCCCCGCCGCGAATTACGTGGTGTGCACAATCAGCACATCGATCTTGGCCCGCCGCGAGACGTTTGCCGGCACCGATCCCAGCAACCGGCCCGCGATCGTGCTGAGACCGACGTTGCCCACGACCAGCAGGTCGGCGTTGACCTCCTCAGCGAGGTGCACCAGCGCGTCCACCGGAGCACCGACGATAGCGCGGTCTTCGACGTTTTTCGCCCCGGCGTTGTGCGCGCGTTCCTTGGCGTCGTGCAAGATCTCATAGATCGGGGCGGTGCCCGTCACTTTGTAGCTTTCGTCCTTCAGGGCGTCCGCGGCCCGGGCGTCCTCGTGCTGAGGCAGGTACGCCGACGCGATGATCAGCTTGGCATCCGCCCCGGCAATCTGCGCGGCCCGGTCAACCGCGCGCATCGACGAATCCGAGCCGTCGGTTCCTACCACCACAGTGTGATACGCGCCCATTTGCCCTCCCAGTGTCGGTTGCTACGCCAACCCCAGACAGTATCGCGTTGCCTGATCTAGATGCGTCAGATTAACCACAGTGCGACGGCGTGGCGCAACCAGCATTTGCCTGGCCACGCCAGTACACCGGACACTGGATATCGATGAATACGCTAACGGCTGTCAACGGCTGTCCGGGAATCATCAGCAGCACAACGTCTTTCGTAAGAAGCGGCTACGCCTGGCAGCTGATGCCAGCAGCTGCGCGTCGCGTGACGGGCCGGGCTGGTGATGATGGCCCGTGACCGTTGTCATCGCCCGGACCCTACAGTGACAGGCATCATGTCCGCCCCCGCGCTTGAGCACAATGCGGCGGCAGTCATCGGCAATACGGCACGCTCCCGCGCCCGCGGGCGGCGCCTGGACCCGTGGGCGATCGGTTTGCTGGCTACAGCCCTCAGCGCTGCCTGGGCCAGTCGACCTTCGCTGTGGTTCGACGAGGGTGCGACCATCTCGGCTGCCGCGAGCCGGACGCTGCCCGAGCTGTGGAAGCTGCTCGGTCATATCGACGCTGTGCACGGCCTGTACTACCTCTTGATGCACGGCTGGTTTGCCCTATTCCCGCCGACGGAGTTTTGGTCGCGGGTGCCCAGCAGCATGGCCGTTGGCGCCGCCGCTGCCGGCGTCGTCGTCTTCGCCAAGCAGTTTTCCGACCGCAGCACCGCCTGGTGTGCGGGCGCCGTCTTCGCCATCCTGCCCCGAGTCACCTGGGCGGGCATCGAGGCTCGCTCCGCTGCGCTGTCGGTGGCGGCCGCGGTCTGGGTGACGGTACTACTCGTCTCGGCGGCGCGGCGCAACCGCCCGTGGCTCTGGCTGCTGTATGCGTTGGGGTTGATGCTGTCGATATCGGTCAGCATCAACCTAGGGCTGCTGGTGGCGGTCTACGCCGCGATGCTGCCGCTGTTGACGCGCGCAACGGCTCGAAAATCTCCTGTCGTCTGGTGGGTGGTCGCCTCGGTGGCCGCGCTCGGTGCTATGACGCCATTCGTCCTGTTCGCTCATGGCCAGGTGTGGCAGGTCGGTTGGATTTCGGGGCTGGACAGAAACCTGTTCCTCGATGTGGTGCATCGTCAGTACTTCGATCACAGCGTGCCGTTCGCCATTCTTGCCGGCGTGGTTGTCGGCGCCGCGATCGTACTGAGACTGACGGGCGCGGCCGGGCTCGACGGCGGCACCCGCACGCTGCTGCTCGCCAGCGTGGCGTGGGTCGTGATTCCTACTGCGGTGGTGCTGATTTACTCGGCGACGGTTGAGCCGATCTACTACCCGCGCTACCTGATTCTTACCGCTCCGGCGGCGGCCATCGTGCTGGCGATCTGCATCGTCGCGATTGCTCGCAAGCCGGTTCTCATCGCCGGTGTCGTGGCTCTTTTCGCGGTTGCCGCATTCCCGAACTATTACTTCACCCAGCGGGGCCCGTACGCCAAGGAGGGCTGGGATTACAGCCAGGTGGCTGATGTGATCAGCGCACATGCCGCACCGGGGGACTGCCTGCTGGTGGACAACACCGTGTCGTGGAAGCCAGGACCAATCCGCGCGCTACTAGCCACCCGTCCGGCCGCGTTCCGGACGCTGATCGACGTCGAACGCGGTGCCTATGGGCCCAAGGTCGGCACTTTATGGGACGGCCATGTCGCGGTGTGGCTAACGACGGCCAAGATCAACACGTGCTCCACCTTGTGGACGATCACCAACCGGGACAAGTCATTGCCGGACCATGAGATGGGACAGTCATTGTCGCCGGGAACGGCGTTCGGGCGGACGCCCGTATACCAGTTTCCCAGCTATCTCGGCTTCCACATCGTCGAGCGGTGGCAGTTCCACTACTCGCAGGTCGTCAAGTCAACTCGATGAGCGACGTTCGCGGTGGGTCGCCCGGAAGGAGGCAATGAGCGCGACCACCGCCAGCACGGTGAATACCCCGTATAGCCAGCGCGCTTCCGCCACGTCGCCACCCGCCGCGTTGTTGACCACCACACCGGCCAAGCCGGCACCGACGGCACCCGAGATCAGCTGCACAATGTTGACCGCCGCGGCTGCTGAGCTGCTCTCGGCCGGGTCGTCGACACAATCCATCGCACGTACCGTCAGATGCGGCCAAGCCATTCCGATACCGACCCCGGTGGCCAGCAACGCCAGCGCCCACAGTGCAACCGTCCCCGGGGGCGCATTGGCACGCTGGGTGGCCGCACCCAGCCCCAGGCCCGCCGCCACCACCAGCGGCGCCGCCGCCACCACGTACCCAATGACCCGGATACTGTTGAGCGATGCACTGACGATCTGGCTGGTTGTCCAGCCGAAAGCCAGTGCCGCACCCAGAAATCCGGCTGCCACCGGTGTCAAGTGCCCTAATCGCTGACCAAACAGCGGCACGTAGGTCGTCACCATTGCCGCAACCATCTGTACCGACATGGTCAGGTAGATCCATTTCAACGGCCCGGATCCAAAGACGCTGGGCGGCAACACAGCTACTTGCATGCGCCAGTCGACGACCACAAAGATGGCTATCAGCAGCGCGGCGGCGGCAAGCAGCCCGGCAGTCTGCACCAGGTACCGCGGGAACTCGGCGACGCTGACTGCCAGCGCGGCGGCTCCCATCAGCAGCACCGACCACACCGGCACCCGGTGCTGGCGGGTCACCGATTTGTCGCCTCCGCTGCTCACCCGCCTGGTCAGCACAGCAAAGACCAGCATCACCATCAGCGCAGCCAGCACCGCCATGGCACCAAACGCCCACCTCCACAGCTTGAACTGCGCGAAAAGTCCACCCGCGGCGGGTCCAAGCAAAGTCGCGACGCCCCACATCGCCGATACCAGCGCTGAACCACGAGTCCACAGTCGATGCGGCAGCGCAGCATTGATCAGCGCGTAACCCAGCCCGGCTAGCAGCCCGCCGGCCACTCCCTGCAGGGCGCGTCCAGCCACCAGGATCTCCATGCTCGGGGCGGCCGCGCACAGCAGACTGGCAACGCCGAAGACGGTCAGTCCTATCAGGTACGACGCGCGGGCACCGACTCGCAACAACATCGCGTTGACCGTGGTCGCCGCCACCACCGAACCAACCAGGTACAGGGTTGTCACCCACGCATACAGCCGACTGCCGCCGATTTCGGCGATGGTGCTGGGCAGCAGGCTGACCGTCAGAAACTCGTTGGTGGCGTACATCGCGACACCGCCGGCCAGCATGGTGGCAGTACCCAGGTGCCCGCCCAGCAGCTCCCGCCAACTGCCGGCCTCCCTTGCTGTGTTCGTCACCTCAGCCCGGCGGCGTCCATCCCCCGCAATTCCCGCTTGAGGTCGGCAATCTCGTCGCGGAACCGGGCGGCCAGCTCAAACTGTAGGTCACGGGCGGCGGCCATCATCTGCGCGGTGAGATCCCTGATCAGGTCGGCGAGTTCGGCGCGCGGCATGTTGGATGTGTCACGACCTTCGAACACTCCCGCGCTCACCGCCCGGCCCGGCTCGCCCTGAGCGCGACGCCCGCGCGATGCGTTGCGCCCGGACCCACCCACCGGGACAGGTTCTGCGGCGTCGGTATCCGCGGCCTCGCGGTACACCTGATCGAGGATGTCGGCGATCTTCTTGCGCAGCGGCTGCGGGTCGATCCCGTTGGCCTCGTTGTAGGCGATTTGCTTTGCGCGCCGGCGTTCGGTCTCGTCGATCGCCTCTTTCATCGAGTCGGTGATCTTGTCCGCGTACATGTGGACTTCGCCGGAAACGTTACGTGCGGCGCGTCCGATGGTCTGGATCAGACTACGTGTCGACCGCAGGAATCCCTCTTTGTCCGCGTCGAGGATTGCGACCAGCGACACCTCCGGCAGGTCCAGACCCTCACGTAGCAAGTTGATTCCGACCAGTACGTCGTAGTCACCGAGCCGAAGTTGGCGAAGCAACTCCACCCGGCGCAACGTGTCCACCTCGGAGTGCAGGTAGCGCACCCGGATACCCATCTCGAGCAAGTAATCGGTGAGGTCTTCGGCCATCTTCTTGGTTAGCGTCGTCACCAGCACCCGCTCATCGGCGTCTGCGCGCTTGCGAATCTCACCAATCAGGTCGTCGATCTGGCCTTTGGTCGGCTTGACCACCACCTTGGGGTCCACCAGACCGGTCGGCCGGATCACCTGCTCGACAAACTCGCCGCCGGATTGGCTGAGTTCGTACGGCCCCGGGGTCGCCGACAGATACACCGTCTGTCCGATTCGGTCGGCGAACTCCTCCCAGGTCAGCGGGCGGTTATCGACAGCTGACGGCAATCGGAAGCCGTAGTCGACTAGGTTACGTTTCCGCGACATGTCGCCTTCGTACATGCCGCCGATCTGCGGCACGGTGACGTGCGACTCGTCGATGACGAGCAGAAAATCCTCAGGGAAGTAGTCGAGCAGGGTGGCCGGCGGCGAGCCCGGCCCTCGGCCGTCGATGTGGCGGGAATAGTTTTCGATGCCCGAGCAGAAGCCGACCTGCCGCATCATCTCGATGTCGTAGTTGGTGCGCATCCGCAGCCGCTGCGCTTCCAGCAGCTTGCCCTGGCGCTCCAATTCGGCGAGTCGCTCGGCAAGCTCCTCTTCGATGGTGGAGATCGCCTGCGCCATGCGCTCCGGCCCGGCCACGTAGTGGGTGGCGGGAAAGATCCGCAGCGAGTCCACCTGGCGGATCACCTCGCCGGTCAGCGGGTGCAGGTAGTACAGCGCCTCGATCTCGTCGCCGAAGAACTCGATGCGGACCGCCAGCTCTTCGTAGGAGGGGATGATCTCTACGGTATCGCCGCGCACCCGAAACGAGCCGCGGGTGAAGGATAGGTCGTTGCGGGTGTACTGCACATCAACCAGCAGCCGCAGCAGGTCGTCCCGCGGCACCTCGGTGCCCACTCGTAGCTCGACGGAGCGGTCCAGGTAGGACTGCGGGGTGCCCAGACCGTAGATGCAGGAGACCGAGGCCACCACCACCACATCGCGCCGCGACAGCAGCGCCGACGTCGCCGAATGCCGCAACCGCTCCACGTCGTCGTTGATCGAGCTGTCCTTCTCGATGTAGGTGTCGGTCTGCGCGATGTATGCCTCCGGCTGGTAGTAGTCGTAGTACGAGACGAAGTACTCGACCGCGTTGTGCGGCAGCATCTCTCGTAGTTCGTTCGCAATCTGAGCGGCCAGCGTCTTGTTGGGTTCCATCACCAGGGTGGGACGTTGTAGCCGTTCGATCAGCCACGCGGTGGTGGCTGACTTCCCGGTCCCGGTGGCGCCCAGTAGCACCACGTCACGCTCCCCCGCCGTGATTCGCCGCTCCAGCTCCGCGATGGCGGCCGGCTGGTCGCCGGCTGGCACATGCTGGCTGACCACCTCAAAGTGGGCCCCAGCGCGCACAACGTCCTCGACGGCGCGGTATTCCGAATGAGCGACTACCGGGTGTTCAGTGGCAAAGGCCATACCAACCAGGGTAGAACCCCGTACCGACAGCACCGGCCTGAGCGTGGTGGACCTTCCGGCCGTCGCGGTGGGCAGCAGGTAGGGTGACGTCATTCATCCGCCGAAGCACGAAACATTCGACCTGCTCGCCCGCACCAATACCGATCCGAAGGGGTTCGTGCGGGCGGTTGACCAGTATGTCGTACATCGGTGGGGGCTTTACCTGGCCCGGCCAACTCCCGGTCGTGCTCAGTTCCGCTACCTCGAGTCGTGGCTGCTGCCGTCGTTAGGGCTGCGCGCCAACGTCTTTCACTTCAACGCGGGCCATGAACGCGACTATGACTACTACCTCGACGTGGGTCAGTACACCCCTGGCCCGGCAATCTGGCGTTCCGAGGACCACTACCTCGACATTGAGGTTCGAACCGGACGCGGGGCTCAATTGGCCGACGTTGAGGAACTGCTGGGCGCCGTTCGCCACGGATTGCTGGCTCCTGAGGTCGCTGAGCAGGCAGTGCGGCACGCGGTAGCCGCCATCGACGGGCTGGCCCGCCACGACTATGACCTCACGCGCTGGCTCGCCAGCCAAGGTATGGCACTCACCTGGCGCCCAGTGTGATTGTCGCGGCCGCCGCGCATCGTTTCCGGATGCGGACACGGTGACCCGACCCACGGCGTGCCACAGTGCGGCATAACCTTGCACAGCTAAGTGCCCGGCTTCAGGGTTGCCAGCCGGTGGTGTCGGCCCACTCCCATGCTCGCCGGTAGGAATCGAGGAACCACGGTTCCTTGGCGCTGGCATACCCCGCGATGTCGCAGCCACCGCCGCTTCTTTCGGCTGTGCGCTTGACTTCCAGGTATTCGGCGCGCAACGCGGAGTTAGCTCTCAACCAGTCCACAAAAAGCAGAGCAAACTGTTGATTGGGCCAACCGTCCACCCTGATATGCACGTTAGTCGGCCGGCCGGGATCCGCGGAGGCGTGAAAGCGTTTGTGCCACAAGTCAGGGTCGACGCTGTGGTCATAGTGGTCGACAGTGCTGCGACCGTCGGCCTTGGCCACGTCCTGGGTGACGTGCTCAAGGCGTGGATAACCGGCGGATAGCAGGGGCTCGACAAGTTCGTCTGCTACCGCCAGTGATTCGACGGTGATCTGAATGTCGATCACGTCCTTGGCGGGGAACGCTGGTACCGCGGTGGATCCGATGTGGTCTACGCGCAACGCCCGATGGCCACACGCCGTCGTCAACCGTGCCACGATGCGACGGGCCTGGTCCGGCCAATTCGGATCTGGCAGCACCAGTCGCGGCGCAGCGCGTGCGCGCTGGCGCTCGGTGAGGTTGTGCGCGAAGGGCAATATCCGGTTGTGCCAGACGTCGCGGGCTCGCTCAACCAAGGCGTCGAGGGCGCCCGAGTTGTCCAGCCACACGTCGGCCACCGCCCGGCGCTGCTCGTCGGTGGCCTGGGCGGCGATCCTGGCGCGGGCGTCGGCTTCTGACATTCCGCGCTGCTCGACCAGACGTCGCACCCGCACTTCGACATCGGCATGCACAATCACCACCAGCGGGAACAGCGGCGCCATCCCCGACTCGACCAGCAACGGAATGTCCTCTACGACAACAGCGCCGCGCGAGCTCCCCGCCACCGCTGCGATGATCTCCGCGCGGCGCTTAGCCACCAGCGGGTGAACGATGCCGTTGAGCTTGGCGCGTGCCTCATCGTCCCGAAAAGCCTTGGCAGCCAATGCCGGCCGATCCAGCCCTCCGCTGGGTAGCAAGATGTCGCGGCCGAACGCGTCAACCAATGAGGCCAGTCCCGCGCTACCCGGCTCGACGACCTCCCGGGCCAGCACATCGCCATCGACGATGATTCCACCGAGTTGCGAGAAGGTGGCCGACAACGCCGACTTGCCGGCACCGATGCCACCGGTCAGCCCGATGCGCAGCATCTGCGAAGCTTTTACGCGTTGCCGGCCAGCTTCTCACGCAGCGCCGCCAATTGAGCATCGCTGGCCAGCGATCCACCCGCGGACTTCTCCGAAGCCGCTGCGCCGCTCGAGGGTTGGTCACCACCGTTGTGGACGGCAGCCTCAGCTGCGGCGAACTTCTCCATCTGCGTCGTATGCATCTTGTGGCGCCGCTCGGCCTCGGCGTAGCGGGCTTCCCATTCGTTGCGCTGTGCGTCGAATCCTTCAAGCCACTCGTTGGTTTCGGAGTCGAAGCCCTCGGGGAAGATGTAGTTGCCCTGCTCGTCGTAGCTGTCGGCCATGCCGTACTTCGCCGGGTCGAACTCCTCGGTGTAGTCCTCGTTGGCTTGCTTGAGCGACAACGAGATTCGGCGGCGCTCCAAGTCGATGTCGATGACCTTGACCATCGCGTCGTCGCCGACGGCAACCACCTGGTCGGGCACCTCGACATGACGCTCGGCCAGCTCGGAGATGTGCACCAGACCCTCGATGCCCTCCTCGACGCGGACGAACGCACCGAACGGCACCAGCTTGGTGACCTTGCCCGGCACAATCTGCCCGATCGCGTGGGTGCGGGCGAAGTGCCGCCACGGGTCTTCCTGAGTAGCCTTCAGCGACAACGAAACCCGCTCGCGGTCCATGTCGACGTCGAGCACCTCGACGGTGACCTCGTCACCAACCTGGACCACCTCGGATGGATGGTCGATGTGCTTCCACGACAGCTCGGAAACGTGCACCAAACCGTCCACGCCGCCCAGATCCACGAAGGCGCCGAAATTGACGATGGAGGAGACCACGCCCTTGCGGATGGTGCCCTTCTGCAAGTTGTTGAGGAATTCGCTGCGCACCTCAGACTGAGTCTGTTCCAGCCAGGCCCGCCGCGATAGCACCACGTTGTTGCGGTTCTTGTCCAGCTCAATGATCTTGGCTTCGATTTCCTTACCGATATACGGCTGCAGATCACGAACGCGCCGCATCTCCACCAGCGAGGCGGGCAGGAAGCCGCGCAGCCCGATGTCAAGGATCAGACCGCCCTTGACCACTTCGATGACGATGCCCTTCACAGCCTCGTCCTTATCCTTGAGCGCCTCGATGGTGCCCCAGGCACGCTCGTACTGTGCGCGCTTCTTGGACAGGATCAGCCGGCCTTCTTTGTCCTCCTTCGTGAGGACCAACGCCTCCACCTCATCGCCGACGGAAACGACCTCATTGGGGTCGACGTCGTGCTTGATGGAGAGTTCGCGGGCGGGGATGACCCCTTCGGTCTTGTAGCCGATATCGAGGAGCACCTCGTCCCGGTCCACTTTGACGATGGTTCCCTCGACGATGTCGCCATCGTTGAAGTACTTGATCGTTTTGTCTATTGCGGCGAGAAAGTCCTCGCTGGTGCCTATGTCGTTGACGGCTACTTGCGGCGAGGTGACGGCGGGACTCGGCATATTGTTGGGTTGCTCCGGACAGGGTTCATCGTAGGGACAATTGGGTTTACCTGATGAGGCTACTCGACGCGGCGCAAGCTGGACAAACTCGCCCGGCCTCAGCCGAGAATCCGCGCGTGCGACGGCGTGGTGCACGGCACTGGGTAAACGGCTTGACTCGTCGACGATACTCCGGTCATGCAGCATTTGATCCACGTCCTGCCGGCATTCCTGCTGGCATGCGTCGTTCTGGCCGTTCTGCCCGGTCCCGCC
>NZ_VTZN01000360.1 GCF_008370645.1 Mycobacterium simiae
GGGCCGGATCGCGACGCAGCGTACCGACTTTGCGGCGCCAACCGGCGGCGTGCTGCGCATCGAGGGGTCGATTCAACAGCCGGACGTCGACACCACCAACGGGATGGGCTATTGGCCGGCCTTCTGGGCGCTCGGCGATGCGGCGCGGCCCGTCGGCGCCACCAACTGGCCCACCATCGGCGAGCTGGACATTATGGAGGCCATCAATGGCCGCAGCTCGGTGTGGGCCACATTGCATGGCAGCGTCTGGGCCGGCGGCCCGCCCTTCAACGAGCCCGGTGGAATTAGCTCGGGCGAACACCCTGTCCCGGGCGCCGGAACCAGCTTCCACACCTACGCTGTCGAATTCGACCGCAGCACGAGCATTGAGCAGTTGCGCTGGTACCTGGATGGCAACAACTTTTTCACCATCAACTCCGACCAGGTCTCCGCGACCGATTGGAGCAACGCCACCCACCACGGGTTCTTCGTCATCTTGAACGTGGCGATGGGCGGAGCCTTCCCGGCGGCGTTCGGCGGTGGCCCTACTGCCGCAACGGTTTCTGGGCAGCCGATGCTCGTCGATTACGTCTCGGTGTCCATAAAGGACTGATCGATGACCTAATGTCGGTGTGCGGCCTGAGACTGTTCACTCGCGGGATCCCGCGCCCGGATCGCGGTACAGTGACTGCACCGGGTGGGTTTCGGCGAGGGAGTGTCGATGTCTTTCGTATATGTGATGCCGGAGCTGATAGCGGCGGCGACAACGGATTTGACCGATATTGGTTCGTCGATCAGCGCGGGCGCTGCCGCAGCCGCTGTCCCCACGACGGAGATAGCGGTCGCGGCTGGGGACGAAGTGTCGGCGGCGATCGCGGCGTGCTTCGGGTCGTACGGGCGGTTCTATCAGGCGCTGCATGCCCAGGCATTCGAGTTCCACAACCAGTTTGTGCAGACGTTGAACGCGGGCAGGGGGTCGTATGTCAACGCGGAGGCCGTCAATGTTGCGCAGAATCTGCTAACCGCAATCAACGCGCCCACCCAGACCCTGCTGGGACGCCCATTGATCGGAAACGGCGCCGACGGGCTGCCCGGTAGCGGGCAGGATGGTGGGGTCGGCGGGCTGTTTTACGGAAATGGCGGGGCCGGCGGGTCAGGTGCGCCAGGCCAAGCTGGTGGTAACGGCGGGTCAGCCGGGCTGATTGGCTCCGGCGGGGCCGGTGGGCAAGGCGGGGCCGGCGCCAGCGTCGGCGGGGCCGGCGGAAATGGCGGCGCCGGCGGGTGGCTGTGGGGTAACGGCGGTGCCGGTGGTGCAGGCGGGCACGCATCCGTCGGGAACGGGCAGCCCGCCGGCGGGGCCGCGGCCAGCGGCGGGGACGGTGGAGCCGGCCCGGTCGGGGGCGGAACCGGGGGGACCGGCGGTGACGCCACGGCCGGTGACACCTTCGGCGGGTCCGCGACGGCGATCGGTGGGGTCGGCGGCCACGGCGGGGTTGGCGGGTTGCTGTGGGGTAACGGTGGTGCTGGGGGCGCCGGCGGGCACGCATCCAGCGGAGACGGGGGCGCCATTGTTGGCAACACCCTGGCCCAGGGCGGCGACGGCGGAGACAGCGCGGTCAACGGCGGGATCGGCGGAGACGGCGGGAATGCCGCCGTCGGCGCGTCTGCGGGCGGATCTTCCACCGCTATTGGAGGGGCCGGTGGGAGCGGCGGGGCTGGCGGCGTGCTGTTGGGTAACGGTGGTAGTGGAGGTGCGGGCGGGCTGGCCTCCAGCGGAGACGGCGGCGCCGGTGGCAACGTGACCGCCCAGGCCGGAAACGGCGGAAGCGCCTCGGTCAACGGCGCGACCGGAGGCAACGGCGGAAACGCCGCGGCCGGCACGTCTGCCGGCGGCGCATCGACGGCTAAAGGCGGGGCC
>NZ_VTZN01000361.1 GCF_008370645.1 Mycobacterium simiae
TTTTCCTCATAAGTTTTGCAATGTCTTCAGCATCACATTTCGGAGCGGGTGGAGGGGTTGTTGTGGTAGTTGTTGTCGGATTATCCGCTGGGAAGATATTGCCGACGCCGGCCATTGCGGTCGTAACTCTGGCAGCGATTTGTTGATCCAGCGCAACCAGTTGCATGGCGCGTTGGCGGATGTCGGCAGCAAATGCTTGAGCTTGGGCTTGCCTGGCAGCTCGCACCGCAGATGAGCCGCCCGCGGAGCGGTCGGTGACGGAGAGATTTTCACCGATATCGAATCCGGCGTCGCGGGCGTCTTCAACCGCGTACCGCACCCGCGACCTGGCCGCATACAAATCGGACGCCGCGCCGCGCGCGACCTTGGCCGCCTCATGCAATTGGTCGACTAACTCGCCGACCTTTTTGTGGTCGGCGTAGGTCCGAGTGCGCAGCGCCTCCGCTCCATTGCCCTTCCAGTCGACCGAAAGGCTGTCTCGCCAGTTCTGGCTGAAGATTTCATACCAACGATTACCGGTAGTCACCCAATAATCAGCCGCCTGGGTGAGATGCTCTGTGGGCCAGGACAAGAGCTGCGACAAACTGGGAAAAGACCCACCTGCGGCCGCCATCGCTACCACCCTCTTAACGGATCTGCTACCGCAGCCAGCTCGGCCGCCGAGGTGGCCTCATTGTTGATATAGCTGGCGTCGCCAGCGGCGACTTTGGCTGCACTGGCCTGCACCCGACCGGTGAGCGACTCCGCAGCAATAGCGAGGGCGGCATGCCCGGTATTCACAGCCGCCACGGAAGGCTGACACGACGACTCAATCAGCGGCGGCGGGCTGGCGTCCAGCTCGGAAGCCCGCGCGTGCCACCGGACAGCCATCGCCCGCACGCTTCCCACACCGACGACCAGCGAGTCCATGCAGAGGAGCATAGGGCGTATCCGAACTTAATGTGTGCAACCACTTCTGCGGTGGAGTCCGGACGATCCCGATCCCGAAGTGCGAGAGCGCAGCCGGACGCGATCGCGCTCCTTGCCGCGGTGATGAGCGATTCTCCCTGGCACTGGACTTGAATTGCGCGGACGTCCATCCCGAAATCACGGCGTCGATGCAGCACCGCAGCTGCCATCAGCGACAAGCACTGGAGTTCACGCAGACGGCAGCAGGAATAGCCTTACTGACGTGACGACCTACTACCCGCCAGCGGAGCAACGGACACCACCATATCCCGCCTACCCCTCAGCCCGCCCCCGCACCTGGCCGGCAGTAGCGCTATCGGTCGTTGCCGCCCTACTCGGTGCTGCAGCTTTGATTGTGGCATTGACCCGCCCTACAACGAGCAGAACAACCGCAAGCACGGCAACGTCCGCGCCGCAAACGTACACCGCTGCTGAAGTCGCAGCAGCGCACCAGAAGTTGTGTGAGGTGTACAAGCTTGCGGCACGTGCGGTCCAAGTGCAAACCAATGGCGACAACCCAGCGCTGGCAAACATTTCTACAGTCAATGGGGCGATGCTGCTCCAACAAGCAGTGAATACAGCACCGGCGCTAGAGTCCGGCGATCGAGACGCTGCGCTTGCGCTGGCCGCGGCTTACAGCAACAGCACGGCCGCAGCGGGCATCGCGACGGGACGTGAAGACCCAGTTTGGCGATCAGCGGCAGACGATGTCATCACGAAAGACGCGCGTATGAAGGCCGTGTGCGGTGGTGGCTGACCTGCCGCCCGGCAAGTGGTCGCCGTTGTTAGTGGGAGCCTGGTGGCCCTCGCGACCTGACGCACCTGCGACCGGAGTCGCCTATTGGCGAAATGCGGGAGAGTTGAAGAGCGGCGAGGCGAACGACCTGCACAATCAACGATCCCGATTGGCGGACATCGGGGGCGCACCGCCAGCGATTTGCTGGA
>NZ_VTZN01000362.1 GCF_008370645.1 Mycobacterium simiae
TTGAGACTTGCCATCTCGGGGGGCCTTTCAGCATCAGTAATGACGCCGTACGGCCGGACAGCCCGGAAACGGAAGCGCAAAGAGCGCAGCGGTAATGCTACCCGCTGAGTCGCGTCAGCTTGAGATTCAACACGCCAAGCGGAAGAACATAGCGTTTCCCATCCGCGTCGAACAACCACTTATCCAGCTCGGCAGCAAGGCCGTCAGCGATGATCACGAGGGTTTTGTCGCGCATCTCCACCCGTTTCGAGCACCGGTCGCAGTTGATCGTCCAGCTAACGTGCCAGTCGGGCCAACGGGTCTCGGTCAGGCTGCAGTTGCCCCACTTGCTCGCTGCGAATTTGTAGGGAATAACCCTGTCTCCGATATCCGGACTTGTGGCACCGTCCCGAAGGTCGATGTTCTGGCCCGTGACGTCTGCCGCGAGGATGGTCTGCTTGCTCTGTTCATCGACACCCTCTACGCCGATCTGACCATCAACCGGGCGATCGTCGTTGAGGTATGCGAGAACCTGCCCACTGCAGCAAACGACGGCGTAACGAATCCTCTCAGTCACCATGCCCCCCGTTGCTTGCAAGCTTAAACAGAAGTGCCGCAATCTCACGGTCTCTCCCCTGCGCTGCATGCTGATACCGCATAGCTGCCTGTGGTGTCGAGTGACCCAGTCGCGCCATCAATTCGGCCAACGATGCGCCGGTCGCCGCGGCAAGCACCGCTCCTGAGTGCCGAAGGTCGTGCCATCGAAGATCGTCGCGGCCGGCGGCCTTGCGCGCCTTGTACCAGTGCCGGGTGAGTGTCGACGGCTGCAGGTGGCTGCCATGCTGGGCCGGAAACAGCAGCGAGTCGCGCTTGCTGCCAACGAACTTGGACAGGTGGTCTTCGATTTGCGGGATGATGTGCGGCGGGATCGCGACATCCCGGACACCGGCGTCGGACTTCGGCGTGGTGACCTCGAACGTGCCGCCCTTGGTGCGCACGGCGGCGCGGCGAACGCGGATCACCTCGTGAGACAGGTCGACATCACCGCGGCGCAACTCCACGGTTTCGCCGAAACGCAGAGCGCACCATGACGCGAGCGTGACCATCAGCTGTAGCCGATCGGGCATGGCACCGGTGAGCACCGCCAGTTCCTCCACGCTCGCAGGCCTGATCTTGTGCACTCGCCGCGCCCGGCCCGCGCCGGTGATCCGGCACGGATTGGCTTCGACCAGTTCGTCATTGACGGCGCTGCCCATGATCGTCCGCAACAGGCTGTAGGCATGACTCCGCATCGTTGGCCGGTCTGTCAGTGTCGCCGCGTACCACTCGCGCACGTGTTTGGGGGTGATCGAGGCGATCTGGCGATTTCCGAAGGTCTCGATCACATGGTCGTCGAGGATGGCTTGGTAGTGCTCACGAGTCCGAGCTTTGATCGGTCGGCCGGCGACCTGGCGGCCGGCAAGCCACGCGCTCGCGTAGGCGCCGAAGGTGATCTTCTCGGGTTCGGCGACTGCCTTCGGGTTCCAGAGCTTCGCGTCGATCTCGCGGCGCCGGTCGGTCAGCCACGCTTCGGCATCAATGCGCGCGGCGAAAGTCTTGGGCGCAGTGATGTAGTTACCGTCAGGGTCGGTGAATCGGACCTGATACCGACCAGACGGCAGAGCGCGAATATTGCCGAACGAACGCTTCTTGGACATTTCCAGTGATCACCCAGTATCGCGTTTTTCGTGCCAGATATGTGCCTAATGAACATACATCATGTTCCGCTTGATTCCGCTTAGTGCACGCGATACTGTGCAGTGTGTGAGCAGTTCAGAGGCTATCTGCGCTGGTCACGACATGAAACCGGAAATCCCGAGATCGCCTACTTCAAT
>NZ_VTZN01000363.1 GCF_008370645.1 Mycobacterium simiae
CTCGCTGCGCTCGCTCCGCTCGCTGCGCTCGCTCCGCTCGCTCGACTCACAGGGGAATATTCCCGTGCTTCTTGGGCGGGGTCTGTGCGATTTTGCGCTCCAGCAGGCGCAGCGCCGTACCGATATAGCCACGCGTGTGCGACGGCGGAATCACCGCGTCGACGTACCCGCGCTCAGCAGCGATATACGGGTTGACCAGCGTGTCCTCATACTCTTGCTGCAGCTGCAACCGCAGCTCGTCGACATTTTGGCCTTCGGCCGCCGCTTGCGCGAGCTGCTGGCGGTACACGAAGCCGACAGCACCCGAAGCCCCCATCACCGCGATCTGCGCCGTCGGCCAAGCCAGATTGACGTCGCAGCCCATGTCCTTGGAGCCCATCACGCAGTACGCGCCGCCGTAGGCCTTGCGGGTGATGACGGTGATCTTCGGCACTGTAGCCTCGCCGTAGGCGTAAAGCAGCTTGGCCCCGCGGCGGATGATTCCGTTGTACTCCTGATCGGTGCCGGGGAGGAAACCAGGAACGTCCACAAACATCACGATGGGGATGTTGAAACAATCGCAGGTCCGCACGAAGCGGGCCGCCTTCTCCGAGGCGTTGATGTCCAGGCAGCCGGCGAATTGGGTGGGCTGGTTGGCGACGATACCCACCGGCCGGCCGTCGATTCGCCCGAATCCCACAATGATGTTCTGCGCGTAACCGGCCTGGATCTCTAGGAACTCGTCCTCGTCGAGGATTCGGGTGATCACCTCGTGCATGTCGTAAGGCTGGTTGGGGGAGTCAGGGATCAGGGTGTCCAATTCCAGGTCCTCATCGGTGAGGTTCTCCTCGACGGGTCCCTCGGGAACGGCGGCGGCGTAGCGCGGCGCGTCAGAGAAGTTATTGGGCGGCAAGTACCCCAAGAGCTCGCGCACGTAGTCAAAGGCGTCCTGCTCACCCGAGGCGACATAGTGCGCGGTGCCTGACTTGACCATGTGAGTGTGGGCGCCACCGAGTTCTTCCATGGTGACGTCCTCACCGGTGACGGTTTTGATGACGTCCGGTCCGGTGATGAACATCTGACTGGTCTGATCGACCATGATGACGAAGTCGGTCAGCGCGGGGGAGTAGACGTGCCCGCCGGCGGCGGCCCCCATAATTAGCGAGATCTGCGGGATGACGCCCGATGCCAGGATGTTGTTGCGAAAGATCCGGCTGTAGAGGCCCAGCGAGACGACGCCCTCCTGGATGCGCGCGCCGGCGCCGTCGTTGATGCCGATCAGCGGACGGCCGGTCTTGACCGCCAATTCCTGCACCTTGACGATCTTCTCGCCGTACACCTCGCCCAGGCTGCCGCCGAACACCGTGGCGTCCTGGCTGAAGATGCACACGTCGCGCCCGTCGATGGTGCCGTATCCGGTGACCACCCCGTCGCCGAGCGGTCGGTTTTTTTCCAATCCGAAGTTGGTGCTGCGGTGCCGTGCCAGCGCGTCCAGCTCGACGA
Source organism: Mycobacterium simiae (assembly GCF_008370645.1). GTDB lineage: Bacteria > Actinomycetota > Actinomycetes > Mycobacteriales > Mycobacteriaceae > Mycobacterium > Mycobacterium simiae_A. The sequence goes on from NZ_VTZN01000363.1 coordinate 1,483, forward strand.
ACGAGTCCTCGTCCAACAGCGCGTAGATACGCTCCCGCGCCGTCAGCTTGCCCTTGGCATGTACCTTCTCGACGGCGGTCTCACCGACCGGATGCAGCGACTCTTCGCGGCGCTTGTGCAGCTCGGCGAGCTTGCCCGCGGTGGTGTGGATGTCGATGATGTGCTCGGCAGCGGGCTCGGCGGTATGGTCGGTAACGCTCGTCATGAGAGTCGATGGTATCGGCAGTCTGATGTTCGGTCGGTTTCGGCGGGGGATGTCGAGCGGCTTGGCATCGCGGCGGACTCCTTCACCATGGTCATCACGCCAGCTGGTTGCTGGCCTGTGGCAGGATCGGTGACCCACGCCGTTAGGCTCGC
>NZ_VTZN01000364.1 GCF_008370645.1 Mycobacterium simiae
GCGCAGGGAACTGGGAAAGTGGCGGAAAGTCGCCACTTTTCAACATCCGAGAGTCCGGCCCGTGGGCGTTAGGGAACGGATTGGTCACCGCGGTGACCAATTGTTCGTCGTGGAGTCCGGCCCGTGGGCGTAGGGAACGGATCTGACACAAATGTGACAGTTGACGACGCCTAGTGCAGCGAACTCATGGGCCGAATAATCGTGTACTTCTGCACGATTTTTTGCTGGCCGGTCCGGCCGACTCGCCCCCCGTCCGGTCCGTGGGCGCGGGGAACGGATGTGTCCAATTCTGGACAGTTGGACGACGGCCGGTCCACGATGTTTGTGGGGAACGTGATGAGCGTGTCCCAAAACGTAGGTCAGAAGCCTATGGTTGCTCGCCGAAGAGTCCCGGCCCACGAGGTGTTGGGTCAGGAGCCCACAACAGATTCGGCGAGGTCGGGTTTGAAGTCGAGGACAATGCCGCTCACTTCTTGAGCGCATCTCGCCATCGACTCGGCCAACTCGTCCAACTCGGCATCGGTGAGCATGGGGATGGGTTGCCGTAGACGCGGAGAGATACATCATGACATCATGGTGGCATGGCCTCTCCGATCGCGAACAAAGAAGCACAGACCACCGCACTGACCGTGCGTCTACCGGCCGACCTGGCAGACGCGCTGAAGAACTACGCCTTCATCACCGACACCTCTGGAAACGAAGTAATCAAGCGTGCCCTTATCGAGTACCTGAAAATCCACGGTCGGCCCGACATGATGCGCTCAGCGTTCGAGCGCGTAGTCGAGCAGCACAGAATCGCCCTCGACAAGATGAAAGACATGTAGGTGTGATCACATATCTGACGGCGGATGACGTCCTCGATATAAACCAACAGTTCGTAGGTCCAGACCAGCTCCGCGACTTCGGACTGCTAGACGCAGCGGTATTGCGTCCACAAACGAGCGCATTCGGAGAGGACGCATTTCCGACCATCCACGAGAAGGCTGCGGCGCTGCTGCACGGGTTGGCGCGCAACCACCCTTTCGTGACCGGCAACAAACGCACCGCATGGGTGGCTACGGCGATGTTTTATGCAGTCAACGGCTTCGACGTCCACGTCGAAGCCGGGGAGCTTATAGGTCTGACCAACGACGTGGCCGAAGGCCTGCTCGGTGTTCAAGACATCGCCTTGATTCTTAAGTCTTGGGCGCAACCATTCCCGGTGCCCGACGATTGGATGGGGACCGACGGCACTCTGTTCTAGGGCGCCCTCGGTGTGCCGGCCTCTGCGTGACTCGTCTTAAACACCCGTGGTTGTCTAAAGTCCGCGTTCAAGATTGCGGTTGCCTGTCGCCCTCCCTCGTGCTGCGGCAGTCGTCCCTGCCACGCCACACGACTGGGGTTTAAATCCGTCATCCACGAAGCCCGAATCTGGCTAAACGCAGGAAACGACTACATGCTCGCCGCGAACAAGATACTGCGGGAGCTAACGCTAACGGGCGAGGGGCGGGTGAAGACCCCGGTTCACGGAAACATATCCAAAACGAAATCTGTTCACTCCCAACGTTTTTCACTGGGGTGCATTGCGGACTAGCGGGGAGTAATACGAACCCGGAAACCCGGCCAACTTTTTCATTTTTTCCAGATAGATAGATCAGTGGCGACGTCTCGTGTCCGCATGTACCGTTTGCTAAAAAATCATAACCTCAGTTCAGAGCACCTTATTAGGTTAGCCATATTTCCGCCGGTGTAGGGCACCGTCTAAAAGCCCAGACTCCGGCAAATCTCCCAGACCCGTACACAACGCGAGACGGCGACGCTCCGTCTCCGCGTGACCGTTTGCTAAAG
>NZ_VTZN01000365.1 GCF_008370645.1 Mycobacterium simiae
CCGGCCCGGCGACAAACGACTCGTCGGCTATATCACCGGAACCGCGGACCCCGTCCTCGCGCGCACCACGCTAGCCCAGCAGCTGCCGGTCTATATGGTGCCCGCGGCGGTGGTGGTCCTGGGGGCGTTGCCGTTAACGGTCAACGGCAAGCTGGATGTTGCGGCGTTGCCGGCTCCCGAGTATGGCCAGGTTGGTCGATATCGGGCTGCGGCGTCTCCGATGGAGGAGGTATTGGCCGGGATTTGTGCCCGGGTGTTGGGGGTGGACCGGGTCGGGGTCGAGGAGTCGTTTTTTGATTTGGGTGGGGATTCGCTGCTTGCGATGCGGGTGATCGCTGCGGTCAATACCGCTTTGGGCGTTGATGTTTCGGTGCGGACTTTGTTCGACGCGCCTTCGGTGGCCGAGTTGGCGTTGCGGGTGGGGGGGTCGCTGCGGTTTGGTCCGTTGGTGGCTGGGGTGCGTCCGCGGGTGGTGCCGTTGTCTTTTGCCCAGCGCCGGTTGTGGTTTATCGATCAGTTGCAGGGGCCGTCGTCGGTGTACAACATGGCGGTGGCGTTGCGGTTGCGTGGTGGGCTTGATGTGGCGGCGTTGGGTGCGGCGGTGGCCGATGTGGTGGGCCGTCATGAAAGTTTGCGCACGGTGTTTGTCGCGGTGGAGGGGATACCGCAGCAGGTGGTGTTGGCTGCCGAGGGCGCGCAGTTGGGTTGGGGAGTGGTGGATGCGACGCGGTGGTCGGCGGGTCGGTTGCGGGCCGGTATTGACGAGGCCGCGCGGTATCGGTTTGATCTGACCAGCGAGATCCCTTTGCGGGCACGGCTTTTCGTGGTGGGTGAGCGCGAGCATGTGTTGGTGTTGACAGTGCATCATATCGCCGCCGATGGCTGGTCGTTGCCGCCGTTGGCCGGTGATTTGGGTCGCGCGTATGCCAGCCGGTGTGTGGGGCGGGCTCCGGAGTGGGCGCCGTTGGCGGTGCAGTACGCCGATTACACGTTGTGGCAGCACGAGAATTTGGGTGATCCCGCCGATGCGGGCAGTGTGATCGGTGCGCAGTTGGGGTTTTGGGAGGATGCGCTGGCGGGGTTGCCGGCGCGGTTGGCGTTGCCCACCGATCGGCCGTATCCGTTGGTGGCTGATCATCGTGGTGGCAGTGTGGCCGTGGCGTGGTCGGCGGGGTTGCAGCAGCGGGTGCGTCAGGTGGCCCGTGAGCACAACGCGACGAGTTTCATGGTGGTGCACGCGGCGTTGGCGGTGGTGTTGTCCAAGCTGAGCGCGAGTTCTGAGGTGGCGGTGGGGGTTGCGGTGGCCGGGCGGGCTGATCCGGTGCTCGATGAGTTGGTGGGTTTTTTCGTCAACACGGTGGTGTTGCGGGTGGCGGTCGCCGGTGATCTGACGTTTGCGCAGTTGTTGGCTCAGGTCCGGGAGCAGGGCTTGCAGGCTTTTGCGCATCAGGATGCGCCGTTCGAGGCGGTGTTGGAGCGGTGTAATCCGACCCGGACGTTGGCTCATCACCCCCTGGTTCAGGTGATGTTGGCCTGGCAGAACAACGCGCCGGCGCAGTTGGTGTTGGGTGAGTTGGATATCACGCCGATGCCGCTGCAGGTGCAGACCGCCCGGATGGATCTGACGTTTTCGTTGGCCGAAGACTGGACCCCGACCGGTGCGCCCGCCGGGATCAGTGGGTCCGTGGAGTTTCGCACCGATGTGTATGACGATCAGACCATTCGGACGCTGCTGGCGCGGTTGGAGAGGGTGTTGGCGGTGCTGGTTGCTGATCCGGGCCGGGTGTTGTCGTCGGTGGATCTGCTCGATGCCG
>NZ_VTZN01000366.1 GCF_008370645.1 Mycobacterium simiae
GGGCCGGCGCCTCCGTCTGCAACGCCTGATCCGCCTCCAGCGGGTGTGCCAGGCATGTGCATGGCGGCGGGAATGTTGCCCGCCCAGCTGGGTACGGCGGCGAGTGCACCCATGGCAGCGCTCGAAATAGCAGCGACCTGGGATTTCGCCTCGGTCTTGACCTGCTCAATCAGTGCGTCGACGTCTTGGCCAGCAGCTTCAGCCGCCGGCCGTGCCGCCTCAAGCGCTGCGATGGCAGATTCTGCCCAGCCGACGACTCCCGCCATCTCAGCCAGCATGGCGCCGAGAGTGGTGGCCCAGGCCCCCAGACATGCGGCCGCCTGACCGACCTGGGCACCTACGAGACCGACGTTTACGAAGTACTTCGTCCAGGCTCCTGAAATGATGTCGGCCAGGTCGCCCTGTCCGTAGTTGAGCAGCTGCACCGCGGCGACCTGGCCGTCCTCCGACGACGCAATCAGCTGACCGGATAACTTCGTCAGCTCCACCGATCGCCGCATCAAATCCGCGGGCTCTAACGAGTCCTCCCAATAATTCTGGAGGATCTCGGATGAGTTGGGTGACGTCGGCTTCGGAGGCACCCTCGACTACCGCCCTAGCTCACACCGCAGAGCTGATCCAGCTTCGCCCGCGCGGCGGTGATCGGGACCCCATCGGCCTGGGTGTATGTATGGTTGGACATCTTCTGCATACCCTGCCGCCGCTCCGACACATACGCCCTCGCAGCCTCCACCACTTGTGGTGGATCGGCAGCCGCAATCTCGCGCTCAAAAAGTTGGAGCGCCGTGCTCACTGCCGCATTCTGATTCGCCACGTAGAGATCGATATTTGGCGTCTGCCAATTCCACCCAGCCGGCAAAGCGGGAATTGCGTTTAGCGCGGCCTTTGTGGAAGGCCATGCTTCACAGGTGGAGCTGGTCGCTGTGGTGCCTGCCTGGGCGGGTGGGTTGCCGACTGCGGTCGGTGTGGGACCAGTAGGGGCCACGGTGTTGGTGTCACGGCTCAGGAGTACGGCGCTGATCACCGCGGTGGCGATGATGATCGCTGCGACGATGATGGCGACGGGGAGCCATCGCTGTGCTGGCTTGGCGGGCGGGTAGTAGGGCGGCCACGCGGGCGAGGGGCCGGGCGGTGCGCTGAGCGGGCTGTTTCCCTCCATAGGGGAATGGTAGCTTCCGCGGATTGCTGCGTCACTGGTAAATGGGACGTCGAGCTGTGCATTTCGTGCCATTGCGGGCATCCTCTCGGGTTTGCGGTGCATGTTGTGCCACGGCCGACCGTAATGCATAGTGCTAGCACTATGCTAGCACTATGCCGCGTAGTGGTTCCTGTCAGGCTGGACGTTGCTGCGCCGGGTCACATATCGCAAACGTGCAGGCGAGCACTTGTGGGTCGGGAGGGGGCCGGCCCTACTCGGTCGCCGCGCAGGATCTCTGCATGGGGGTTGCACCGTTGGCCTCGTGTCCGGCTGGTGCCGACAAATCTCGATCTGGGGGACCCTCCTACTGACCACCAGTCAGTGCGATCGCGGCGACGCCAGACGGGCCACCCCGTACCGCCCAGCGACGGCCGTCTGGCCACACCAGCGTCGTGATGACATCACCGAAACGAAAGTTCAGCAATGGGCTTATCCATCGCTCTCATCTTCTAACGTTGATCGAACCGGAGCGGATCGACGGAATCGTGATGTGGTCAGTGGCATCAAGTTGTAGTGGCCACAACAGCTCCGAATCGATCCACACTACTTTCCGGGTGCCGCGGGTCGCGGCTTTGACCAGGAGTGT
>NZ_VTZN01000367.1 GCF_008370645.1 Mycobacterium simiae
TGGCGACACGGGCAAAACCGCCGTCCCCGCCGGATCCACCGGCCGAGGTGGTCCCAGTGCCGCCATCGCCGCCGACACCGGCGGTAACGTCGCCGAATCCGAAGGTGAGCGCCGACCCGCCCTTGCCGCCGAAGCCGCCGCTGGCGCCGTCACCTCCTCGCCCGCCGCTGCCGGCGATGGCGGTCCCTGTCGAGGAGCTGTTATTGATCACCGCATCACCACCGGATCCGCCGGACCCCCCACCGGCCGTGGTCCCGACGCCGCCATCGCCGCCGGCGCCGCCGGTGGCGTTGCCGAGTCCCGTTGCGCTCGCGTTGCCCCCGGACCCGCCAAACCCGCCGGTGGTTGCCCCGGCGCCACCGGCGCCGCCGTCTCCGCTGGTCGCGTCGCCGCTTCCTGCGTTGTCTGCTGAACCGCCGTTACCGCCGAACCCGCCGCTGGCTCCGTCACCCCCCGTGCCGCCGCGGCCGGCGATGGCAGTTCCCTTCGAGGCGCCGCTCGATATGCTCGCCGAACCGCCAGACCCCCCTTTGCCTCCGCCGGCGGCGGTCCCGCTGCCGCCATCGCCGCCATCGCCGGCCGTGACGTTGCCGCCCCCGGAACCGAACACCGCGCCGCCGCCTCCGCCGGACCCGCCGCCCGATGCCCCGGCGCCACCATCGCCACCAGCACCACCGGTGACATTGCCGTTTCCGGAGGTGACCACCGAACCGCCGAACCCGCCGGTCCCGCCGTCGGCCCCCGCGCCGCCCTTCCCGCCGCTGCCGGCGATGCCGCTTCCCGTGGCAGCGCTGTTACTGATGAACACCGAACCGCCGGACCCGCCGGACCCGCCCTTGGAGCTGGTCCCGACGCCGCCGTCGCCGCCCGTGCCGCTGGCGACATTGCCAAGTCCGGAGGTGGTCGCCGCACCGCCGTTGCCGCCGGACCCGCCGCTGGTGCCGTCGCCACCTTTTCCGCCGGCGCCGGCGGTACCGGTCGCCGTGGAGATGCTGTTGGTGATATCCGCGGAACCGCCGCCGCCGCCGGACCCGCCAGCGGCGCTGGTCCCGGTGCCCCCATTGCCGCCGGCGCCGGCGGTGACGCTGCCGAGTCCGGTAGTGGACGCCTCGCCGCCCTTCCCTCCGAATCCACCGCTGGCGCCGTCGCCGCCGGTCCCGCCGCCACCGGCGGTAGCCGTCGCGGTGGAGGCGCTGCTATTGATTCGCGCATCACCGCCGGACCCGCCGGACCCGCCGCCCAAACTGACACCGCTGCCACCCCGAGCGCCCGTGCCGCCGGTGACGCTGCCGCCGCCGTTACTGAACGCCGAACCGCCGTTACCGCCCGAACCGCCGCCGGCGCCATTGCCGCCCTTGCCCCCTGCCGTTGCGATGACGTCATGCCCATTGGCGATGTTGCTGACGCTCGCATTACCGCCGCCGCCGCCGGATCCGCCGAGGCCGCTCGCCCCGGCGCCACCATCGCCGGCAGCGCCGGCGGAAACGGCGCCGAGTCCGAAGGTGGTCACCCCACCGCCATTACCGCCGTTGCCTCCGTTGGTGGCACCGCTGCCGCCGTTCCCACCGCTGCCCGCGGAGGCGGTCCCGGGCGAGGCGCCGTTGAAGATGTTGGCGGAACCGCCGCTACCGCCCGATCCGCCGCCGGACGTCGTTCCGGTGCCACCGTCGCCACCATGGCCCCCGGTAGCGTTGCCGAGTCCGGAGTGGGACGCCGTGGCTCCGAACCCGCCGGACCCGCCGCCGGCGCCGTCGCC
>NZ_VTZN01000368.1 GCF_008370645.1 Mycobacterium simiae
CTGCGCGCCACGGACCAGATACAACCGGTCGAACCGCTCGCACAACTCTCCGGCCTTGGTGTGACGGAAGTAGACCTTATCGCCGATCCGCAGTCGCCGGGCCGCAGCACCGGACAGCGGCGTCTGGACCTCACCGGTCCCCTCCATCGGGTCGAGCTTCAACCCGCTCGGCAGGTAAGGGGTGGGCATGCGGTCCTTGGCGCCGACTCCACTGGCCAAATAGCCACCCCCGAGCGCGGTCACTGTCTTCGCGTTGGGCCGGCGGCATATCGGCAGCGCGAACATTGCCGCCGGCCGCAAGGAGAACGTCGAATAGGAGTCGAACAGCGTAGGCGCGTAAAACCCTGACCCGGCGGTCGCCTCGGTGATCGCCGGCTCCTGGGCGACCAGCTGAAGGTCCCCGGTGCCGCCGGCGTTGACGATAGTAATGTCGGCGACTTCTCGCACCAGCTCAACGGCGCGGGCGCGGCGTTCGCGCAATTCCGCGAAGGACTCACGCTGCAGCCACCGCACGGCCGCGTTTTGGACACGCTTACCCGCGACGTGGTCGCCGAAACCGGCGATGTGGCCCTCGTAGGACATCAACGCGACCAGCCTGAGCGACGGGCGTTGCGCAATCTCCACCGCAAGTGCTCGGGCTTGTTCGGGTGTGTGCAGCGGTGAGCGCTTAGGGCCGACCTGCAGCCGGCCGCCGGCGCGCCAGTACCCGGCGTCCAGATCTACGCACACGCGCACGGGTTTGGCTGTCGCGCTTTCGATTAAGTCGAGATGTTCGACGCTGTCAACCATCACGATCGGCGCTCGTTCGGGGTTTTCGGCTGTTAGCTCACCCAGCTCACGCAACGCAGCGCGGTCGGTCGTCGGATAAGCTAGCAAGAGGTTGTCGAAGCCGTGTCCGGCCAGCCACAGCGTCTCGGCCAGCGTGAAGGTCATCAGCCCATCGAATCGATCGTTGGAGTCGAGGATCTCCCGCTGTAATAGCCTGCACCGCAAGGACTTTGACGCGACTCGGATTGGCTTGTCGGCTGCGCGGCAGAGCAGGTGATCTGCGTTGCCCCACATCGCGTCGAGGTCGACGAACGCGAACGGCGCGTCGTGGTTGGCGAATGCTTCCTCGTAACGCTGTAGCCGGCCCTGCGGGTCCAGTCGGACCGGCTCGGGCTGTGGCCTGCTACACACCTCATGCACGGCCGTCACACTACTGAACGTGCACCGGGGTGACCGCGGGTACACACGCTGATCGGAGGCAAAACGGGGTTGTGTGCTGGCCGATCGGCACTTTGGCGAGAGCGCTCTTAGGGCAGCCCGTTCACCCCGTTTTGACCGAAGAGGAATCCGCCCGAGCCGCCTTTGCCCCCAGGTGCCGCACCGGTGCCGTTGCCTCCGTTGCCGCCATTGCCGATGATCACCGCGCTTCCGCCGTTGCCGCCAGCACCAGCGCCGCCGGGGGCACCGTTACCGCCGGCACCGCCGTTGCCGAAGAACAGTGCACCCGCGCCGCCGGAGCCGCCCGCGCCCTGCCCGTTCGCGCCACCGGTGCCGCCGGCGCCTCCATTGCCGAAGAACACCGAGCCATTGCCGCCCTGGCCGCCGCTGCCGACACTGGTGCCCCCACCGGCGCCGCCGGTTCCACCGGCGCCGCCGGTTCCGAAAATTAGTCCGCCGTTGCCGCCGTTACCGCCGCTGGCATACAGCGCCCCGTTGGTGCTGGTCGCGCCG
>NZ_VTZN01000369.1 GCF_008370645.1 Mycobacterium simiae
ACCACGGCGAATCCAAGGCCACACCGGAGATCACCCGCGCCGGTCGACAAGCCCGCGTCGTGGCCATCCTGTCGACGGAATCGGTCAGCAGCCAAAGCGAGCTTGCGGCTTTACTGGCCGCCGAAGGCATCGAGGTAACCCAGGCCACGCTGTCACGCGACCTCGAGGAGCTCGGCGCGGTCAAGCTGCGGGCCGCCGACGGGGGCGCGGGCGTCTACGTCGTCCCCGAAGACGGCAGCCCGGTGCGGGGGGTCACCGGTGGCACCGGACGGTTGTCGCGGCTGCTCGGCGAACTACTGGTGTCCGCCGACGCCACCGCCAACCTCACCGTGCTACGCACCCCGCCCGGGGGTGCCCACTACTTGGCCAGCGCAATCGATCGCGCGGCGCTACCCTACGTCGTCGGCACCATCGCCGGCGACGACACCGTGTTCGTGGCTGCCCGCGAGCCGATGACTGGCGCCGAGCTGGCGTCGGCGTTGGCAGAGCTCTCGAAAGTCTGAGATAGAGGAGTTGGTTAATGTCAGAGCGTGTCATCCTGGCGTATTCCGGCGGTCTGGACACCTCGGTGGCCATCAGCTGGGTTGGCAAGGAGACCGGCCGCGAGGTTGTGGCGGTAGCGATCGACCTCGGCCAAGGTGGTGAGGACATGGAGGTAGTCCGCCAGCGAGCATTAGATTGTGGCGCCGTCGAGTCGGTTGTGGTCGATGCCCGCGATGAGTTCGCTGAGGGTTACTGCCTGCCCACCATCTTGAACAACGCGCTGTACATGGACCGCTACCCGCTGGTGTCGGCGATCAGCCGGCCGCTGATCGTCAAGCATCTGGTTGCGGCCGCCCGCGAGCATGGCGGCGGCATCGTGGCGCACGGCTGCACCGGCAAAGGCAACGACCAGGTCCGGTTCGAAGTCGGATTCGCCTCATTAGCACCAGATTTGGAGGTGCTGGCACCGGTCCGCGACTACGCCTGGACCCGCGAGAAGGCAATTGCGTTCGCCGAAGAGAACGCCATCCCGATCAATGTCTCCAAGCGGTCTCCGTTTTCCATCGACCAGAACGTCTGGGGCCGCGCGGTGGAGACCGGGTTTCTGGAGCACTTGTGGAATGCCCCCACCAAGGACATCTATGACTACACCGAAGACCCCACCGTCAACTGGAGCACTCCTGACGAGGTGATCGTCGGTTTCGAGCGGGGCGTGCCGGTGTCGATCGACGGCCGATCGGTGTCGGTGTTGCAGGCCATCGAGGAACTCAACCGCCGCGCCGGAGCGCAGGGCGTTGGTCGCCTGGACGTCGTCGAGGACCGGCTGGTCGGCATCAAGAGCCGCGAGATCTACGAGGCGCCCGGGGCCATGGTGCTCATTACCGCGCACACCGAACTCGAACACGTCACGCTCGAACGCGAGCTGGGCCGATTCAAGCGTCAGACCGATCAGCGCTGGGCCGAGCTGGTCTACGACGGGCTGTGGTATTCGCCGCTGAAGATCGCGCTGGAAAGCTTCGTCGCCAAGACCCAAGAGCACGTGTCCGGCGAGGTGCGAATGGTGTTGCACGGCGGCCACATTGCGGTCAACGGCCGGCGCAGCGCCGAATCCCTCTACGACTTCAACTTGGCCACCTACGACGAGGGTGACACCTTCGACCAGTCGGCTGCCAAGGGCTTTGTGTACGTGCACGGGTTGTCGTCGAAGCTGTCCGCCCGCC
>NZ_VTZN01000037.1 GCF_008370645.1 Mycobacterium simiae
TGGTTTGAGGCTAAAGCCCCGGTTCGCCGGGCGTTGGTGATGCGCCAACCAGCATCGTGCACGCGGCGGGCTATCTAATGTTGGTGATCGTGGGGAATTATGAGGAGTGGAGGCTGTAGCTCACGGCTTCGTGATGCTCAAGGTCACACCGTCGCGCGGAGGGACTTGCCATGGTGAGAGTTTTCTTGGTCGATGACCATGAAGTTGTTCGTCGTGGACTTGCTGATCTGCTTGCCTCCGATGCTGACCTACAGATCGTCGGAGAAGCAGGCTCCGTCTCTGAAGCCATGGCCAGAATCCCGGCCTTGCAGCCCGATGTCGCAGTGCTTGACGTGCGTCTTCCCGATGGTAACGGCATCGAATTGTGCCGTGACCTGCTGTCCGAGCACCCGCAGCTGCGGTGTCTGATGCTGACCTCATTCACCTCCGATGAGGCGATGCTGGACGCTATTCTGGCCGGCGCCAGCGGCTACGTGGTGAAAGACATCAAGGGCATGGAGCTGGCCCGGGCGATCAAAGATGTGGGCGCCGGGAAATCCCTGCTGGACAACCGTGCGGCCGCCGCGCTGATGGCGAAGCTGCGCGGCGGGGCCGAGCACCCAGACCCGCTGTCCGGGTTGACCGACCAAGAGCGAACGCTGCTCGGGCACCTCAGCGAGGGATTGACGAACCGGCAGATCGCCGCCCGGATGTTTCTAGCCGAGAAAACGGTGAAGAACTACGTGTCCCGCCTGCTAGCCAAACTCGGCATGGAGCGCAGGACACAGGCAGCGGTATTCGCGTCGAGGTTGGGCCAAGGGTCCGCACCACCGTCGGCGGCGAACTGACGGCCTACGGATACGTTTGCACTGTGACGGAGGATCCTAACTCTACTTCGCCATGCAATGTGGCGTTGCTGGCAGCACCGCCAAGCCACTGCATGGTGGCTGTCTGACCGCGAGGTGACTAAGCTGTACGGCGGCATCTAAGTGTTGTCCCCTTGCAACGCCAGCTGTCCGAAGCCGGGAGGCGTGGAGGGTGAAAGGGTGAGGTGGCCGGTGACAAGAGCGGCTCAGCATTTTCGGGGCTGGGTCAGCCTGAATTGGTAGGCAGAATGCACGCGCAACTCGACGAGTTGCTGGCGGGTCGCGATCAAATGGAGCAGTTGCTGCGCGTGATCGTCGAGATCGGCTCAGATCTGGACCTCGACGGAACGTTGCGTCGGATCGTCCTCGCGGCCCGAGAGTTGACCTGCGCCCCCTACGGCGCGCTGGCTGTCCGTGACCCGGACGGAATGTTGATTTCTTTTGTCCACGCCGGAATCGACGCGGAGACCGCGCGGCGGATCGGCCATCTGCCGGTAGGCAAAGGTGTGCTGGGCTTGTCGCTCGTCGAAGCTCCTGCGTTGCGTCTCGACGATCTGACCATGCATCCGGCAGCCTGCGGCTTCCCCGAGTATCACCCCCCGATGCGGGCATTTCTCGGGGTACCGATCACGATCCGGGGAACGGTATTCGGGCACCTCTATCTGACTCATGACGAGCCAGGGCGGGTGTTTGCTGAAGCCGACGAATTCGCCGCTCGCGCATTGGCTTTCGCGGCGGGGGTGGCCGTCGACAATGCGCGGGTCTTCGAGCGCGAGCGGGCGTCGGTGAAGTGGATGGAGGCCAGCCGCGAGATCACCACCGCGCTGTTGGCCAGGACTGAGCCGGAGCGGCATCCGTTGCAGTTGATCGCTGAGCGCGCACGCGCGCTAACTGATGCCGAACAGGCGATTGTGCTTGTTCCCAGCGACGCCGAGCTGCCCGCTGACGAGGTCGACACGCTGGTGATTGCTGCCGCGGTGGGGCGGTATGCCGATGACGTCATCGGCCAGCGCGTGCCGGTGGACGGCTCGAACACCGGCGCGGTCTTTCGCTCCTGCCAACCGCTGATCACCGAGGCGTTTAGTCACCCCATCCAGGCGTTCACCGATGCCGGGCAGCGCCCCGCGATCGTCATGCCGCTGCGCGCCGACGATGAGGTTGCCGGGGTGATCGCCGTTGCGCGCGGTCCGCAGCAGCCGCCTTTCGACGCCAGCTATTACGACCTGGTGAGCGATTTCGCTTCGCACGCCGCGATAGCGCTGGTGCTCGCGTCCGGCCGCGAGAACACCCGGCAGCTGACGATCCTGGCTGAGCGCGAGCGTATCGCCCATGATTTGCACGACCACGTGATCCAAAGATTGTTCGCCGCGGGCATGGATTTGCAGGGCACGCTGGCACGAGCACGCTCACCGGACGTCGTCGCCCGGATCCAGCGCACGCTCGATGATCTGCAAACCATCGTCGAGGAGATTCGCAGCACGATTTTCCAGCTGAAAACCCCGCCTGGGCAGGACGGCAGTTTCCGGCATCGCATACAGCGCGTGGTTGCCGACTTGGCCGATAACCGCGACATTGTCACGACCGTGCATATCACCGGCCCAATGGCGGCCGTTGACGGTGAGCTTGCCGACCACGCCGAAGCGGTGACGACGGAGGCTGTCAGCAATGCCCTGCGCCACTCTGGCGCCACCCGGCTAACTGTCGAAGTCAATGTCGCGGACATGCTCATCCTCGACATCATCGACAACGGCTGCGGGGTGCCCACCGACAACACGCGACGCAGCGGTCTGGCCAATATGGCGCACCGCGCCGAACAGCTGGGCGGCAGCTGCGCCATCAGCAGTGCCGCTGGCGGCGGGACCCAGGTCCACTGGACCGCGCCCTTGACCGACCGCTGAGACCCGTTGCGATCTGTAGCAGCGTCGGTCCGCTGCGCGGCTGAGTCAATGGGGCACCACGAGCACCGAATGCCCGGCGCGGCGCGGCAAGTGGGCGGCGACGGGACCAACTATGCGCGCGACCTCCCCGGCAACATCGCCGCCAACCACAGCCAATTGGACGGGTTCTTCGGTGCCGGCGAGAAACTCCGCGGCTCCGTGTCGCGCGGCGACCGGTTGAACGTGGATATCTCGATAGCGAGAAACCCAACGATCAAGGCGTCGATCCAGCTGCTCATACGGAATTTCACCCAAACCCCAGCGCCAGACACCCATCGCCAAAATCGGCGCCCCGCGCAGGCGCGCTTCTCGGAAGCCGTGCTCGAGTACGGCGTCGTTGCCCGGTGCATCGTCGACGACCACAGCGATCCAGGCTGAATCCGGTACCACATCGTCGCGGCCGGCGCGAAGAATTGCCGCGGGACAATGCGATCCCTGAGCCACCGCGTCGGCAGTGGAGCCGAGCAACTTGCGGGCGACCCGCCCGATACCCACAGATCCTACGACAACCATTGCGGCACAACGTGATTCGTCGACCAAGGAGCCGGCCGGTGTGCCGGGTACGATGTCGGTTTCGACTTCGACCGGCTTGCCCATGGCGTGCAGCGCTGCTGCCGCGCCGTGCAGCGCAGTTTCGGCGTACTCGATATCCAAGCTTTCATCACCGGCGGGGGCATCGTCACGGTGGAGGATGGCATGGATCAGACGCAGCGGGATGTCATGACTGATGGCCTCGGCGACAGCCCACCTGGCGGCGTTGATCGCTGCGTCGGACCCGTCGATACCCACGACGATTCGCTTGGGTGAACGTGGATGGTTCATTAACCCTCCCGATCGGACAGCCGACGCCGATCGCCTCGAGCCATCATCTCAGAGGCTATTGGGGTGTCGCCGGCTGTCAGCAGGGCCGTTTGGCCTCACCTATCCAGGAGTTGGTCACTGCGGCGCAACGGAGGCACGATGGCCATGTGGTTGGTGACCAAAGCCTCACGACCATCGACGCGCGGAGCAATAGCGTTTGCGCTGACCAAGGGAGACCGAAATGTCTGCAACCATGAAACGCCTTGGCATTGTCGTCGCTGTCGATGGATCCGCCGCATCGAACGCAGCAGTCGGCTGGGCGGCCGGTGACGCCGCGATCCGCCATATTCCGCTGAACTTGGTTCATATGGTGAACGCGGCCGTGCCGATGTGGCCCGAGATGCCGTTGTCCGCCGGCATGGCCACCTGGCAGGAAGAAGACGCCCGCCAGGTCCTCGAGCACTCCGTCAAGATCGCCGAAGACAGCCTAAAGACACTGCGACCCACCACGATCAACAGCGAGCTGAGATGGTCGCCGCCGGTGCCGACCCTGGTAGAGCTGTCCGACGAAGCACAGATCGTGGTCGTGGGCAGCTACGGGCGCACAGCGGTGGGCCGCGCGTTCCTGGGCTCGGTCAGTTCCGGTCTGTTGCGCCGCGCGAAGTGTCCGGTCGCTGTCATTCGCGACCAAGATCCGTCCCTGCCCCATCCCGCACGTCCCGAGCAAGCTCCCATACTGGTGGGAATCGATGGTTCGCCGGTTTCCGAGCTCGCGACGGCTATTGCGTTCGACGAAGCGTCGCGTCGCGGTGTGGCGTTGCAGGCGGTGCACGCCTGGAGCGACCTGGAAGTGGTCGACCTGCCAGGGTTGGATTGGGCGACAGTCAAGAGCGAAGCCGAGGAAACCCTGTCCGAGCGGCTGGCCGGCTGGCGAGAGCGCTATCCCGACGTCACAGTCCATCGGCTCGTCATGTGTGATCGGCCGGCCCGCGAGCTGATTCAACAAGCCCAAACCGCCCAGCTTGTGGTACTCGGTAGCCACGGCCGGGGTGGCTTCGCGAGCATGCTGCTGGGTTCGGTCAGCAACGCGGTGGTCCACTCGATTCGCACACCGGTGATCGTGGCCCGTCCGTCGTGAGCCGTGTCGATAAGCACTAGCACCATGGAGGCCGTGATCAGCGCCGACAGAGCTACAACCGAATCACCGACAACGGCTTTCGTACCTTATGTCGATCTGCACGAAACTCACACCGGGGTGGTGGTGCTGGCCGGCGATAAAGCGTACAAGGCGAAAAAGCCGGTCTTGACCGACTTCCTGGATTTCCGCACAGCTGACCAACGCACGCGGGCCTGCCTGCGTGAAGTCGAGTTGAACAGCCGGCTCTCGCCTGCCAGTTATCTGGGCGTCGCGTATCTCTCCGATCCCACCGGAGGCGCCGCAGAACCGGTCGTTGTCATGCGACGCTATCGCGACAGCGACCGGTTGGCGTCGCTGATCAAGCAGGGGCGACCGGACGAGTCCATTCGTGCCGTTCTAGACGCCATCGCCGGGGTGCTGGCCCGATTCCACCAGCAAGCTGAGCGGGGCCGGTTCATTAACGCCATGGGGGAGGCCAGTGCGGTCGACCAACGCTGGAGCCAGAACCTGACGGAACTTCACGGCTATGCGGGTAGTGCGTTCTCCGACAATGCAATCGGCCGGATTAAGCAGCTTGTCACTGAATTCATCTCCGGTCGGGCGCCGCTCTTCACCCGGCGGATAGCGGAGGGCTGCCTGGTCGACGGCCACGGCGATCTGCTGGCCGACGACATCTTCTGCGTGGCCGGCGGGCCGGCCCTGCTTGATTGCCTGGAGTTCGACGACCAGCTTCGCTACCTCGACCGGATCGACGATGCCGCCTTCTTGGCCATGGACCTGGAATTCTTGGGCCGCAAAGACCTTGGCGACTATTTCCTGGACCGCTACAGCGCCCACACCGGCGATGCGGCGCCGAAGCCGCTGCGCGACTTCTACATCGCCTACCGCGCGGTAGTCCGGGCCAAGGTCGACTGCGTGCGGCATTCACAGGGCAAATCGGCAGCCGCGGCCGACGCCGCTCGGCACCTGGCCATCGCAACCGGGCACCTGGAAGACGCCGCCGTGCGGCTAGCACTTGTCGGCGGCAATCCGGGCACCGGAAAGTCGACAGTGGCCCGCGCGCTTGCCGAACAGGTTGGCGCCCAAGTTATCTCAACCGATGACGTGCGCCGCGAGCTGCGGGAGTCAGGCACCATCAGCGGCGAGCCGGGTGTCTTGGACGCCGGGCTGTACAGCCCGGAGAACGTCACGGCCGTCTATGCGGCAGTGCTACGCCGGGCACGGCTGAGCCTGGTGAATGGGCAATCGGTGATCCTCGATGCGACCTGGCGCGATCCGCGCCTGCGGGCGCAAGCTCATCTCCTGGCGGCGGAAACGCATTCGGCGGCTGTGGAACTGCTGTGCGCCGTGCCGGTCGACACGGCGACCGCCAGGGTCAAGACGCGGCAGCCCGGCACTTCTGATGCGACACCGCAGATCGCCGCAACATTAGCGGCTCAACAGCACGGCTGGTCTACCGCGCACCGGCTGGATACCTCACGGCCCCTCGAGCTTTCACTGCGTCAAGCCTACGAGGCCTGGCTCGACGCCAGCTAGCGCCAGCGCCGCTGCCGTTGGTAACGGCCATGGTTGCGAGCCCAAGGCCCCTCTCGCCGAGGACCAACGGCCCTGTCCGCGCCGCGCGCAGCTTCCTAGCGTTGACGTCACAGATGAAAAGGGTGGTGCGTATGACGGCGACAACGGTGTCCGGGGCGCCCGATGCCAAGGCAATCCGCGAGGCGGTGGCGCTGGCGTGCCAAGCCCCGTCGCTGCACAACAGTCAGCCCTGGCGGTGGATTGCCGAAGCTGCGACGCTGCAACTGTGGGCCGACCCCAACCGGTCGATGCCGGCCACCG
Organism: Mycobacterium simiae; assembly: GCF_008370645.1. Classification (GTDB taxonomy): domain Bacteria; phylum Actinomycetota; class Actinomycetes; order Mycobacteriales; family Mycobacteriaceae; genus Mycobacterium; species Mycobacterium simiae_A. The sequence goes on from NZ_VTZN01000037.1 coordinate 6,558, forward strand.
ACCACACGGGCCGCGAGCTGATGTTGAGCTGTGGTGCCGTGCTAAACCACCTACATGTCGCCATGTCCGCGGCGGGCTGGGACAGCGCCACCGAACGGTTTCCTGATCCGGACAATCCATATCATCTGGCCACATCGCAATTTCGGCCAGCAGCGACCGTCACTGCAGAGCACCGGCGCCGGGCTGAGGCGATCTCTCGGCGCCGCACCGACCGATTGCCGTTCGGCCCGCCTGTTCGCTGGGCGGCCACCGAGTCCGTGCTGCGCCGCGCGGTCATCCCCTATGAGGTGCTGCTGGACGTGGTGGCCGACGATCAGCGTCCGGCCCTGGCCGAGGCATCCCGGCTCACCGAAACGCTGCGTCGCAACGACACCACGTACATATCCGAATTACGTTGGTGGACTTCCCCCTTCACATCAGACGCCAGTCATGCGCCGGAAAGCGCACTGGTCTCCAGCTCAGAAGCAGCCCGAGTCGACGTCGCCCGCGCGTTTCCTCCCGCCGGTGGGGGCCATCGTCGCCCGGGCATCGATCACGACCAGTCCAAGATCGTGGTGCTGTCCACCGAAGGGGAGGAACCGGTGGACGTATTGCGCTGCGGTGAGGCGCTGTCAGCGGTGCTGCTCGAGTGCACCATGATGGGCCTGGCTACCTGCACGTTGACCCACATGACCGAGATCGCGATGAGCCGCAACATTATCGCGCAGATCACCGGGACAGCGGGTCAGCCGCAGCTGCTGATCCGAGTCGGCCAGTCACCGGCCAACGACCACCACGTCGAGCGCACCAGGCGGCGCCCGGTGACAGAAGTCCTCGAATTTCGGGGTTGACCGCACCCACCGAGAGGAGGTTCAGCCCATGGCTCGGCACTGGCTGGTGATGGAGACAGACAACGGGCCGCACGCGCCGTTCGTCACCCGGGTAGCCGCCGCCGGTCGGCATCTGCCCGAAACTCACCTCACCACAGATGATTTGATGGCTACCACTCGTCATCACACCCACATCGACCTGGAACGGTTGACCGGAATCCGGGAGCGCCGGGTGTCGGTCGGTGACGAGGATTCCTACACCCTGGCGACTGCCGCGGCGCTCAACGCGCTCGCTACCGCGCGGCAGGACCCGGCATCGCTGGATGTGGTGATCAACTGCAGTATTACCAAATTCCGCGGCGGCCTCACCCAATGGCTCGAGCCGACAATGAGCAGCGCTATCGCTCGCGGCATTGGGGCGCGCCGGGCGATGACGTTCGATATATCTAACGCCTGCGCCGGAATGCTCACTGGGGTAAACATTTTGAATAACTGGATCCGCCAAGGCGTGGTCGAGCGCGGCTTGGTCGTCAGCGGCGAGTACATCTCGCAGCTCAGCCGTAATGCCGCCCGCCACATCCGCAACATCATGAGCAAGGAGTTGGCCTCGCTAACCCTCGGCGATGCGGGCGCCGCGTTGCTGCTGGAACGGGCGCCCGTCGGATCCGCGGGAATCGCGCTGGCAGGATTCACCACGGTGGCCGATTACAGCCGACTGTGCCTGGCCTACCCCCGCGGACACGACCCGGGCGCCCGAATGTTCACCAACGCCCGGGCCATCCACCAGGCCGCAATGGCCAACACCCCGCTGCTGTTACAGGAAGTGCTCGACACCGCTGACATTTCCATCCATGACATCGACCATGTGATCACCCACCAGACGTCGGCGCGGGCGATCCGCAAGGGAATGGCCCGCATGTCGGAGTCTTTTGGGGATACGCCCCGCCACGATGCGGTGATAACGGTGGACCGCTACGGCAACACGGCATCGACCACGCACACGGTGGCCTTGGTCGAGGAGCTCGAAGCCGGACACATCGCGCCCGGCGAAAGGATTGCGCTGATTGCCCTGGCTTCGGGGTTGGAAATCGGGATTGTCTTGGTGACGCTGGATGAGGACATGGTGAGCCGTTATGGGCACAGTGATTGATCGAGTCGACCTCGCTCACCCGGGACTACTGCATCGGCACAGTGCGCTGCATCTCGCGGTCACCGCGGCCAAAGAATGTCTGCAGCAGGCGCGATGTGACCCCGACGACGTGGATCTTATTGTCAACGCGGGTATCTACCGCGACCGCAATCTGGGTGAGCCCGCGCTGGCCGCGCTGATCCAGGACGATATCGGGGCCAACCCGGAAGACCCACACGCCGGGGCTCACGGCACGTTCTCCTTTGACATCGCCAACGGCGCCTGCGGCGTGTTGACCGCGCTGCAAATCGTCGACGGATTCCTGCGAACACACAGCATCAATCGCGCGTTGATTGTCGCCAGCGATGCCGACCCCGGTCACGGGATGAGCGAGCACTTTGCGTTCTCGGCCGCCGGCGCGGCGCTGCTATGTGGGTGGACAGCTGACGACTACGGCCTAAGCCGGGTGTCCTGGGTGAACGCGGGAAACGGTGCGAGCGATGAGATATTTCGTGCCACAGTCGGTTTCGCTGACGCGCGGAACGTCCTTCGGTTCAGCGAGTCGGCGGACGTGAATGAACAGTTTGCCGCCGCCGCCGCCCAAGCAGCGGCTGACTGCTTGGAGGCGCATGCGGTGCGGCTCTCGGCGATTGACCTGATCGTCGCTGCCCCGGCACGGCATGGTTTTCGTGCCGCGCTGGCCAACCGGCTGGAGGTGCCGGTCGAGCTCATACAGGTGGCCGACGACGAGCATATGCACACCGCCGCGCTGGCCGCAGCGTTCGAGCGGCAGCGTAAGCAAGTCCCGGCGAACAAGCAGGTCTTGTTCGTCGCCGCCGGAGCGGGCGTCACCGCCGGCGCTGCCCTCTACCGCGAGCGCGACGTCGGCTGAATAGGTAGACCCCAACGTCACCTCGCCCGGGCGGGGATGCAGATCCAGCCGCTAACGCTGTTGTGTGTAACCGCATGTCTAGCTGGGCGCGATGCCAGCGATACGGGCTTTGAGGAACTGCGCGAGCTGTGCGCGGTAGCCGGCGACGAGTTCTCGCTGGCGATCGGCATGTCGGGGAGCATCATGGCGCTTGTGGTCAACGGCCGTGGTCGTGATGCGGCAAGGCTGGCCTGCGAGCTCATCGGGCTGATCGAATCAATCGGAGATCCGACGCTCACGGTCGGTCTGTTCTACGCGGGGAGCTACGCGAAATGGAGGCCGGTGAGGTCCGGGAGGCTCGGCGACTGGCGCAGCGGGCCATCGATCTGGCCGGGGGAGATCCGACGAATCGGTTCACCATTGGCAATGGCAACGGGTCTCAAGGGGACCGAGGCCGATCTGCGAGAAGCGCGCGTGGTCATCGACCGCTTGGCATCGGTGCCGACCGATCCCGGATTCGTCCCGAACTCTGCGGCTTCGCGGTTTGGTCGCACTGGCGCAGGGTGACGAGGCCAGCCACAACGAGTTCATGGCGAGCCTTCGGCCAGAGCGATTGCGCCGGGCTTCGAACCGCTCGCCGCCACCGCCGGTTGGCGCCGGGCTTTGACCGCGCCTCCGACACCCGTCGAGACTGACACCAGCGCGGAAAAGTGCGAGAAGGTATGACGCTCACGTCAGTCTCGACGCAAGGACCGCGATCCCCTGGGTACGTCGCGGCGGCAACGCCCGATACGTAGGGTTTGGGTGCCACGAAATGGATAGTGCCGACCCCGATCAAGAGTGCGGCGACCCCGGTACGCGGCGATCTGGTTGGGGTCCCGTCAAGCGGTGAGCGGCTCAGGCGCCGGTGAGTTCCAATTGAATTGTGCGTCATCGCTTCCCCTTTCGACCTGTTTGCCGGGCGTGCGTTGCGCCGCTACCCACCGCTTCCCGTGCGATCCGCCTGTGTAACGACAGTAGTTGCGGCCACATGCTAAGCGCTTCACCAGGTCTGCTGGTCAAGGAGCTGTTCAGTTGAGTCGCGCCAACCAGATCGTGTGATGACCACAACCGGGGTCCTCCACCACGTGCGTGACCACTTCGAACCCATTGCCGTGCAGCAGCGCTCGGTATTCGGCTGCATCCAGGCTGGCGTGATAGAGCGGCTCACCCTGATAGGTGCCAATCAGCTCGCCGGCCGATGTGCCGCTGGTGAACATCAGCGCGGCGCCTGGCGCGGCATGCTGTTGGAAGGCGGCAAACATTCGGCGTTGATCGGCCTGGGGAAGATGAAAAAAGCTGTCCCAGGCTAGGATTGCGTCAAACTTTCGGTTCAGAGCCAGATTGCGGATGTCGGCGACATGCCATTCGTGGGTGGGGAAGCGACTCACGCACCTGGCGATCATTGCCGTCGACGCATCCACTCCTGTCACCCGGCAACCACGGTCGATCAGATAATGGGCAATCGGTACGCCGGTTCCGCAGCCGAGGTCAAGCACCTGGGAGTTCGCCGGGAGCAAGTTCAAAAGCCGGTCAAGCCAAATCTTTTCGAGCAGATCTCGGCGATCGTGTGACCATGACGCAGCGTGTTGTTGGTAGATGTCGATCACGCGGTCCGCGCCGGCGATAGCGTCTCGGCGCCGTTTCCGATCGCTTTCGACATCCATCCACCCATCGTGCCTGCCACTGCGGCCACTTACCAGCCATGTGTTGGCGGCGTCTAACATGTGCGGCAGTACACGGCATCGGCCGGACAGGAGATCTCATGGTCGAGATTCATGTGGCGCGCACCATCGCCGCACCTATCGAGCAGGTCTTCGACCTGCTGGCTGACCCGAACGTGCTGACGGCAGCCCCGTTGGTCCTCAGGGCCGGGTGGGCCAAGGATTCGTCCCCGCCGGGAGCCGGCGCGGTGCGTGAGGTGATCGGAATCGGCATCTGGTTTCTGGAGGCAATCACGGCCTTCGACCGGCCGGGCAGCTATTCCTACCTCATCGTGCGCTCATTTCCGCCGTTCAACCACCACGGCGGCACACTAACCTTCAGTGTGTCAGGCAACAGCACCCACGTCGATTGGCTGAGCAGCTATACGCACCCGGCGCGGGCAGGCGGCAAGGTCCTGGAGTCGGTTACCCGGCCGCTGCTGCGGTCGAGCTTTCTTGCGGTTCTGGCCGGCTGCGCAGCAACCCTGGAAGGCCGGGACGGCTGCAGCCGTGGTAGGCACTGATTGGGCTCGCTGTTCGGCCTTCCGGAGTGAGTGAGGACGAACTGATGGCTTCGACAACCGCCGCGCTGGCGCGAGGCATGCGGGAGCTGGTGCGGGCCCAGGCCGATGAATCCGAGCGCATCCGCACGCTGACGGACGCGATCGTCGACCAAATGTGGACCACCGGGCTGATGTCGGCTTTCAATCCGGTCGCGGCGGGCGGCATTGAGCCGTCGTTTCCCGAAATGATCGAGACGTGGATCGAAATGGCTTGGCAGGATGGGTCATTCGGTTGGATCGGCATTGCCAACCTGCCGTCGGCGTTCGCTGCGGCGAGCTATCTTCCTGATGAGGGCTTTGCCGAGGTGTTCACCGCGCACGCCAACCACGTCACGATGGGAGGCCAGTTTTTCCCGAACGGGCAGGGGATGACGGTGGACGGCGGTTACCGGCTGAGCGGATCGTGGAGTTTCGGCTCGGGAATCGGTCATTCGCAATACATCGCGGCCGGGTTTTTGCCTATGGACAACGGGGAAATGCGCTGGGTCAGCGACGGTGTTCCAGATATGCGGGTGGCGGTGGTTCCGCGGGACGAGATCAGCTTCGACGGCGGATGGTATGTGCAGGTCGTCGCGGGCGTGGAGCGAATCAAGCGATGGGGCGAGCGCCGGTTCTAAGCCTCAGTCCGCCGCTATGTTTCGCGGTTTTGAAGGTGACAGTGCCGTCACGATCCCGGCTCCCAGGCTGCCGACCACAATCAGCGTTATGCCCATGATCAGATCAACGGAGTCGGTGAAGAAACCCACGATTGCGGTGACTACCAGGAACTTTGGTAGCCACTGGATGATCTGAACAATCGAAGGCAGCTGCGCTGGTTGCCCGTTGGCCAGGTCGACCTTGGCCGCGGCGTAACCTGGGTAGAACTCCGTGACCGACACCGCGAAGAAGATTGCCGCTAGCTGCAGAATCCACCCAGTCCAGAAGTTGCCGGCGTCGCGAAAGACGTAGTCGCCGACGAAGCCGGCACCGGCTGCGAAGGTGAAGGCGCTCGCCCATGCGGCCGTGATCACGCCGTTAATCCGCTTGAACAGCGGGCTGTCCCAATGCTCTGGTGAGGTGGTGTCCTTGGCGTAGGCGATGGTGAACGGTTTTCCGATCAGCAGGGTCAGCCAAGCGAAGCCAGCCAGCACGATGTTCGTCAGCTCACCAGCCCACAATTCCAGCCACTGGATGACGCCGGCGGTCGCAAGCAGGCCGACGACGGCGAGCGCCCCGAAGAACACGGCGCTGAAGATCTCCAGAGCGTGAATCTTGATGCCACGGCTGCGCCCGACAACCATGACGAGCAGTGAGAACCCGAGGGCAGCGAGCGTCGCTTCCGCGAAGCGTCCAGGTCCCGACAGGATCGAGAGCAGCACCCACGGCGCTATTCCGGCGAACGGCGACTTGAGGAATGTATCGATGAAATTCGCGCGGCCGGGGCCTTTGGCTTGCGGGCGGGTCGTCGAGTCCATCTCAACTCCTGGCATATATTCCACTATTGACATGTCGATACTGTCATTTCATTAGTGACATGTCAAGGCTGGACGGTTAAGATGGAGACGTGAGCCTGCGACATGCGGCATTGGGATTGCTTTCCCAGCAGCCCGGCAGCGGATATGACCTGCTGAAGAGATTCAAACTGTCGATGGACAACGTCTGGCCGGCCACCCAAAGCCAGCTCTATGGCGAGCTCAACAAGCTGGCCGCAGCGGGATTGATCAAGGCATCCGATATCGGGCCGCGGGGGCGCAAGGAGTATGCGATCACTGACGCGGGACGTGCTGAGCTCTATCGGTGGATGACGTCTCCGCAGGAGGATCCGCCGCTTCGAAATGCCGCGCTATTGCGTGTCTTTCTACTCGGCCAGCTCACCCCGAGCCAGGCGCGCAAGTATGTGGAGTCGCTGTTATCTGCGGCACAGCAGGAGCACGCGCACTACGAGCAGCTTCGAGACACCCACGACTGGTCCGACGACGACGACAGCTTCTTTGGCCGCGCCGCTTTGGAGCAGGGATTGCGCTGGACCCGGCAGGAGATCGAATGGGCCACCTGGGTCATCGAGGGTTTGGATCGGCGAAGTGCCCCACGCAAGCACTAGCGGTCTGGTCGGTCAGGTCGCCGGGGTGGGGATTGCGGTCGCTGCGCCGAGACTGTCGTTGGCGTCACGCCTTCTCGCGTTTTTCCGCGCTGGCGTCAGTTTCGACGCGTACCGACCCCCGACGAATTCACCAGTGCGCCACCACTAGCGGGAGTCCAGCAGCGCCTGGCCCATTCGCGATATGGCTTCGGTCAGGATGGTTTGGGACGTCGCGAAATTGATGCGTACGTGCCCGGCTCCGCCGGTTCCGAAGACGTAGCCAGAACTGAGTGCTACCCGGGCATGGTCCCGAAACCACCGGGCCGGCCCGGACAGGTCGGAGACCACCGCGAGGCCAGCGCGCACCTCGTCATCGAAACCGAGTTGGCGGCAATCCAGCCAAGCGAGATACGTGCCTTGCGGCCAGAGGTATTTCGCCCCGCGGAGGTGCTGGCTGGCCAAATCAGCCAGTAGCGTTCGGTTGGCGTCCAGGCCCTGCAGTAGCGCGTCCAGCCATTCGCCGCCGCTGCGGAATGCCGCCGTGTGGGCGATGACACCCAGGTGGCTAGGCCCGTGACTGACCTCTTCGGGCATCCGGCGAAGGTCGCTGGCTGCCTCGGCACCGGCAATGGCCAGGGCTGCTTTCAGCCCGCACAGATTCCACGCTTTGGACGCGGATATCAACGCCAACGCGTTCTCGGCCCCAGGCACGCTGAGATACGGCGTGAATCGCGCTCCAGGCAACACGAGCGGCGCATGAATCTCGTCGGATACCACCCGGACACCGAATTGGCGCGCCCGTTCGGCGACCTTGCATAGTTCCTCGGCGGTGTGCACGGCTCCGGTCGGGTTGTGCGGATTACACAACAAATAGGCGACGTTACCGCCGAAGCGACGGGCTCGGGAGAACGCTTCTGCCAACGCGTCCAGGTCAAGTCGGCCATCGGCACCCAGTGGCGCTTCCATCACACGACGGCCATCGTGCGAGACGAATGCGTAGAACGGGGCGTATACCGGTGAATTGACTATCACGGTGTCACCGCGATCGGTGACCAGACGCAACGTCTCCACGACACCGAGCATCACGTCGGGCACGATGGCCGTGCGGTCGACCGACATGTCGTGCCATTGCCACCGCTGGGCAGCGAATTCAGCGACCGCCTCGGCATAGCCAGTTCCGAAAGGATATCCGGTATCGCCGTTGTCGATGGCTTGGTGGATGGACTCGGCCACCGCCGGCGCGAGATTGACGTCCATCTCTGCGACCCACAATGGCAAGACATCGGCGGGGTAAGCACGCCACTTCAAACTTGTGCGGCGGCGCAATTGCTCAAGCGTCGTTACCTCGAGCGGGTTGTCAGTCACAAGCAACCACGTTAGCGGTCAACCATTGTCGTCCATCTAGTCCACCAGGACCGCCCGTCAGGTGCAGCTCTGGGCGTCTGCAACGTAATAGCCTCGCCTTCGGCGGTGAAGTTACACATAGTGACCGGCACCGGGCCCCCGGTAGCGGCTGCGACCAGGCTGATTCGTCAGGCATGCCTGCCACCCCTGGTTGGTGATGGACAGCGGCGCGATGCTGTCCGACACCGCCCGCTCGGGCGCTCGTCAGTTCAGGCCGCAGCTACGGTGAGAACACCGGTTCCCGCGTAGTCCGGGCTGGTTTCACCAACACCAGGGTGTTGCCCAGCGCCGTCCCGTCGGCGGACATTGGTCGCCCGGCCGCTCCCCCGCAGCGGGCGGTACCCCCAGCTTGGGGTCCGGGGGTGGACAAGAGTCGTTGTGGGTGTGGCCACAGCGGGCCAGATTCACCGCGGCGTTGGTGTCTGTCGGCCGGCATCATCGCACCGTCGGCTGGCCGGGTGTTCACTGCCGATGCCGATGCCGATGCCGGTGCCGATGCCGATGCCGATGGCGTGGTTGGTCCAACCGCTTTCACCTCGGAGAGGCACAATAGTGATGTATGATGCGGTGTATGCGTCGGACCAATATCTACCTCGACGAGCGGCAGACCGCAAGCTTGGACAGGTTGGCGAAACAGGAAGGCGTGTCACGGGCCGAGCTCATCCGCCAACTGCTGCAGCGTGCACTGGCCAGCGCTGACGACAATCTGGCCTCGGATCTCAAAGCGATCGACGATTCGTTCGGCACTCTTCGAGGCCTCGACGTGGCGGGGCGTTTTCCCGGTGATCGTGAGGAACACCTTGCCCGAATGTGGCGCCGAACGTCGTGATCCTGGTCGACTCCGATGTGTTGATCGCGCATTTGCAAGGTGTCGCCGCGGCCCGCGACTGGCTTCTCAAGGTCAGAAACGACGGGCCTCTGACAATTAGCGTGGTATCGATCGCAGAGCTGATCGGCGGTATGCGGACCGTCGATCGGCGCGACGTGTGGCGCCTGCTTGCATCTTTCCGCGTGGAGCCGGCGACGGAGATCATCGCGCGCCGCGCCGGAGACCTGATGCGCCGATACTGCCTCAGCCACAATAGAATCGGACTCGGCGACTATCTCATCGCGGCAACCGCGGACGTGCAGGGCCTGGAACTGGCGACTCTGAATGTGCGGCATTTTCCCATGTTCGAGCATTTGCAACCACCGTTTGCCAGCACGGCCGGGTAACCGTCGGGGCGGTGACATAGGGTTCGGCGTCACAACGGCAACCACATCAGTCATCGGCGGTTTGCGGGTCGGTATGTTCGTTGTGCCCGGCCACAATCGACAAAGCCATTGCGCTTGCCGTCCAACCGAAAGCATCTGTGCCGAACTTGATTTCGCGACCCAAACCGGCACCGCCCCAGCTGGGCGCGGTAGTCGAGTCACGCCATGAGATCACCCATCTGCTGCAGCATTTCGACAACATCATCAGGCAGTATCGCCGGCTCTTTGCCGACGGCATAGCAACCAAGGATGATCTGGGCTGACCGATCGATGATCTCGACCATGTCGGCGGCGCGCCGCAGACTGCGGCCCGCGACTAGCAGCCCGTGGTTGCGCATGAGCACCGCCCAGCCATCTCGAATGGCCGCGGCCACCGCACGGGCCAGCTCGTCAGTGCCCGGCATGATAAACGGCACCCGCGGAATATCGCCGAAGAACGCGGCTTCGGTAGAAACCGGCAGGAATGGCAATCCGGCGTTGACCAGCACGGTGGCGTGTGGCGCGTGGGCATGCACCACGGCCTGAGCGTCGCGGCGGGCACGGTATACCCGGCAATGCATCATTCGCTCGCTCGACGGCGATGGCGCGCCGGTATCCAATGCCTGCCCGTCCAGGTTCAAGCGCACCAGGATTTCCGGCCGCAGATCCCCTTTGAACATCTGGCTCGGGGTGATCCAGAGCTCGTCGGTTCCGGGGATGCGCACACTGACGTTACCGCCGGTGGCAGTGATTAACTCGGCGGTATACAGCTCGTGCACGGTCTGCAGCAGTTCGTCGCGGATATCACCCGCCGTCCCGACAGCCGCTCTCGTTAGCCGTGCGGTCGTGGGGCGCGCCGTCGCCTCAGCTTCAGCGCCTTCGGGAACGGCCGCCAGATCGCCCGGATCACCGGCTTCTTCACGAGCCTCCTGGTAGAGCCGGGCCAGATCGTTCTGCATGTTCTGCAACGTCATGGCCTTGGCAGTGTCGCCGCTGAATGAAAGCCGGCCGCCCATGGCCGCCTGTAGGGGATTTACGCGGCCGGTGAACATCCCGTCGAGAATTGTTGCGCGCATGCGCAATTCGACGTCAGCCGCCTCGCTGGGGTTGCCGAGGTAAGCGGTGATCATGTCATCGTGCAGTTGCAGGACGAACGCCAGGTCAACGTCGGTAAGCGTGAAATGCAGGGTGACGGATTTGCCTGCGGCAAACGCGCCTAGCGCGGCATCGCGTGCGATGCGTTCGACAAAACCCTGCAGGATGCGCCGCATGCCCTCGCGCACCTCCGACGGTACCGCGGCACCAGGAGCCAATGTCGATGCACGCGAGGCGGATTCGGTCGGGGCCGGGGGCTTCGGGGCGGCACCGCGGTTGAGCTGCAGGTCCGACACCGCGGGCCCCGGCTGGCGGGCCAGCTGTTCGAGGACGTCGGGTGCCGGTGTTGGGCGTGCCACGTTCCAGTCGAAGATACGCAGGGTTTCGGGGTTCAGGACGTGGTGCGGTGCCTCGCCGACGAGCAGCCGGCGCACGTCCGCGGCGATGATGCTCCCTTGATGCGCTGCCACATCGATGCTGTTGCCGCCGACATGCGGCGTCGCGATCACATTGTCGAGGGCCAGAAGCGGGTGATCCGACCCCGGGGGCTCGACACTGAAGACATCCAGTGCGGCACCGCCGAGATGTCGGCTGCGCAAGGCGTCAGCCAAGGCCGCCTCGTCGACGAGCGCCGCTCGCGCCGTGTTGACCAGGCACGTGCCCGGCCGCATGCGGGCCAGCGCGGCTGCGTCCATCATCCCCCGTGACTGGTCGCTCACCGCGGCATGCAGGCTGACGAAGTCACTGGTTTCCAACAGCGCATCTAGCGACGCCGGTTCGGCATCGGCCAGCACGATCTGGTCGACGCTAACGTACGGGTCGTAGACCAGGACGCGTGCGCCGAAGGCGCGCAAGCGCCGGGTCGCCGCGCGCCCGACAGCGCCGAAGCCGATCAAACCGATGGTCTTGCGCCAGAGTTCGCGGCCTTGCAGGCTGGTGAATGCCTGACCCATTCGGCCCATGTCCCCCGCGGCGATCCCGGGCTGACGGAGGAACGCGGACGCCGCGGGCAAGCGTCGAGCCAGCATCAGCAAGAACGCGACGGTGAGGTCGGCGACAGCGTCGGCGTTGCGTCCCGGGGCGTGCAGGACGGGAATGCCGAAAGCGGTGCACGCCGCCAGGTCGACGTTCACTGCGGTGCCTCGGCATGCGGCGACGATTCTCAGGTCAGGCAGCTGACGCACCGCGTCGGCGTCCACCACATCCACTTCGGTGATGAACACCTGCACCCCGGCCAGCGCCTCGACCAAGGTTGGCCCGGTGAGTAGGCGCATCGCAGTGCGAAAACTCGCGTATTCGACGTGGCCAAGAGCGCGCAACGTTGCCAGCGATTCGTCGTCCAGCTCCGCGGTCACCAGCATGCGCGGACGCAGCCACGGTCGGTGCTTAGCCGCAGTACGGCTCATCGCCTTGAGTGTTGACGGCAAAATCAGCTGAGACGCGAGTGTTTCGGCGCTGGCACCGGCTGCACGCAACTTCTGCCAACCGCTGTAGAGCTGCTGGTAGGCAGTCAACCGCTCGCTGTCCGGCAGCACCGTTCGTGCCTGGCCGCGAAGACGCTGCGCGGCCTGGGCCAGGTCAGTGAACACTCCGACGGCAACCCCGGCGCAGAGCGCGGCGCCGAGCGCACTCGATTCGGATGTGGCGCCGACTTGGACAGGCTGGCCGAGGACGTCGCTGATTATCTGCGCGAATACCGCACTGCGCGACATGCCCCCGGCGAGGTGGAAGGGTGCGGGATCTGCTGGTGGCGGTGCGACGTCGCGTAACTGTTCGAGGTTGGCGCGCACCGCATAGGCCATGCCTTCGACCACGGCTCGCTCCAGGTGGTGCCGGCGTTGCCGATCATGTGCCGTGCTCAGGTGCGACATGGTCAGGCTGCCGGTCGGCAGCCGCAGCTCGCGGGCATTCATCACGCTGGTGCCGAGAGTGGACAGAATGCCCGCCGCACCCGGTTCGGACAGTCCGGCTTCGGTCAGGAAGTGGGCCACCGGATGCGCGGCATCCGGGTACACGATTCGCGCAAACCAGTCCAGCGCTTCACCCATCGCTCCAGCGTTGCTCTCCAGCACCCAACGGTCCGACAGCACATGGCAACCGGTCCACAGTCGCTCGTGGATATCGACGACAGGCTGATCAAGGACCAGCTGGACGGGCACCGTGGTGCCGCCAATCGCTCCCGCCTGTCCGGGCGCTACGGCACCGGCGCCCAGCAACGCGCACTGGCTATCGGCGCCACCCACGACGACGGGAGTCCCGGCGCGTAGGCCGAACATTGCCGCCGCTGCGGTGGTGACCGTGCCGAGGCATGTGCCGGAAGGGTGTATGCCCGGCAGCAGGCGACGCGGAATACCCAGCTCCTCGACGAGATCAGCCGCCCACTCGCGTTGCGCAATATCGAAAAGCAGGGTGGAGCTGGCTTGCGACGCCTCGCTGCCGGATTCGCCACAAAGCCGGTAGGCGATCCAGTCGCTGAGCGTGAACACCGTCGTGGCACGCGCCCACGCGTCCGGGTTCGTCGTTGCCAACCAGCGCAACCGCGCTGCGGTAGCGAGGGGACTGGGCCATTGACCGGTGCGCGCGTAAAGGGTGCTGCCATGCTCGCTCGCTAGCTGCCAGGCCTCGCCGGCGGCGCGGGCGTCACGGTTGGGCGTGGCCAGCAGGGCGCACCCGTCAGCGTCGAGCACCACCGTGGTGTGCCGCATGCTTGTGGCCGCTACGGCAAGCACCTGATCCGGCGTTGCGCCCGCGTTGTTAAGCGCCGCGCGGGCCGCTTCGGCGAGGCTCGCCGAGACCAGGTCCAGATCCAGATCCGTACCGAGCCCGTCGGTTTCGGGCGCCGCCGGGTGTGACCACGAGCGAAAGGTGCGGGTGAACACGCCCCCCACCACGTCCACGAGCAAGCAATGCCCGCCACTGCCGCCGGCATCGAGCGCCATCAGATAGCTCGTATTCACCATGACCTCCCTGGATGCTTACATACCAGCCGGTAATGATGTGCCGGGTGCTCGCACAACTGGAAATTCGAACGACGCAGCGTCTGGACGTTCGGCAATTTCTCCCGCTCGGTGTGGCGGGCGAAAGGCGAGCCGAGTCCGAGGGTCTCATCATGAGCCTGGGTGCGTCCAGGTGTCGAGAGCATGACAGCCGTTATCCCCACGAGCATTCCCCATAGGTGGCTCGGTCGTTGCCGGACGTTGGCCGCGAACGGCAGTGCCACTACCGAGCTCTAATTGTCCTCCACGGACACGACGAACCCCGCTTCGATCAAGGTGGCCAGCAAATCCTCACGATGTGCCTGACCCCGGGTTTCGAGGGTAAGCCGCACCTCGACTTCGTCCAATGCCAGCTTGCGGGCGGTACGGGAGTGCACCACGTCGAGCACGCTGACGCCGCTCGCGCTGACCGCAGCAAGTAGCCTGCTGAGTCCGCCGGGCCGGTCCGGGATGGTGACTGTTATCGCCAGGTAGCGCCCGGCCGCACGCAGGCCGTGGGTGATCACATGGGTTAACACCAGTGGGTCAATGTTGCCGCCGGACAAGACGGCGCAAACGGGGCCGTTTAGGTCAAGTTCGGGTACCCGGGTCATCAGCGCTGCCACGGCCGCCGCGCCGGCCGGCTCGACGATGAGTTTCGCGCGCTCCATGCACAACAACAGTGCGCGCGATAGGGCCTCTTCGCTCACCGTTTGAATCGAGTTGACAAACGCCTGTACATGGGCGAAGGGGATGGCTCCGGGCGACGCAACGGCGATGCCGTCAGCCATCGTCGACATCGACTCCAAGCGCAGCGGATGTCCGGCGGCCAACGACATTGGCCAGGCTGCCGCATTCGCGGCCTGCACTCCGATCACCCGCACCTGTGGTGCCAGAAAATGCATCGCGGTGGCAATTCCGGCCACCAGCCCTCCGCCGCCGGTCGGCACCACGATGGTTGTGACATCGGGAACCTGCTTCAAGATCTCCAACCCGACCGTGGCCTGGCCGGCGACGATGTCGGCGTGATCGAAAGGGTGGATCAACACCGCGTCGTGTTGCTCCGCATATTCACGCGCGGCGACCAGCGCGTCGTCGATCGTGTCGCCGATGAGGTGAACTTGCGCACCATAAGCCTTGGTGGCAGCCAGTTTTGGGAGCGCGACTGTGACCGGCATGAACACCGTCGACGCGATCCCGAGCTGGGCCGCGGCCCACGCGACCCCCTGTGCATGATTGCCCGCGCTGGCCGCCACGACTCCGCGAGCTCGGTCCTCGGCGCTCAGATTGGCGATCCGGTTGTAGGCTCCGCGGGGCTTGAACGAACCGGTGCGTTGCAGGTTCTCGCATTTGAGCCACACCCGTTCGCCCGTGCAAGCCGACAACATTCGCGACGCGATGATTGGGGTTAGGCGCATCACCTGCTGCAGCCGGTCCGCCGCCGCGTTGATTTGGTCTAGCGTCAGATACTCCACAACTACACCCGCAGCTCGCGAAACGATGCCCGATCTTTCACCGGGTCAGTACCTTAGCGGACGCCACCGATGTGATAGCAACATGGCTACTCGGCGCCGCGAGCAATCGGAAGGGTCGGGTCCGCACTCCACTCAGACCATGACCCAGGATAGAGTGCCGCTCCACAGCCGAACGCGGCGAGCGCCGCGATAGTGACAGCAGCGGTGACACCTGAGCCGCAGTAGACGCCTACCGGGCGGCGGGGATCGATGCTGTGACGGGACAACAGTCGGGCGAGCGCGGCAGCGTCGAGAAACGTTCCGTCCCCGGCGAGCACGGTACTGCTGGGCAGGTTTCTGGCGCCGGGAATGTGACCGGCAACCGCGTCTACCGACTCGATGTCGCCGCGAAAGCGCTCGGGTGCGCGTGCATCGAGCAGCATCATGTTCCTTGCCTGGGATTGCCGCGCCGTTAGGGCCGGTTGACTTCCGGTGTACAAATCCTGGTGGCGCACGGTCGCATTCCCCGGCTCGGGCACCACTGGCCCGATATCCATGGCCGCTTCCGCTGAGCGCCAGGCGTCGAGACCACCATCGAGGATGCGGACGTTCGCGATCCCAGCCGCGCTCAACACCCACCATGCTCGGGCGGAACCGGCCCGATTCCAGTCGTCGTAGACCACGACCAGCCTGTCCTGCTGTATTCCCCAGCGGCGTGCGGCGGCCTGCAGCTGTGCCCCGGAGGGCAGCGGGTGACGGCCGCGACCGACCACCCTGTGGTCGCTCAGTTCCTCCTCGAGCGAGACGTATACCGCTCCGGGTAGGTGGCCCTGCAGGTAGGCCGAACGCCCGTCGGGTTGGTCGAGTCGCCACCGCACGTCCAGTATGGTGACCGGCTCGCCGGCCCTGATCAGCTTCGCCAGCTCCGTGGCGGTGATCAGCACCTGGTCTCGGCAGCTCACCGGTTCACCTCCTTGCCGTTCGCAGCAGAGCATCCTCGGCGGCCACGCCGAGCCTATCGACCGGCCGGCAACTAGCGGCTTAGGGGGTTAGCCATGGCCATGGCTCGACAAACGATAGCCTCAGGGGCACAAACTAAAGTAGGTAGTCGAAACATGGCGCGCTGGTTACTCAACGGGCGAACTTTGGCACCGTGGCTTGGCGCCGGCCTGATCATGGCTGTCGCGACGTCAACACCCGCCCAAGCGATGCCTAACACGCAATGCCCACTGGCGACGCCCGTCCAGGAAGTGCGCAGTGTGACACAGCTACCGCCGCAGCTGCTCAGACTGCTGCCGCCCATTGCCGATATCGGCGCGCCCTTCAACAAAACGGACGCGGCCACCGATCCCTCGTTGCCGTTTCGGCGCCTGATTCGTGCCGGCTTCCGCGGCAGCGACTGGTTTGTTTGGTACGAACACGGCGGTATCGCCTATTTCTGGCAGGCAGTGCTGGTGCGCGTGGTACCAGGTGCCGAGACCAAGACATTGGCGAACGCGGGAACCGTCTCCGACACGCTGTGCACGCTCACCGACGGAACCTTCGCCGGCCAAGTTCCGCCCTATCCGCAAGGCAGCTGGGCCGAATCTTCCTACTAGAGCAGTAGTTCCTCCGCGCGGAGCGTGCGCTGGGCTGCGTTGTGTGTTTACTGCTGGCGGGGACGCGCGGGACGGTGTCGCCGTGGTTGCAGCTTCAGTGCATCGGCTTGTGACGAATATGGCTGCAGGGCAACGATAGACGCCTGTGACGACCAGTCTCAATGCCCGTCGACCGGGCCGATGTGCGATCTACCACAACCAGAAGATCAACACGGAGATCAAGCGCTCACCCATCGCCTGCGATCACGGAAAATCTAGGCCGCGCTAGTGGTTGCCAGGGCGGTCAGCAGCGATCTGTCGAAGAAGATGTCGTCGCGCGCAATCTTGCCGTCGCGGAGCACGAGGATGTCGATGCCGCGAATGTCGACACGGCCTGGACCGGTGCGGAGCCGAAAGGTGGCGTTCCAGGTCACTGCGGCACCGTCGCTACCGTCGAACGGAAACACTTCGCACGTCGACCAGGTCATCTCCCAGCGTTCGAAAAGCTTTGTGAGATAATCACGCAGCGCATCGTGACGCTGAATATCTCCTCTGGTGTTGGGATCACGGTAAACGAACGGCTCGTCGTACCATGCCACGACATCGTCGACATCGTGGCGGTTCCACCCATCCAGGCAGTCATCGGAGAGACGCCGCCACTCGGCTGTGTTCATGGTTGCACTCCTTTCAGGGAAAGCTGTCACCATTTTAGAGGGAACTCTCTAAAACTATCAAGGTCGGTCTGAGTTCGAGCACAATGTAGGGATGCCTCGGCCACGCCAACACGACACTGACGTGATGCTCGACGCCGCGCGCTCGATCGCACTGGAACGTGGGGCGCGCGCAGTCACCGTCGAGGCGATCGCCGCCCAAAGTGGCGCCCCGATGGGTTCGCTTTACCACCGTTTCGGCTCGCGCGACAAGATTCTGACCGCAGCCTGGGACCGAGCGCTGCAACGCTTCCAAGGCCCGTTGCTGGAAGAGTTGCGCCGAAACAATCTGCGCGAGGCGGCCCTTGGTGCCGCGCGGTGGATCATCGGTTTCGCTCGCAGCCAACCTCACGATGCCCGTCTGCTGGCTGCCTTTCGCCCGGCGGATGTGTTGACAGACCCCGATACGCCCGAAGCACTGCGCCTTGCCAGCGGCAACATCGCCATCCGTGACGCCATCAGCACACTCGCCGGCCAATCCGGCGCCCCTGATCCAGCCCGCGTCCGAGAGCTGATTTCGCTGGCTGTCATCGATATCGCCGGCGGTGCGATCCGCCGACGCCTGCTCGATGGTGCGTCGGTCTCGACGGCATTTGAAGCCGACGTTCTCGCTGCCGTGGCCGCCGTTATTGACCGCATTCCCGCGCGCTAACCGCGCCGAACCTCGAGAATTTATTGGCATCCCACCGCCGTTTCGCGTGGTGTGACCTGCGCAGCAAAGTCGTCGAACATTTGTGGAGACGGGGTCGCCGACGCGACCGGGAACCCGATTACGCCGCGCACCGCGACGTGGACGTGGTTGCTGGGTCGCCGAATTCGACCTCGCCCGCGGTATTTCTGGTCTGTGGCGTTGAGCTCAGACCGCTGCTGACCCTGACGACGACCGCCCCTGGCAACCGAACCAGCGACCCAGCGCCGCGCGCAGGCCATCCTCGGCAGTCGGCCCGGATGTGTCGGTCGCCCAGACGACGTAGCCATCCGGGCGGATCAACATGGCCGCGGCGGGCGGGTCCGGAATCGAGGCTGGGATCACGGTGACGCGATCGGCCCAACCGGGTACCGCCGCTGCCAGGCCACCGGTGAGGTCGAGCAGCACTGGCCGCGCGTCGTGCAGTAGCTCGTCGACCCGCTGTCCGGCAGCCGTCATCAGATCGGGCACGACTCGTCCCGACAGCGGGTGGTCGTCGCCGACGTCATAGCTGACGTCCGAGCCGGCCAGCAGTGCCGCCAGCTGCTTGGTCACCTCGGGGATAGTGAACAACTCGCCCAGCACCGTACGCAGGGCGGCGACTTCCGGTCCCGGGGCCATCAGCGCGGTCTGGGCTAACGTATGCATCATCACCCGCTGGCCCACCGGGTGGCGTTCGGACTCGTAGGTGTCCAGCAATCCCTCCGGGGCCCAACCATTGATCTGGGCGGCAAGCTTCCAGCCGAGGTTCATCGCGTCCTGCAGCCCGAGATTCAGGCCGGGGCCGCCCATCGGACTGTGCACGTGCGCAGCGTCGCCGAGCAACAAAACCGGCCCGCGGCGGTAATGCTCAGCATGGCGGGTGTGCTGGCCGTTGACTCGGCGAAGAGCGTGTGGCCCAGCGCCTTTCGGTGCCGTAAGCGGGATGTCCACACCGATCACCCGGCGAACGCTGTGACGCAGTTCGGCCAACGTCATTGGCTCGTCGCCGACAGGCGGACCGAATTCGATGGTGCCGAGCAAAGACCGGCCTGGTTCGAAATCGGCGAAAAGCAGCCCACCGCGGTCGAAGCGGCTGTGGCCATGCGGAAGCCTACCCAGCCCGGGGATTACGACGTCGCCTTCGGCGCTGCGGAGCTCGTCCGGGATATGCACGTGAGCTAGCCTGCCAATGGTCGGTGATGTGCTCCCGGGGAAGGCGATTCCCAACGTCTTGCGCACCAGGCTGCGGCCGCCGTCGGCACCTACCAGATAGCTCGCCGCGATGTCATAGTCGTGTTTCGGCGCGGATACTTCCACCGCAACAGATTCCGACCGGGACTGCAGATCGGTGAGCGTATGCCCCCAGCGCACATCCACTCCAAGGCCACGCGCCCGCCGTTGCAGCAGCTCAACCAGTCTGGGCTGGGGTATGAGCATCGTGTACAAGGAGTTGTCGCGCAGGCCATTCAGATTCAGTGGCATAGCGGCGAACATCCATCCGGTTGACGGTTGGGGCCGACCGGCGTCACCGCTGAGCTCTTGATACAGGCCACGCATGTTCAGCATCCGAACGATCTGTCCGACAAGGCCGTTGGCTTTGGGCTCGGGACTGGGCCCGGGTAGTTTGTCAAGCACAATTGGCCGGATCCCGGCCAAGGCGAGTTCGTAGGCCAACATCAGCCCGTTGGGCCCGGCGCCCGAAATGACGATGTCGACGTGCTCGTCAGCCATGCGCTGCCTCGTTACCGCGCGCCGACGGGTCGAGAAGTTGCACTTCTTGTAGATCCATCTCCGCCTGCACTTCGCGCAGCACGATGTCGTCGATAAGGTTTTGGTTGCGCAGCGCGGTGATGGCATTGCGCTGGTGCTCGAGCACACCCAGCCGGACGCGGCGAATCAGATCGCTACGCTCGGCCAGATCGTCGGTAGCGGCGTCGTCACCATTGGCCGTCACCAGCTCAGCGCGTTCTTGGTACTCCCGGCCGAGGTGCTTGACGATGTCTGGACCGACCCCTAGCGCGCGGGCAACTTCCGGCAAGGCCGCACCGGCGGCCGCGGCGCTGCGAGTTCGAGCCAGCTGCAATTCGTCTGCGTGCGTGGCATCTTCAGGCACTCGAGCCCAATGGACCACAGCGGGTAGTGAACTGCCCTGCACCAGAACGGTGACGAGAATGACGACCGACACGACGAAGATGATCAGGTTGCGGTCCGGGAACGGGGCGCCGGAGTGTGTGGTCTGCGGAACCGCCAGCGCCGCGGCCAGCGAGACCGCGCCGCGGAAACCGGCCCAGCTGGTGACACTGCGCATGCGAAAACTCACGTAGCGGGTGGGCTTGTGCAAGGACTTGTCCAAAGCCAACCCCAGCAGGCTAGTCAGCTCTACCCAGATGATCCTGGTGGCGATGACCACACCCGTCACCGCCAGCGCCAGTACTGTGGCACGTCGGAGTCCGCCGTGGTCGCTGCAGATGTGGCCAATCGCGCCAGGGATCTGAACCCCGACGAACACCCACAACGACCCATTAAGGACGAAAGTCAAGATGTCCCAGAACGCGAAGGTCTGCAGGCGCGAGCGCGCCCGGATCACCCGCGGCCCGGTGTAGGCGAGCACCAGAGCAGAGACGAGAACCGCGACCACGCCGCTGCACCCCAGCGATTGAGCGAGCAAGAACGCCGCAAACGGCGTCAGCAGGCTCAAGGCGCCCTCCTCGAGAGGTGCGTCGATGCTGCGGCGCAGCATCGTCACCAGCCCGCCGACCAGTAGCCCCGAGATGATGCCACCCAGATAGGAAAGGACGAAGCGGCCGACGAGGGCGGCCGGACCAAGTTCGGCGGCGCCTTCGGCGACGGCAACGGTTACTGCGAACAGGACCAGCGCGGTTCCGTCGTTGATCAGGCTCTCGCCCTTCAACACGGTGAGGGTACGACGCGGTAGCCGTTTGGCCAGGCCGGCCACCGCGGCGGCGTCAGTGGGGGAGAGAACCGCTCCCAGCACCGCTGCTGCGTGTGGCTCCATGCCGAGCGCTCGCCCCGTCCATGACACGGCGACCGCGGTGGCGATCACCAGCCCGACGCTGAAGGCGATGATGACGCCTAGATTCCAACGGATCTCGCGGAAGCTGGTGTTCAGACTCTCCCAGTAGAGGATCGCCGGGAGGAATAGCAGCAGGACGATCTCTCCGTCGATTTCGACTGTGCCCAAGCTCGGGATCAGACCCAGCAGCGCGCCCAACAGGATCAGCAACACGGGGGGACCCACGCGGTAGCGCCGACCCAGCAGGGTGCCAAGGACCACGGCGGCGACGAGCGCAACGATGACGACGAGGCCGAACATCAGCCCATTTTCCGGTACGGGCTAGTCGCGCGCACGGCGGCCATCGGCCAGGCTAATCCCATTAGGAGCAGTCGCAGCAATCCCCGCAATCGCAGCAGCTGTCGCAGCAACAGTCACACTCGCAGTCGCAGCAGCAGGCGTCGGTGCAGGTGTTCCAGCAGCCCTGTTTGCGCTCGGGCTCGGGAATGGGAGGCAGCTCCTCGGGAGTGCCGGGATAGGAGCCGGCGCCCATCGCCTGATTGCCGAAGTTGATGCCTTCCTGCTCCCCATGGGGTGTGCCGGCCCCGTTAAACCTGTGGGAGATAGCGCGGCGCACTTCGCGGGTCAGTAGCCGGCGGACCAGCCGTCCGTCGGTGAACTCCACATCGGCCAGGGCGAGCTCGATACCCAGCGCCGCGTCGTCGCATAGGGCGCGGGCCTCCGCCAACGAGGACCGGGTGGCTACCAACGGATTCCACTTTCCGCGCGCCACGTCGTCGTGATAGTCCTCGACAGCATCGAGCAGATGCGCAACCCGCCCGAACAGCCGTCCAGCCTCACGCAGCGGCGACTCGTTGCCAGGACGGCCGGCCAACACTGCAGTGTGGCCGAACGCTGCAGCGACGGCCGTCTCGGTGGGCTCGGTCACCAGCAATAGCGAGCTGCCCGGGCCCGCCGTCGCCTCGAGGCGGGACTGGCGCTCCATCGCGGCCACCAGCACGCCGGCGTCGAATCCCAAAACATGCCCGGCGTTAACGCCCTGGCGCTCCCATCGCTGGGCGATGCGCCGGGCCGCGGGGCGCACCGCGGCCGCACCGACCACGCCGTCGCGGTCGTCAATATGATCGCGCACCCGCGCAGTCGCTAGCGCCAAGGACACCACTGCAGCTAGCCGCACGCACTCACCGGTCGCCACGTCCGCGCGCCGCATTCCGCGCAGGGGGCATGGCCCTGCGGTGCGTCGCGCGGGAGAGGCCTCCAACTGCGCTTCTACCAGCAGGGAGACCACTAGGCCGTCATAATTGGTGGCGATTCGCGCGGTCTGGCCATAGTCGTCGCGCAGGGCCAGGCACAGGCCACACAGTTGGGCGCGCCAGGCTGTGGTGAGCTCGGTGCCAAGTCGATGACGGCAGGGCCGAATGATGCCAAACACGGATAGAAGCTACCGGACGGAGCCTCACTTGTTGCGGTGGTGCGCGGCGAGCGTAACGGCGTGGCGAAAAGTCGCGCGCAGTTTCTCCGTGGCGCTACGCTCGGCGCGCCGGAAACCCCACGCGCTGATGTCTTGCTTGTGCCGGTGGAGGGCTAAGCTGCGAACCCGGAGCAAAGGGTGGTGTTCATGAAGACCGGACTTACAGCGATCGTCGCGATGCTCGTCTTGGCGGTGGTGTTAGGTGGCACGGGCTGTGCCAAGAAGACGAGGCCGCCGGCTACCAAGAGCATCGAAGTGCCGATGGAGGAAGTGTTAAAGCACGGCGCCATCGAACGCGATGTCACGTTAGCGGTCGGTGACACGCTGAAGGTCACGTTGGGGTCGAATTACACCACGCCCTTCCGCTGGGCGGAGGACACGACCATCGGCGACACCACGATCGTCAAGCAAGTCAGTCACCAGTATGTGCGGCCCGACACCGACATGATGGGAGCACCCGGTACCGAGGTCTGGACTTTCTCGGCGCTCAAGCCCGGCTCCACCACCATCGCCACCGGGTACGCCAGCTTCGTCGGTGGTGACAACGCGCCCACGTGCACCTTCACCGCCAAAGTCATAGTGCAATAGCGGACTAACTGGTGGCCAGCGGCGGTTCCGCAGGTGACTGGCGCCGAGATCGACGTTACCGTCACACCTCTCTCGCGCGGATTGTGTTGACGTCGATCTCGACGCATGTCGGATGGGCGCTGGCCTCCAACAGAACGACCCTGACGAACTTACGAGCAAGACCACTACGCTAACTAGCAGCACCAGAGCCGCGGTCGAAAGGTTAGGGGTGACGAGCTCAGTCGTAGATTTTCACTTTGATCCGATGTGCCCCTTTGCCTACCAGACTTCGGTCTGGATCCGCGACGTCCGAGCGCAATTGGGACTCACTATCAATTGGCGATTCTTCAGCCTGGAGGAGGTCAATCGGGTCGAGGGGAAGAAGCATCCCTGGGAGCGGGAGTGGTCCTACGGTTGGTCCTTGATGCGCATCGGCGCGTTGCTGCGCCGAACGGATATGTCGTTACTCGACCAGTGGTACGCCGCGGTCGGTCGTGAACTGCATACCCTCGGCGGCAAACCCCACGATCCCGCCGTTGCGCGACGCTTGCTGAGCGACGTCGGTGTCGACCCGGCGATTTTCGATGCGGCCCTTGCTGATTCGACTACTCACGACGAGGTCCGTGCCGAACATCGGCGAGTTGTCGACGCCGGCGGATACGGGGTGCCGACGCTGTTCATCGACGGGCAATGCTTGTTCGGTCCGGTGCTGGTGGACCCTCCAACTGGCTCTGATGCCCTCAAGCTGTGGAATGTCGTCGTCGGTATGGCGGAATTGCCGCACGTCTACGAGCTGCAGCGGCCCAAGTCGGCTGCTGACGCCGAGCTGATCGCCCGCAGCCTGCGCCCCTACCTAGACGGGCGCGACTGGGTCAGCATCAACCGCGGTCAAGTCGTCGACATCGAGAGGCTGGCCGGACGCTAAGTCCCAGACGATTTGGCCGCAACCGTAAGCTCCGCTGGTGTAGGCAGTTGTCTGTCAGCTCGGTGCTGCTATCGGCCCGGGCGGCTGCCGATCTCGAGACCCGCCAGCTCGCTGGTGCCGTCGAACACCACCCGACCGAACTTGCGCACGGTGCAACGAAGCCGCCCGGCAAGGTGCTCAAAGTCGGTGTCGACGTTGCGCCGCTCCGCGGGCAGTGGCACCGGCAAGACGTGCGGATGGCGGTCGGGGGCGTCTCCGTCAAGCGCGATCTGGTAAAGCGGTGTGAATGCGCGCACGCGCCAGCGCCCATCGCCAACCTGAGATCGGACCAACGCCGGCGGTGTCAAGCGGATCACCTCGCTACCGAGGCGCACGGCCACTCCGGTGACATCGTGGCGGATCGGGCCGAGCTGAAGAAGCCCACCCGAGAACGCGACCGAGATGTCGGCGTCGTCGAAATCGTGCGCCTGTCCCCACCACCAGCGCTCCGGAAAGCCCGCGCCCCAGTTCCGTTCGGCGTAGAGCTCGGCGGTGTCGAACGACCAGGTTTCACCGCTAACTGTGACTGTGCCGCTTGCTTTTCCGCCCAAGCGGTAGGGGTGCCAGTATTGGCTGAGAAACGGAACGGACGAAAAGAGTCCGCCGCCCCCAAAGGCTTTGGGCCACTTGAACGGATCGGCGAATCGCAGATTCAGCTGGATGTCGTCGAGGTCGATCTGGAGCCCGTCGGTGTCCGCCACCAAATGGCCCGCCGGGTCGGTCCCGGCGTGGACGGAGAAGGGAGCGGATTCGGTTTCGGCACCGTCCAAGGCCGCCGAGTGCACAATGCCGCCCGGATGCACGGCGACCGCGACAGTGGCCCAGTTCCCCTCCGGATGGCGATTGACGCTGCACAGGCTCACGACGACGCGCCCCAAAACGCTATCGGTGAGGCGCCAGAACCAGCCCTCCATTGCACAGCCATGGGACGGCAGCGGATTCCCGAAAGGTAGGTCTGCTCCGGTGCTTCGATATGCATCGACCATGCGCTTGGCGACGCCCTCGGCGGCCCATCGCAGATATGCGGCGGTCATCGGTGTTGCGTCGCGTAGGTCTCGGCCAGGAACTGCTCTACGGCGAGTGCCGCATGCGCGGCTCGAACCGACCCGAAGATGTCGAAAGCATGCTGGGTCAGCGGCAGTTCGGCATAGACCACCGGCTGGGCGCTGACCTGCCGCAGCCTGGTAACAAACGCACGCGCCTGCTCGACGGGAACCAGTGAGTCGTTGCGGCCATGCAGCACGAAAAAGGGGGGCGCGGCTGCGGAAACATGGTTGACCGGTGACGCGGTGACAAACGGCTGCAGGTTCGTCGCAGGGCGTTGCTTGAGCACAGACTTCACCAGCAGCCCGGGCATCATCGGATGCATCGCGTCGTCGAAGCGGGTGAAGTCGTAGACACCATAGAACGGCACGGCAGCCTGCACTCGGGTGTCGGCATCTTCGAATCCGGGCTGGAACTGCGGGTCGTTTGCCGTCAACGCTGCCAGCGACGACAGATGGCCGCCGGCTGATCCGCCGGTGATGGCGATGAAGTCAGGGTCGCCGCCGTACTCGCCGATGTGCGCCTTGACCCAGGCCAGGGCGCTCTTGACGTCGATAATGTGATCGGGCCACGTGTTGCGCGGGCTGTGGCGGTAGTTGATCGCCACGCAAACCCAGCCCAGTTCGGCGAGGTGGCTCATCAAGGGATGGGCCTGCCCGCGCTTGTTGCCGGTCGTCCAGGCGCCGCCGGGAATCTGGAAAAGCACCGGCGCTTTTCCGGACCGATCCAGGTCGGGACGTCGCCAAATGTCGAGGTGGTTGGCCCGGCCGTATTCGCCGTAGCTGATGTCGCCATCGTGGGCGTAGTCGCGGTAGATCCGCAGCATGCGCAGCGGTCCAGGGGTCTTGGCGGTGCCATCGCCAGCCGGGCGACACCACAGCCCGGCTGAGTCGGTGCGGCGACCGGTCCCCAGGCTGCTGTCCAACGCCGCGGTCAGCGGAACATTAGCTCGGTGGCCTGAGCGGCTGAAGTTGAGCAGCCCGACCGCCGAGATGGTCGCAACCAGCCATGAGATCGCTCGCACCGGCCGGGTTAGGCGGCGCGCCGTTAGCGCCAGCCCGCCGATCTGGCTGGCCAGGGTCGGCAACGGGAACTCGGTGACGACCAAGCCGAAGATCCACGACCACAGCGATGGGAAGCCCTTGCGAGCCAACGGCTTGTATGCGTTGAGCGTGGCAGTCGCCGTCACCGCTGCCACTCCCACCGCGCCGATTTGCCGAAGGATGTGGACGAACTGAGCTCTGCCCATGTAGCCACCCTACTTAGCCGGCCTTCCCAGTAGCTTGTCAGGATGGCCCTGACGCCGTACCCTTGTCAGGAAGGGCTTGACAAAGGAGTGGCGATGTGTACTCGCGTCAAACCGGCCGCACAAATCTGGTGCTCGTTTTGCGGGAAGTCCAACACTGAGGTGGACAAGCTGGTGGCGGGTCCCGGCGTGCACATCTGCAACGAATGCGTCGCGGTCGCCGACGGGATCATGGAAAAGCACGCAGACAAGCCGGCGCAGCTTCGGCTACCGGTGTGGGAGTCGATGACCGACAAGCAGATGCTCAGCCATATCCCTCGCATGGCGATTGTGGCTCGGCAAGTCGAAACCGATCTGCGATCTTGGGTCCTGGAGCTTCGTCGCCGTGGCGTGACCTGGTCCGCAATCGGTAGGGCGCTTGGTATCGCCCGACAGTCCGCATGGGAGCGATTCTCCGGCGACGGCTAAGACCACGCGGGCAAGAGGCTCGAGACGGGGTTGGACAAGCAAGCCACCCAGCGTGCTTCCCGATACTTGGCTGACGCTCAACACCTTTTCGGCGGCGGCCGGGTCGTGGGGTCGTTGTGATTACCTGCCCGCGACTACTCTGGTTGTCGCCAATAGTTGGGCACAGCGTGCAATGCTTCGGCCGCAGACATGTTGTGTGTGCGCTGGCCCGTGACCTCGCTGAGCGCCAGGGCGTTGCGAAACCCCGCACGGTTAATCCATTCAGCCCCTTGGCAGTAGCGGCGTTGGTCCGGCGCAGGGCTGTCTATGCAGCGCGCCGATTGCGCACCAACCCGCGAGTTACGCTTCCGCCTTGGTGGGCATGCACTTCACTGCGTCCGGGTCATTTTCGGTCATGCCGATTTTCGAGGCGCCCGCAGGTGATCCGAGCTCGGCGAAGAAGTCGGCGTTGATCTGGCTGTACTCGCTCCACTCGCCGGGCAAATCGTCCTCATAGTAGATGGACTCCACGGGGCACACCGGTTCGCACGCGCCGCAGTCGACGCATTCGTCAGGGTGGATGTAGAGCATCCGGGCGCCCTCGTAGATGCAGTCGACGGGGCATTCCTCGATGCACGCCTTGTCTTTGATGTCGATGCAGGGCTCGGCGATCACGTATGCCACTGACACTT
>NZ_VTZN01000370.1 GCF_008370645.1 Mycobacterium simiae
AGGTGTCGCGCCGGCCGGAGGCCACCTGGACAGATCCGCGGCCGCAGCAACCACCCCCACCCCCAGCAGCCCCTCGGCGTGCCATGTCCAGCCCGAAACCGATTGGGCTGGCCGTGAATACATCGACAACGTGCGGCGCCCGGTGGTATCGGGCGCGCCCACCACCAGTTGCACCTGCACCGCACCGAGCGGCGGCACCACCAACGGCGCCGATAAGGTTAATTCCTCCACCACGCCGCATCCGACCGCGTCGCCGGCCCGAACGGCCAGCTCGACGAACCCCGCGCCAGGGAACAGCACCACCCCAGACACCGCGTGGTCAGCTAACCACGGCTGAGCAGCCGTCGACAAGTGACCCGTCAACACCACTTCACCCGAGTCGGGTCGCTGCACCACTGCGCCCAACAACCCATGTTCGGCTCCGGCCAACCCGAGTCGGCGCACGTCGCCACCGGCGGCATCAAACTCGCTCAGCCAGAACCGGCGACGCACAAAGCCATACGTCGGCAGCGCCACCTGCCGGCCGCCTCCGATGACCGCAGCCCAGTCCACCTGTACACCTGCGACATGGGCCTGTCCCGCCGATAGCCAGAACCGTTGGAGTGCGCCGTCGTCGCGTCCCAGCGTCGGAACGACAGTCGCGTCGTTGGAATGCTCCTGGTTGGCCAGCGTCTCTTCGATGCTGGCGACCAGCACCGGATGCGGGCTGGATTCGACGAAAACCTGATATCCGTGGTCGAAGGCGGTATGGACGGCCTGCTCGAACTGGACCGTCTGCCGGATGCTTTTATACCAATACGCGGCGTCCAGACCGGCGGTGTCCATCAGTTCGCCTGTCACCGTGGAGATGAAGGCGAGCGATGAAGACCGGGGCGTGATACTCGCCAGGAGCCGAAGTAGCTCCGCGCGGATTGTCTCGACGTGGCCGGAGTGCGACGCGTAATCGACATCGATTCTGCGGGCCCGGACCTGGTCCGCCGCACATCGCTGGATGAGTTCGTTGAGGGCGTCCATGTCACCCGAGACGACGATCGACGAATTGCCGTTGATCGCCGCGATATTCAAACGGTCACCGGATGCGGCCACCAGCTCCTGCGCTCGTGAGAGTCCACACGCGATCGAGGCCATGCCGCCTGCCCCGGACAGCTGCGTTACTAACCGGCTGCGCAGCGCCACCACGCGTGCCGCGTCCTGCAACGACAGAGCTCCCGCCACGCATGCCGCTGCGATCTCGCCCTGCGAATGGCCAATGACCGCGTCAGGGATGACACCCGCGGAGCGCCACAACTCGGCCAAAGACACCATGATCGCCCACAGCACCGGCTGCACGACATCGACCCGATCCAGATCCGGTGCGCCTGGTGCTCGCCGAACGACGTCGATCAACGACCAGGCCACGTATTCGGCTAGCGCCTTGTCGCAGCGACGCATTTTTTCGGCGAATACCGTTGAGGTGTCGAGTAATTCGACTCCCATACCGGCCCACTGTGATCCCTGCCCGGGGAACACAAACACCGTCTTGCCCACCGGGCGGGCCCGACCCACCACCACACCGGCACCCGGCTCACCCGCCGCTACACCCGCAAGCTCGTCCAATATTCGCGCGCGGTCGGCGCCCACCACCACCGCCCGATGCTCAAAAAGCGAGCGGGTGGACACCAACGACCA
>NZ_VTZN01000371.1 GCF_008370645.1 Mycobacterium simiae
ATCCCGCGGCTGCCCGGTGCGGCCTGTGTAGGCCGTTGGGATCTGTTTGATCCGCGACCCGACAACGACCCCGACCGCGACCACACTGAGGCCGCCGCGCTGCAACTGTGCCGCACCTGCCCGGCTCTGGCCGGATGCCGCCGCTGGGTCGACTCACTGTCCCCCAAGCATCGCCCGGCCGGCGTCGTCGCCGGGCGACTCTGGGAGTCCTGGTGAGCGGCGACGGCCTCACGGTCATCAACGGCTGTGCCGTCATCCTGTCCGGCCATATGCTGCGCGTCGCTCGTGATGCAGTGCTGATCGCTGAGCGTGCCAGGCGTGCCAACGGATTGCCGACCAGCCGCGCCTATCAAGAGCTTGCGCAAGCCCTCAACGCCGCCCTGTCCGTGACGCGACAAAACGACGTCGCGCAATCGGCTGTGCTGCAACATTATCCGCAGACAACGCCAACAGTGACCGTCGAGCAGGCTGCCGCTGCGTTGGGCTTGTCTAGGCGCCAGACGCAAAGGCTTGCACCACGATTGGGTGGCCGATTGATCGGTGGCCGTTGGCTTGTCGACGAACAAGCTCTCCGCGAACACCTGGAAGGAAAATCCTGTGACTGACCCGTTCTACTCCCATATCGCCGCGGTGGATGTCGTTGCCGCCCATGGTATTGCGCCGCCGCGTGAGTGGTCTGCATTGCGGGCGCGGTTCGAGGCGTTCTTGTCGACGCAACACCCGTGCACGGCCCGGCTGGCCGCCGAAATCGTGAGACCGAGCGGAGCCGACGTTGACGTCTTGCGTGCCGCGGCGTTGGCCGAGCACTACCCCGAGCATGAGCACAATGTGACGGCCGTGGTCAGGAGTGCTGTGCACAGCGAGTTGTTGCGCTTGGTCGCGCCGACGGCCGCCAGGGCATACCGGGCCGTAGCCAAGGAGTTCGATGCGGTGGCCGCCAAGTTCATCGCAGCGGCCAAGGTTGCCGATCCTGACCTTGGCTCCGAGGAGATCGTGTACTGCCCGGAGTCGCAGCGCCAAGCCTGGTTGAGTGCGGCGGTTCTCGCTGTCGAGTTAGACGGTTTGACCCCAGTGCTGTACGCGGCGGCCACCCTGACCGGGGCACCCGCCGAGGTCGCCAGCCCGCTGACCGACGCCGACACCTGGCGGTTGCCGCTGGTCACCAATCCCGGCGCGTTGCACCGCCGCCGGGTCTGGGAAGCCTGGCAGGCCACCGGCCGGTGCGGGCGCTGGGCCGCGTTGCACAAGCTGAGCGCCGAGATCCGGGCGCACGCCAAGCCGGAGGCGCTGCAGCCCTACGCACAGCCCGAGCCGTTCATCGTGAAATACGAGCCCGGCCCCAAGGGCGGCCATCAGAAAGTGGTCTACGACCCACACGACAGCGACCAGCCCGGCGTGCTGCACCGGGTTGGCCGCCGCCTTGTCCGCCACGACAGCCAGCGCGAGGAGTGGAGCGCATGATGATCAGAGACGCCGTAGTCAGCCTGGCCCGGCACACCGGGCTACCGGCCGCAACCATCGCCGACCTGGTAGCCAAGGGCGAGTTGCGCACGCTGTTCAACTCCGCTGGCCGACTGGCCATCCGCGCCACCCCCCACACGCCCCTTGAGGCGCGCAAGCAGCTGCGCGACCGCAACCGCGCATTGCTCGCCGCACTGGAGAAA
>NZ_VTZN01000372.1 GCF_008370645.1 Mycobacterium simiae
TCCTAATCGTTTAGTAGGGATGGGGTCCCGGTTGTTGAGCGGGGTCTGTTCCTGGTGGGGTTTGCCGCCGGGTGATGCCTGGTGTTTCCCGTCGTTCGACGACTTCTGAAAGAACGGCGCGCCTGGCGGCAGACTCTGTCTGATGGTGGTGGGATTCCGTTGCCTGAGCCCGTTGCAGGGTTGACTTCCCGATGGTTGTTCCCGAGCCTTGAGCTCTTCGACAGAACGAGGTCCTGCGGCGTGCTGGAGTCACGGACGGCTAGTGAGATGACGGACCTGAGAGTCCCACGATTAGGGCGCCGCGTGAGTCCACCGGTAACAGCAGAACCATCGATCGAAGGAGTGATGAGACCTTGGGCTTGTTTTGTGGGATTGATTGGGCCACTGAACATCACGATGTCGTCGTCGTCGACGACGAGGGGCGTGTGGTGGCCCGCGGGCGGGTCGGCAACGACGCAGCCGGGTTCGCGGCTCTGTTGACGCTGCTGGCCGAAGCTGGTGACAGCTCCGCGCATCCGATCCCGGTGGGGATCGAAACCGATCGCGGCCTGTGGGTGGCCGCTCTGCGTGAAACCGGCCGGGTGATCTATCCGATCAACCCGCTGGCGGCCTCGCGGTATCGGGCCCGGTATGCGGTGTCGGGGGCCAAATCCGACACCACCGACGCGGTGCTGCTGGCCAACATTGTGCGCACCGATGCCGTCGCGCACCGACCGCTGCCCGCCGACACTGAGCTCGCTCAAGCCATCCGGGTGCTGGCCCGCGCTCAACAGGACGCGGTGTGGGCGCGTCAGCAGATCGGCAACCAGATCCGCGACCTGCTCAAAGACTTCTACCCGGCGGCCATCGTCGCGTTCGCCGGGCTGCCCGAAGGCGGGCTGGCCCGCGCCGATGCACGCACCATCCTGGCCGCTGCACCAACCCCGGCCCAGGCCGCGAAGCTGACCCCGGCCCGGCTGCGCCGGCTGCTGATCAAGGCCGGGCGCCGCCGCCATCTCGACCGCGACATCGAGCGTCTGCGGGAGGTCTTCACCGGGACCTATCTGCACCAGCCGCCGGTCGTGGAGAACGCGATGGGCATCCAACTGTCGGCGTTGCTGCGCCAATTCGATGCCGCCTGCACCGCCGCCAACGAATTGGCCGAGGCGGTGATCGCCCATTTTGACCAACACCCGGACGCCGAGATCATCACCAGCTTCCCCGGCCTGGGGAAGCTGGCCGGTGCCCGGGTGCTTGGTGAGATCGGTGACGACCGGACCCGTTTTGCCGACGCCCGGGGTTTGAAAGCCTTCGCCGGATCCGCCCCCATCACCCGCTCCAGCGGCAAGAAAACCGTTGTGTTGCACCGCCATATCAAGAACCGGCGGTTGGCTGCCGTCGGTCCGATCTGGGCGCTGGGATCGCTGCGTGCCGCTCCGGGCGCCCGTCGCCACTTCGATACCCGCCGCGCCGCCGGAGATTGGAACCACCAAGCCCAACGGCACCTGTTCAACAAGTTCCTCGGCCAACTTCACCACTGCCCGCAAACCGGCAAGCTCTACGACGAACACCTGGCGTTTCCACCTCCTCTCCAGGTCGCGGCTTGACGTTTAACTTCGTGAGATGTCTTTC
>NZ_VTZN01000373.1 GCF_008370645.1 Mycobacterium simiae
GCGGCGACACCGCTGGGCTGAGCATGAGCGCTGTGCCGGGTGCGGACGTCGTTGTTGGGCCGGCCATCAGCAGGTTGGGCACGGCCGGCAATGACGGCAAGTCAATCTTGGCCATGCCGTAGGCGAAATCGTTGACTCCTTGCTGGGTCCCAGCCACAAGATGATTGGCGACGGTGAGCGGACTGACCGGCGGGAACAACTCGAACGGGGTGGCTACGTTGGGTGCCGTGGTCGAGTAGCCGTAGGCCGGGTCGCCGTAGCCCAGGTTGACCAGCACCTTCAGATTCGGCTGGATCAGGTCGGCCAACGGGTTGCCCATGATGGGAAGGGCTCTCAGCGGCTCCAGTAACGGCAGGTTTTTTGTGGGAATGATGTAGTAGTTTGTCATGGTGGGTCCCACGGTATTCGTCAATGGAATCGCGGAATTTATCTGTTCAGGAGTGAGCATCATGTAGGTTGGGTGCAGATAATAGATTCCGGCAAGAGCGTTGAGATTGGCCAAGATATTGATTGGATAACGCGGAAAGTCGGCGACTCCATCGTACTCGATGGTGTAGCTGCTGGTCGGATAAAGATTGTCGGGCGTTGCACCGCTGGCTGTCGCACCCAAACTCGGCAATGCGAGCCCGGCAAAGCGGGCGGCGATACCGCCGTTGGGATTACTGGGATTAGCAGCCAGCACAAAAGACAACTGATCCATAGATGGCGGGCTGATCGAGGACGCTAACCTCACCATTTCCAGTGAAGCGATGGTGGCGCTCTGGGAATATCCAAATACCGTGACGCTATTTCCCGCCGCGATTTGCTGCCTGATCGCCGTATCCAAAATAGTGACGCCCTGGGCAACCGAAATGTCAAACGTCAGACTCTTTGTGCCGGTCACCGGATAGAGTCCCTGAGGCGTGAACAGCGCCTCGATGATTGCCGCCGGAGCGCTGCGCTCGATGAAGAGCAGGTTGGCCGCGTCCACATAGCGGGGCCCAGGTATCGGCAACCCGCTTCCACCCATGACCAGCGCCACGTCGTTGACCGCCGAGGCGGTGCGCGTCATAGCGATTTCCGCCGCCCGCGCCGTTGCAGTGGACAAGGTTGGCGTACTCGGAAGTGCCACTCGTGCGCCGGCTACGCTCAGGGCCGACTGAAGGCCTAGCTGCCATGGTGACAATTGCGCGGCCAGCGCCGACGCCACGCCGTGGTAACCAACCAACGCAGCCACATCCTGAGCCCACATCTGCTCATATGCCGCCTCGACGGCAGCAATCGCCGGGGCGTTTTGCCCGAACAGGTTCGAGGTGACCAGCGACACCAGCTGCGCCCTATTGGCCGCGACCACACCCAGATCCACCGTGGCCGAGCGCGCCGCTTCGAACGCCCCTGCCGCCACACGAGCAAGGCCAGCCGCTTCGGCGGCCTGGGCGGCCGACGTGCCCAACCAACCGACATAGGGTACGGCGGCTGCTGTCATCGCCACAGACGCCGTGCCCAGCCACGAACCGCCCGCCAATCCCGAGGTCACCGATCCGAACGAGGTCATCGCCGCCTGCAACTCAGCGGCAAGCCCATCCCACGCCGCGGCCGCGGCCA
>NZ_VTZN01000374.1 GCF_008370645.1 Mycobacterium simiae
GCTGGCGGTGCCGGGCACCTCGAAGGCGGGACGAGTGGCGCTGATGGCGGTGCGGGCGGGGCCGGCGGTACGGCCGGCCTGCTGTTCGGCTCCGGCGGGGCCGGCGGCGCGGGCGGCATCGGTCACATCAACGGGGGGATCGGCGGTGTCGGGGGCGACGCCGGCCTGCTGTTCGGCCCGGGTGGGCAGGGCGGAGCCGGCGGGGCCAGCGGCACCAGGGGTGGAGACGGCGGTGCGGGAGGCAACGCCGCGCTTCTGGACGGCGACGGCGGCGCTGGCGGGGTCGGCGGCTCAGGAGGGTTTGCCGCTACCGGCGTCGGCGGCGCTGGCGGTTCGGGTGGCAAGGCCGGGCTGATCGGCAATGGCGGCACCGGCGGCGATGGTGGGAACGCCGCTTTGGGCGTCGGTGGTGATGGCGGCAACGGCGGCGATGCCCGGCTTTTCGGCGACGGCGGTGACGGCGGCGTTGTCGGAACCGGCACGGTCGCTGGTGGCAGCGGTGGCACGGGCGGCACCGGCGGGACGGTATTCGGACAGGGCGGTACCGGCGGCTGGACCTAACTCGAAGTCAACGCTGCTCGTCTCTCCGTTACGGCAGCATGACGTTGCGCAAGAAGCCAGAAAGGTTGATCCCCAGATTAGCGATGCCCGAGACGAACGCCTGCGTCGCCATATTCGCCGTGCTCGTGTTGTACCAGCCGGAAATCGTGTTGCCAGCGTTCAGCATGCCCGATTCCAGGCTGCCCGAATTGAATAGTCCCGAGGCTGCAATGCCCTCATTCCATATGCCCGATATCTGGGTACCGGCGTTTCTTATTCCCGACAGACCCGCGGTGCTGTCGTTGAAGAAGCCCGAGGAACTTCCGGTGCCCGAATTGAAGAAGCCCGATGAAGGGGTATTTGTAGTGTTGAAGAATCCCGGCCCTTGCTGGAATTCGAAGCCGATCGTAATCGGGCCCAGGCTACCGGCTCCGGGGAAATCGATAAGCTTCCGGATGACGTAGTCAATGGGTGTTGCTGGCTGGATCGTGCTTTGATCGATGCTCCACCCACCAAAGAAGTCGTCATAAACTTTCACGTCAACGCCGGCTTCTTGCGCAAAGATAACGACGTGAATCGGGGAGATCGAGAACGTCTCGTGACTGATGGCGCCAATGCTGCCGGTGATCGGTACCAGGATGTCACTATGCACGTCATAGTGGTAGGGGATTGCTGGAATGGTGATTTTGTAGGAGACGCTGATCAAGCCTTGGTGATCACCTCTCCATAGGAAGCCGTTGTTGTAGTTGCCGGAGTTAAAGGCGCCGGTGTTGACGTCGCCACTGTTCGCGACGCCGGTGTTGTAGTTGCCGCCGTTGAAGTAACCCGTGTTGTAGCTACCCGAGTTGAAGTCGCCGGTGTTGTGATCGCCGGGGTTATAACTTCCCGTGTTGCCCTGGCCTGCGTTATACAGACCGGTGTTGGCGCTGCCTGCGTTGGCGATGCCGGTGTTGACGGCCCCGGCGTTGAGGAACCCGGTGTTGGTGTTGCCGGTGTTGGCGATGCCGGTGTTGTAGCTACCGGAGTTG
>NZ_VTZN01000375.1 GCF_008370645.1 Mycobacterium simiae
CCGCCGGTGTGTGTTTTGGAGGCGAGACTGGGGTCAGTCCGGCTTCGAGGAGGAAGCTCATGGGACTACGAGTGATAACCGATGATGCTGGCCATCGGGTCGAGGGTGACGCGGGTGACGTCGATGTGATGAACGCGTTCCTCGAACATCTCAGCATTCGCAACTTCTCGCCGGCGACGAGGCGAGCGTATGCGTTCGATCTGCTGAATTTTTTGCGGTTTCTCACGGCGCGGGCGCTGCGGTTAGATGCGGTGGCGCCTGCGGATCTGTTCGATTATCTGGATTGGCAGCAAAAGTCGTTTCGTGGTGCGAGATCGGCTGTGGTGGTGCGGTTGTCGAGCAGAGCGGGGCCGGCTCCGGCGACGATGAACCGCCGTATCGCACCAGTGCGCGGGTTGTTTGAGTACGCCGTGGTCGTGGGGGTGTGCGCACGGAATCCGGTTCGGGCTGTCGGCGCAGGTCACGGCCGCGTTGGCCGACACGTATAAGGGTCCATGGGTGTATGCGCCGGGCGCGGTGTTCGCTGATCTGGCGGCGGCGGTGGCCGACGGTGCGGACTGTATTGACGGGGTCGGGCAGCTGTGCGGAGACCGCGAGCATGTTTTCGGTGCGGCGGCATCGACCACCACCATGTGGCGGTTGGTCGACCAGCGCGTGGACGCGACGCACCTGCCGGCAGTGCGCGCTGCCCGCGCTGCGGCCAGGGCGGCAGCATGGGCCGCAGGAGCCAACCCTGCACCCGGTGAGTGGCTGCACATCGATATCGACGCCACCTTGACCATCGACCACTCCGACAACAAGAGAATGCGGCTGCTACCTGGAAAAAGTCGTTCGGGCACCATCCGTTGTTGGCGTTTTGGACCGCCCGGAGATCGCCGGGGGCGAGGCTTTGGCCGGACTGCTGCGCCAAGGCAACGCGGGCAGCAACACCGCGGCCGACCACATCACTGTCCTGCAGCAGGCGCTGTCGTCGCACCGGCCGATTGGCGTCACGGCCCCGACAATCCCACCGCACCCAAGGTTGTGGTGCGCTCAGACTCGGCCGGGGCCACCCACGCCTTCGCCACGGCCTGCCGCGATCACCAGGCTGGATTCTCTTTTGGTTACCCGGTCGATTATCGCGTGCAGGACGCCGTGGACACCCTCCACCGCGCCAACGCTTGGTACCCGGCGATCGACACCACCGGGGAGATCCGTGACGGAGCCTGGGTGGCTGAGGCCACCGATCTGGTCAACGTGTCCGCATGGCCTGCCGGGACCCAGTTGATCCTGCGCAAAGAGCGTCCGCACCCCGGCGCACAGTTGCGGTTCGCCGACGTCGACGGCATGCGGGTCACCGCGTTCATCACCGACACACCCCTGGGCTCATCCCGGGGCAGCCGGCCGGGCTCGAGCCGCGACACCGCCAACACGCCCGCGTGGAAGATCGCATCCGCGAAGGCAAAGCAACCGGGCTGGCCAACCTGCCATGGCTTCCACGCGAACGCCGCATGGCTGGAAATCATCTTGGCTGCCACCGATCTGGTTGCCTGGGCCAAACTCATCGGGTTCG
>NZ_VTZN01000376.1 GCF_008370645.1 Mycobacterium simiae
GGTCGCTGCGGCGCCGCCGCCCCCGCCGAAGCCGCCGATCCCGCCGTTGCCGCCGGCCCCGCCGTCGCCGCCGCCGGTTGCGGCGCCGCCATCCCCGCCGGCGCCGCCGCCCCCGCCGTTGCCGCCGTTGCCGCCGACCGTGAGGCCGGCGCCGCCGCTGCCTATGTTCGGGCCGACGCCGCCGTAGCCCCCGTTGCCACCCGTGCCGCCGGCCCCGCCGTTGCCGCCGCCAGTTGCGGCGCCGCCATCCCCGCCGGCGCCGCCGCCCCCGCCGCTGCCGCCGGTGCCGCCGTTGCCGCTGGCCCCGCCGCCAGCGTTGCCAGGATCGCCGCCGATGCCTCCGTTGCCGCCCGCCCCGCCGTTGCCGCCATCGGTGGCCGCCCCGCCGGTGCCGCCGGCACCGCCAGCGCCGCCGTTACCGCCGTTGCCGTTCGTGCCGCCGGATGGGCTATTGCCGGTGCCGCCCACGCCGCCATTGCCGCCGTTGCCGCCAGCGCCGCCGTTACCGCCGTGGACGCCGCCGATGCCGGCCCCGCCGGCCCCACCCTGCCCGCCGGCTCCTGCGTCACCACCGGCACCGCCGTTGCCGGTTCCGATGCCCGAGGTGCCGTTCTTGCCATCCCCGCCGGCGCCGCCCTTGCCGCCGTCACCGCCGAAGCCATCGGCCCCGGGCGCCCCGCCGGTGCCGCCGGTACCGGCCGCTCCGCCAGCACCAGCCGCCCCGCCGGCACCGCCGGTGCCGCCGGCGGTGGCGTTGTTGCTGCCGTCGTCGGCAAAGCCGATACCGCCCTGGCCGCCGATCCCACCGCTGCCGCCGGCCCCACCCGAGCCGTTCACGCCGCCATTGCCGGCACCGCCCTGACCGCCGGGGCCACCGGCTCCGCCGACAAAGCCGGTGCCACCGGCCTGGCCGATGCTGCCGGCGGCGCCGTTGTCACCGGCGCCACCGGTCCCGCCTTGACCACCGGCGCCGCCACCGCCCGCGCTGCCCGCGAGGCCGGGGGTGCCGAACATAAATCCGGCCGCGCCTCCAGCACCCGGGGTCCCGGCGGCTCCGCCGAGGCCCCCGGCCCCGCCGTCGCCGCCGACCGTGCCATGGCTGACCCCGGTCCCTCCGGTCCCGCCGGTCGCGCCCGCCCCGCCAACTCCGCCGTTGCCACCGGCTCCGCCCAGGCCGAACAGCCCACCCGCGCCCAGCAGCCCGGGAGCAGCACCACCGGCCCCACCTGCTCCACCAGCCCCGCCGGCGCCACCGACCCCACCGGCCCCAGACACGCTGCCACCACCCGGGTTGCCTGTGGTACCCAGCCCACCAGCGCCGCCGACCCCCCCGGTACCGCCAGCCCCGCCGACCCAGCCCACTAACGCCCGGTTCAGGCCACCGGCGCCGCCGGCGCCGCCGGCGCCACCGGCCACACCGGCCACACCGGCTCCGCCAGCACCCCCGACCCCGCCCGGGGGAACGCGACGGCGTCTCACCGAACGCGATGCCCGGCA
>NZ_VTZN01000377.1 GCF_008370645.1 Mycobacterium simiae
ACCACCACGGTGACGGTCTGCGGCGGCGGGGGCGGCGGGGGCGCCTCGCTGGTCGGCACCGTGTCGGGCCGGCGCGGCGCGCGCGCCGGCGGCAGCGGCGTTGCGCCGTCGGCGGGAGCCGCCGCGATCAGCGACGCCACGATGGTGCCGTGGGCGTCGCAGTCGGACAGGCCGTCGCCGCCGGCCACCACGTAGTCACCGCCGCCCACCAGGTTCGGCAGCCGCGGATGCGGGCTGACCCCGGTGTCGATCACCGCGACCTTGACCCCGGCGCCGCGCCCGAACCGCCACGCCTCGCCCAGGTCCAGCATGTCCAGGAAGTGCGGCTGCACCCGGTAGTCGGTGCCCGGTAGCGTGCCCACCCGGGTGCAGTACACCCCCTGGCGCATCGGCTGATCCGGGCCCGGCGCGCCGTCGGGCGGCAGCGCGGCGACGTCGATCTGCGGCGGGGGGACCGCCGCGGCCGGCGGGCAGCCCCCCAGCGCGCTGATCCCCGCCGCGACCACCGCCACCGCCACTGCCCTATGCCCGCGCACCCGCCTCACCACCACCCCCGCTACCGGTACCGGATCGCGGCCAGCACACCCATCAGCCAGAACACCAGCGGGAAAACCGCGGTCAGGCACAGGTATTCGACCCACTCCACCACCTTGCGCAGCGTCGGGGTGTAGAACCGGGTGGGCACCACCACCGCGGCCACCAGCCCGGCCGCCGGCACCGCCACCATCACCGAGGCGCCGGCCAGCAGCGCCGGTGTGCTCCACAGCCCCAGCGCGTAGCGGCCGGCGACCCCGATCGTCATCGCCACCGCGCCCAGCGCCAGCACGGTGGCCTGCCAACGGTCGGTGAACGAGCGGCCCCGCAGCAGCAGCGCCACCCCCACCAGCCCCGCCACCAGCAGCGGCAGCCAGCGCCGCGGTGCCCGCGGGTCACACAAGCCCACGCAGCACACCACCACCAGCCCCGTCGTGCCGATCAGCAGCCCGCTCAGATAGCCGCGCGCCCGGTCGGTGCTCACCGCCACGGCGCGCACCGACTCCGGCCCGTCCAGCGTGGCCAGCTCGCCGCTGGCCACCACCTTCTCGGCCGGCAGGTCCGGGCGGGTCTCGAAGATCCAGCGCCCCGAGGCCGACGGGAACACCGGCAGCCGGATGCCGGCCGCCCACCGCGCCAGCGTCGGCGCCGCATGCATCCCCACCACGGCGGCCAGCAGCAGCACCGACAGCACGATCACCGCCGGGGCCACCAGCGTCATCCGCGCCAACCCCGCCGCCGCACCCGCGCCCGCGGTGACGATCAGCGCGGCGCCCAGCGCCAGGTAGCGGCCGGTGAACCGCACGATCAGCACCGCGGCGGCCACCAGCGCGGCCAGCCCCAGCGCGGCGTGCGGGGCGCCCACCGGGCCCGGCACCACCGCCGCCGCGGCCGCCGCGGCCGGCACGCACCCGGTCAGCAGCAGCGTGTCACCGATGCGGCGCGCCGCCGTGTTGTC
>NZ_VTZN01000378.1 GCF_008370645.1 Mycobacterium simiae
TGATGGCGCGGCCGGTATGGCCGGTGATGTGGCCCATCCTGATGGTGGTGCCGGTGGTGATGGCGGTAATCCGGGTGCGCCCGGGGCTGGCGGTGCGGGGGGTTATGGGTCTACGACCGGGCTGGTGGGTGCCAGCGGCGCCGCGGTCAGCGGTGGGGGCAATGGCGGCGCTGGTGGGGCCGGCTATAACGCCAGTGCCCCAGGCCAGGTGGCCGGTCACGGCGGGGCCGGCGGCAACGGCGGATTGGTCGGCAACGGTGGTGACGGAGGTCGTGGCGGTAACGGTGCTGCGGGCTTGTCGGGTGCCGACGGGGTAAACCCGAGCGATGCCGGTAGTGACGGGTTAGCGGGTGGGCCGGGTGGTAATGGCGGTGCCGGCGGCGCGGGCGGTGCGATGGCTGGTCATGGGGGTGCCGGAGGTGCTGGGGGTGTGGGTGGTGCCGGAGGTGCTGGGGGTGCGGGCGGTTCGGGCACTGGTGATGGCGGCATGGGTGGTGCTGGTGGTGCTGGGGGTGTGGGTGGTGTCGGAGGCGCAGGCGCCAAGGGCAGCACTGTCGCGGGTGGGGACCCGAATGGTGGTGCCGGTGGTGTGGGTGGTGTCGGCGGTGGCGGTGGCAGCGGTGGGGTTGGTGGGTCGGCCACTGGTGGGACCGGCGGTGACGGCGGGGTCGGTGGGGCCGCGGGTGCTGGCGGTGACGGTGGGGCTGGCGGGGTCGGTGGCGGCGACCCGGCGAACAATGTCAGTGGTAAAGGCGGGGCTGGCGGGGCGGCGGGTGCTGGTGGTGACGGCGGCGCCGGCGGGGCTGGTGGTGTGTCACAGGCCCACGCTGGCGCTGGCGGGGCTGGCGGGGCGGCCGGTGTTGGCGGTGACGGCGGAGCGGGCGGGGTTGGCGGCAACGTCCTATCGTCTGATACGAAGGCCCCCACCGCAGGGGCTGGCGGGGCCGGCGGCGCTGCGGGTGCTGGTGGTGATGGCGGAGCTGGCGGAGCTGGCGGTGGGGCGAGTGCTGCCGCCGGTGCCAGCGGTAACGGCGGGGTCGGTGGGGCCGCCGGTGCCGGCGGTCACGGTGGGACCGGCGGTCACGGTGGGACTGTCCGTTTCCGCGACTTTGCTAGCCTCGCTGGTGACGGCGGGGCTGGCGGGGCTGGCGGTGATGCCGGGACCGGTGGTGTCGGCGGGGCCGGCGGGATGAGCGCTTCCGGGGCGCCGAGCGGACGTAGCGCTGTTGGCGGGGCCGCCGCCGCCGGCGGCAACGGCGGGACCGGCGGGCTTGCCCCCGATGCCACGTCGAGCCTTCAGGGTGGTCGTGGTGGTGCCGGTGGTGCCGGTGGTGCTGGTGGTAATGCTGGCGCAGTGGGCCCGTCGAACGCCACGTATCGAGATGGGCTGGCGGGCGGCAGTGGCGGTGCCGGCGGTGCCGGTGGTGCCGGCGGTCGCGGCGGCCTATCAGCGCTTGTTGGGGGTGTTGGTGGGGCCGGCGGT
>NZ_VTZN01000379.1 GCF_008370645.1 Mycobacterium simiae
CATGAGCTTCGGGCTAGCTTTCAGAGCTGCCCGGGCTGCGATCCGCCCGGCATCCACGGCGTCATCAACCTGTCTGAAGTTCAACAGTCCCACCGCCGAGACGTCGGGCTCGATGATGGCCGCAACTCGAGGCAACTCGCCCAGATTCCGGCTGGAGGCCGTGAGGTCCACGACGCGAAACAGTGTCTCTTGCAGCGGCGGTAGGACAACATCGGTGCCGGTCATGAGCCGCCGGACGAACCCGGGAGGCCGAAGGATCGGCGGCAGAAAACCAAAGCCCTTCGACGGCACGTACTTTCGGCGCAGATCGACGCAGATGACTTCGCCGTCTGGGTCGGCACACATCACGTCGGCCGGGAGGTTGTTCACCAGTCCACCGTCGATGAGGATCTGCTCGCCGTGAGGCACTGGCGGCATAAGACCGGGGATCGATATCGATGCGCGCACAGCGACCGACAGACGCCCACGTCGATGGACGATCTGATCGCCGGTGACCATATCTGCGGACACGGCGAAGAACTCTTTTGATAAATGCTCGATCAAAGTGCTGCCGGCGTATCTCTCTATTAGGTGATCGAAGCGTCCACCTCGAGTCAGGGCCACGACGGGCATCGCGTAGTCGCCGAATGGGGCGCCCTGTGCAAGGAACTCCCGTAGCGCGGCGATCCCCTCCCGGGCGTCCATCCCCAGCGCGAACGCCGCAGCAGCCAGTGCACCGGTACTCGTTCCGCCGAACCGATCGATGACGATGCCAGCACGGGTGAGCTCGTCGTAGACACCAAAGTGTGCGAACCCCCGCACGCCGCCACCCGCCATCACCAGGCCGATGGACCGGCCCGCGATTCTGCGGGCCAGAGCAGCGATGCCATCGTCGTTAGCGGGGTGATGCGAGACCGGCTGCAGCAGATCCCACCAACTCGGATCCGGTTCAGGGATGCGCGTGATCAGGTGGACGGGCCGTTGGGTGACAAGTGGATCGACCGTTCTTGGCGGATATGGTTGATCCACCAGGACGATAAGTCGGTCACTTTGTGCGGCAACGTATCGTCGCCACAGGTCGCCCGAGCCTCGGTCGGCTACCACCAGGACCCAGTCGTTGCTTCGCTCCGCGCGATCAAGGGTTTTGCTGAACGCTTCTACCAGCTCGCCGTAATGACGGACGTCGGCGGTGGTGTTGACGGTGGGAGCGACCACGGCAGTCTGGCCGTGGGAGCGCAGTTGAGTGGCGATCGCGTCCACTGTCGGGACCGCGGCGATATTCCCCCCTGTCGACAAAACGCCGATGACCCTGGGGCGCCGCGATATGTCCGCAGATCGTGACTCGCGAAGCATGTTCGCCATCGCTCGCAGCATCGCTGATTGCAGTCGCGGAGTCGTCGCGAGGATCTCGCTGAACGTATCAGCGGCGATTTTCCAGACGGCGCTGTCCCGAAGAGCTCGTACTCCGGCCGCGCGAGCGGCGCCGGCGATCACGCCCAGCTC
>NZ_VTZN01000038.1 GCF_008370645.1 Mycobacterium simiae
CGCGGATCTCGGCGGCCGCGCCGATCCCTACGTCAGCGCATCCGGGGTAGTAGACGTAGGTGGGTCGGTCGGTGACCAGGTAGGGCCGTGACCGCATCATCGTTTCCACGATGTTGAGATCCGATAGCGGCAGACCGTTGTACTTGGCGGCCTCGGCGAACCACAACGCCTTGAGTTCTTCTAGCTTGTCGGGGTAGTCAGCGGCTACGTCGTGGCACTGGCTGCGGTCCTTTTCGATGTGGAACAGCTCCCAGCGGTCGGCGTCGAAATGCGACCAACCTGCCGGTGTGGCGGCGTGGATGGTGTTGGCAAACCAGCCGCGATGCCAGATCCCGCGGGTACCGAGCATGGCGTAGAACTGGGTGTGTTTGCCGGTGTCAGCAGCCGGATTATCAAGGGCCGCTTTGAAACTCACACCGTCCAATGGCTTCTGCGGGACGCGCTTCACGACCTCGGGCGGGGTCATCCCCAACAGGTCGTAGACCGTCGGAGTGATGTCGCAGACGTTGACGTAGGTGTCGCGAACCTCGCCGTGCGCGGCAATACCGTTGGGCCAGGAGATGATTGCCGTGTCGGCAATGCCGCCTTCGTGCGAGGCATAGCGCTTGAACAGCTTGTAGGGCGTGTTGAAGGCCATCGCCCAGCCGATCGGGTAGTGGTTGTAGGTTTCCGGCCCGCCAAGGTGGTCGAAGAGCTTCATGCTTTCTTCCACCGTGTCGATGTAGCCGTTGAAGAATTTGCCCTCGTTCACCGACCCGTTGGGTCCGCCTTCGCCGCTGGCACCGTTGTCGGCGATCACCACGATGATGGTGTTGTCCAACTGTCCGGATTCTTCGAGATAGTCCAGGATCCGCCCGATCTGAGCGTCGGTATAGCTCAGGAAGCCGGCAAATACCTCGGCCATCCGGTTGAACAGCTTCTTCTCTTCGTCGCCCAGCGAGTCCCAGGGCCGCACCGTGTCCTGCAGCGGCCACGGCTCGCCTTGTGGTCCCTTCACGTCGAGATACGGGTTGATGGGCGACAATTCAGTGTCCGGCGGCACGATACCCATGGCCTTCTGCCGCTC
Organism: Mycobacterium simiae; assembly: GCF_008370645.1. Lineage (GTDB taxonomy): Bacteria > Actinomycetota > Actinomycetes > Mycobacteriales > Mycobacteriaceae > Mycobacterium > Mycobacterium simiae_A. Next base: position 1,067 of record NZ_VTZN01000038.1, read on the forward strand.
CAGCACCACCTCGCGGTAGCGTTCGTATCCCATGTCGAAGGTGCCGGCGTACTTGTCCACCCACTCCTTGAACACGTGATGCGGGGCGTGACCGGCCCCCGGACATAGGTAGCTGAACCACGGCTTGTCCGGCGCAATGACCTTGGCGTCGCGGATGAATTGGATCGTCTTGTCGGCCAGGTCTTTCGACAGGTGATAGCCGTCCTCGGGAGTACCGGGCGGGCTCACCGGATGGTTGTCGTACACCAGGTCGGGATACCACTGGTCGGTCTCGCCACCCATGAACCCGTAGAAACGCTCGAAGCCGCGCGAGGTCGGCCAATGCCGCTTGGTCGAGGCCATATTAGCCTCCTCGAGCGGCGTCAGGTGCCACTTGCCCACGCAATAAGTGTTGTAACCGCGCTCGGCAAGCACTTCAGACAGCAGGGCGGTATCGGCCGGTATCCTGCCGTTGCAATTAGGGAACCCATCGGTGAATTCTTCGATGGTGGCCATCCCGACGGTGGTCGCGTTGCGGCCGGTCAGCAGCGATGCCCGGGTGGGCGAGCACAGCGCAGTGGTGTGAAACTGCGTCAGGCGCACGCCGCGTTCGGCGATCCGGGTCATCGCCGGCATGTCGACCAGACCACCGAAGCAGTCCCAGGTCGCGATGCCGGTGTCGTCCCAGACCAGATAGAGGATGTTTGGCGAGTTCTCCGGTGCCGTCGGCGCGGCGTAGGGACCCCAGTCCGGTTCCGAGTTGCGAATGTCCAGCTCGATCTTGCCGTTGAACTCGCCTACCACCGCTGGCCTCACTCCCGTAGTGGACTTACCCAGACATCGCGTGCAGATTACACCTGCCGACAGGCTAGTCAGCCCAACTCAGAAACGCCTGAGAGCTCAGGTCCGGCGCTTACCGCAGCTCCACGATCAGGTGCTTCGGTCCATTGCGGCGGTTGCTGCGCGCCCATTCGATGGGGCCAACAAGCGCGATGTGCTCGAAGCGATGCAGCAGTTCCTCGAAGAACACCCGCAGCTCCAGACGTATCACGGCAGCGCCCAGACAATAGTGCACGCCTTGACCAAAGCTCAGGTGCGGGTTGGGTCGTCGGGTGATGTCGAACTCGTCCGCACGGTCGAACACGCCGGCATCGCGGTTGGCGGAGGCCTCCCACACCAGCACCTTCTGGCCGGCCCGGATCGTCTTTTCGCCCAACGTGACATCGCGGGTGGCGGTGCGGCGCTTCGACGGCGACGGCGTCGTCCATCGCACTATCTCCTCGATCGCGGTCGGCATCAACTCCGGGTCACGGCGAAGCCGCTGGCACTGATCCGGGTGTTGCGCCAGAGCCAGCAGTCCGCCGGCGATAGCGTTGCGGGGGTCGTCTGTGGCGGCAGCGAACAGCTGGTGGAATAACAGATACAGCTCGGTGTCCGACAGGGCCGGTGCGCTGGGGTCGTCGAAGGCGGCGTTGACGACGATCGACAGCATGTCGTCGGCCGGTTCGGCGCGTTTGCGCGCGACGAGCTCCTGAAAGTAACTGTCCCTTCGCGATTCGGCGATTTCACCGAAAACCCATGACATATAAGCTTTTTCAGAGCCGCAAAAGTTGTAACCCGACTCGAACTCCGCCAGCAGCCAATGCCGGTCGCGCTCCGGTACCCCGAGCAGCATGCAGATCGTCTGCGTCGGCAGCTCGGGGGCTATGTCGACCGCGAAGTCGAACGCCACGCCGGGCTCGATCTCGTCGACCAATCGGCGGGCCCGCCGGCGCAGGTCTGCTTCGATTCGACGGATCATTCGCGGCCCGAGGCCAGGGCTGACCAACCGGCGGATGTCCGCGTGCCGTCGGCCGTCCATCATGCTGAGCACCTGGCCGGCGACCGACACGTCCTGCAGGATCGTGCCGCCGAAAGGTCGCCGACCGCCGGTGACGGATGAGAAAGTCACTGGGTCACGCAGCACCGCGATGGTTTCGGTATAGCCGGCCACCGACCAGAAGCCTTCGCCGTCGGGTGTGTGCTCGGTGGGCTGATGCCAAAACACCGGGGCCTCACGGCGATGGATCTCGAAGACGTCGTACGGGAATCCGTCGGCGAAGGTGTCCGGATTGGTGAGATCGACGCTGAGCGGGTCCAAGCACCGCCGGTCGAGGCTGGTTCCCATGATTACGGGCTGGTGTCGAGCATGCCCGCCTGCGCGCGTGGCGAGCGCAGCCTTGATGGGCAGCTCAGTTCACTCGACGATGCAGTCGGCCTCCTAGCTCGGTCCGACTGGGCCATCTCCTTATCGCGGAACAGGATGTCGCGGGACATGAAACTCCTCATGAGTATTTGCGAATAGGTCGATTACGAAAATTGCTAGCGCGGTTGGCAATGCGATGCCCGCGGCGGGCCGGGCTCGGCCTCACGGCAGCCGAGCCCGACGCCACCCGCTGGCTGCATACCAGGCGCCGAATGTGCGCCCTATAGCTAGGGGGCAAAACGCCTCATTCGACGCCGCCGTCGGCCTTGTAGAACGGATGCGAGTACGCGACCTCGTCTTCGCAGAACAGAATTTCGTGGGACATCCGATGAACCTCCTTTTTCGATCCGCCAACCATCATTGCGGCGCAAGATGGGCGTTAGGCGGATCGTGGAATCGCCACGCTAGCAGCCTGATTCGGCACCGTATGTCCGCCGACCGGCGGATTCGTGGACCGAGTTTTTGTCCCATGAGCGGCGGACAGACCTTGCTCCGCAAGTTGCTCCGGATGGCGCTCCGCGCTCCGCGCCTGGTTGGGCGGCAGAGGCAGATTGCTTGGCGTTTTCGACGATCTCATCGAGCGACGTCGTTCTCGTCGTGCGCCTTCACCTTGTTGGTGGTACGGATGATCTTGCCGTAGAGCGGATGATGTCGGCGGTCTTTCGGCTCGACCATAATCGTCCTGCGCAGCTCGTCGCTAACCGCGGGAGCCTGCGGAGTGTGCTTGGCGCCCGTGTCACGGGTATCCAACTCGAGGTTGCCACGACCAGCCAGACTCGCATGGCGCGCCGACTTGCCCACGGCGTGCGGACTCCTCACCGGCATTGTGGACCCGAGTGCCGTCAGTGAAATTTCACCACCAGGTGCCGCAATCCGTTGCGGCGGTTGCTAGGGATCCATTCGACGGGTCCCGCCACTCGGATGTGCTCATATCGGGGCAGTAGCTCCTCAAAGAACACACGCAATTCCAATCGGGCCAGGTTAGCCCCCACACAGTAGTGCACGCCTTGCCCGAACCCTAGATGCGGGTTTGGTGTTCGGGTGATGTCGAAGTTATTCGGATGGTCGAACACGCTGGCGTCGCGGTTGGCCGAGCCCTCCCAGACCAGCACCTTGTGACCCGCCTCGATCGACTGGCCACCGAGTTTGGTGGAGCGGGTAGCGGTACGCCGCTTGGACACCGAAGGTGTCGTCCACCGCACCATCTCTTCGATAGCAGTGGGCAGCAAGCTCTGATCGTGACGCAGCCGCTGCAGCTGCTCGGGATGTTCGATGAGAGCGAGCAGCCCACCGGCAATCACGCTACGAGTCGTGTCGGCACCCGCACCGAATAGCGTGTGAAAGAACAGATACACCTCGGTGTCCGACATGACCCGCGCGTCACCACCGTCGATGGTGGCGTTAGCGACGATGGACAGCATGTCATCGGCCGGCTCCGCGCGCTTCCGCGCGATCAGCTCATGGCAGTAACGGTCCCTTTTTGATTCGGCGATTTCCCCGAAGAGTTGCGCGAGGTAATCGGCTCGGGATCCGCGGAAATCCATCAGGGGCTCGAACTCTTCGGCTAACCAGTGCCGATCGTTCTCCGGTATACCGAGCAGGATGCAGATCATCTGCATTGGCAACTCGGCGGCGATGTCAACCGCGAAGTCGAGGGGTATGCCGGGTTCGATCTGGTCGAATAACCTACGGGCTCGGCCGCGTAGGTCATCTTCGACTCGGCGGATCATTCGCGGCCCCAGACCGGAGCCGATCAGCCGTCGTACGTCGGCATGCCGCGGATCGTCCATCATGTTCAGCGCCTGGCCAGCAACCGGCATATCCCGCAGCAATGTGCCGCCGAACGGTCGCTGACCACCGGTGACCGACGAATAGGTCACTGCGTCACGCAGCACTGCTGTGGTTTCTGCATACGAAGCCACCGACCAGAAGCCTTCAGCATCAGGTGTGTGCTCAGTGGGCTCGTGCCAGAACACCGGCGCTTCCCGACGGTGGATCTCAAAGACATCGTGCGGAAACCCGTCGGCAAAGTTGTCCGGATCCGTGAGATCGATTCCAAGCGGACTCGTGACGCTCATGACGCCAACGCGACTAGACGTTTTCGCATGACGTATAGGTTTGCATGCCCTTCCTTGTCGCCGTTGTACCTCGCCTGACAGGCATCGACCCACGCCAAGCGCTCAGGCAAGAGCCTGGGTTCCGTCAGCCAAATTCCACGACCAGGTGGCGCAAGCCGTTGCGGCGGTTGGTACCAATCCATGCCACGGCGGCTGTTAGCTGCTAGCGTCGAAGCGCAGTTCCTCGAAAACAGCCGCAGGCCCACCCGAGCCGGGTTCGCGCGCACAAAAGCATCCACACCTTGTCCAAAACCCGGGTGCGGTTGGGTTTCGGGCGATGTCGAAGTCGTTTGGACGAGGGCGGACCGATTCATTGACCAAGGTGTAGCACCATCGGCCAAGAAGGCGCTGGGTCATGTGACGAAAATAACTTGACCCAGCGCTTAGCGAACCTATTTGGTTCTTACTTGGCCTTCTCCAGGATCTCGACGAGCCGCCAGCGTTTGGTCGCCGACAGCGGACGGGTCTCCATCAGCGACACCCGGTCGCCGATGCCGGCGATGCTGTTCTCGTCGTGCGCCTTCACCTTCTTGGTGGTCCGAATGATCTTGCCGTACAACGGATGCCGCATGCGGTCTTCTAGCTCGACCACGATGGTCTTCTGCATCTTGTCGCTCACCACATACCCGATGCGCGTCTTGCGACGGCCGCGAGGCTTGGGCGTACTCGGAGTGTGCTTGGGGCCCTTGTCTTTGGCTACCGCGTCCTTGGCGATTGCCTGCGCGGTAGCCTTTGCGGGCGCCTTAGGTGCCGCCTTCGCCGCCTTGGGAGCAGCCTTTGCGCCAGTCTTAGCCTCTGCCATCACGATTCCTTAACGTCGGGACCATCGGAACCATCGGGTCCAGCCGCCAGACCCAGTTCTCGTTCACGTAGCACGGTGTAAACGCGTGCGATTTCCTGACGCACCGTACGGAGCCGGCGGTTGTTGTTGAGCTGACCGGTGGCCATTTGGAAGCGCAGGTTGAACAGCTCTTCTTTGGATTCGCGCAGGCGCTCGGTCAGCTCCTCGTCGGTAAGCTCACGCAGTTCGCCAGGGGATACTCCCACTGCCATCAGAACTGCTCCTCTCGGGTGACAATGCGGGCCTTGATCGGCAACTTGTGGATCGCGCGGGTCAGCGCCGCCCGAGCGATCGCTTCATTGGGGTAGCTGAGCTCGAACAGGACCCGGCCCGGCTTGACGTTGACCACCCACCACTCCGGAGATCCCTTACCCGAACCCATCCGCGTCTCGGCTGGTTTCTTGGTCAACGGACGGTCCGGGAAGATGTTGATCCACACCTTGCCGCCACGCTTGATGTGCCGGTTGATGGCGATACGGGCAGACTCGATCTGCCGGTTGGTGACATAGGCGTGCTCGAGAGCCTGAATGCCGTAATCGCCGAAGTTCACCGTCGTCCCGCCACTGGCGATGCCTCGCTGACGGGGATGGTGTTGCTTACGGTGCTTAACCTTGCGGGGAATCAACATGACTCAGTCACTCCGTACTCTGCGCTTCGACGGTCGCAGCGGCATCAGTTGACGACCCGGCAGCGGGCACCCCGCCGTCTTCGCCGCCTGCGGCGCGTCCAGCGTCGGTGCCGGTCGCTGTCGTGCCCGCAGCACCGCTGCGGCGTGGGCGGGTGCCTGCCGGCCGCTCACGGCGCGGACGCTCGGCGCCCGCGGGCACGGCGGCTGCCAGTTCCCGCTTACCGCCGACGATGTCGCCCTTGTAAATCCACACCTTCACGCCGATCCGACCGAAGGTGGTCTTGGCCTCATAGAGGCCGTAGTCGATGTCTGCGCGCAAGGTGTGCAGCGGGACACGGCCCTCCCGGTAGAACTCCGAGCGGCTCATCTCGGCCCCGCCGAGCCGACCCGAGCACTGCACCCGGATGCCCTTGACATTGGGCTGACGCATGGCCGACTGGATGGCCTTGCGCATCGCCCGGCGGAACGCCACTCGGTTGCTCAATTGCTCGGCAACCCCTTGAGCCACTAATTGGGCTTGCGACTCAGGGTTTTTCACTTCCAGAATGTTGAGCTGGACCTGCTTGCCGGTCAGCTTTTCCAGGTCCGCACGGATGCGGTCGGCTTCGGTGCCCCGGCGTCCGATGACGATGCCCGGCCGCGCGGTGTGGATGTCGACCCGGACCCGGTCGCGGGTCCGCTCGATTTCCACATCGGCGATCCCGGCACGCTCGAGGCCGCTGGACAGCAGCCGGCGAATGGCGACGTCCTCTTTGACGTAGTCGGCGTACTGCTTGTCGGCATACCAGCGCGACTTCCAGTCCGTGGTGATGCCCAGCCGGAACCCGTGCGGGTTGATCTTCTGGCCCACTAGTCTGAGCCTCCCTTCGCGTCAGAAGTCTCAGCAGACTTTGCCCTGGGCTTGGCTGCCACCTTCTTGGTAGGCGTCTTCTTGGCGGGTGCCTTAGCGGCGGCCTTGCTGCCTTCGGCGCGGCGCGCCCGCGACGACTTCGACGACCGCTGATCCTTGGACGGCCGGCTCTCCACCACTACCGTGATGTGGCTGGTGCGCTTGCGGATTCGGAACGCACGACCCTGAGCACGCGGTCGGATGCGCTTGGCCGTCGGGCCCTCATCGGCGTACACCGTGGCCACCACCAGGGTGGCCGGATCCAACCCATTGTTGTTCTGCGCGTTGGCCGCAGCGCTGGCAATGACCTTGGCCACCGGCTCGCTGGCGGCCTGCGGCGCCCAGCGCAGGATGTCGAGCGCGTCAGACACCGACCGGCCACGCACCAGGTCGATGACGCGGCGCGCCTTCCTCGGCGATACCCGCACAAACCGCGCCTTGGCGACGGCCGACGGATATTCGGTGGTGGTGCTCATCGGCGCTTACTCTTCCGGTCGTCTTTGATGTGTCCCTTAAAGGTGCGCGTCGGCGCGAATTCTCCAAGTTTGTGACCCACCATCGACTCGGTGACGAACACCGGCACGTGCTTGCGCCCGTCGTGCACCGCGAAGGTGTGACCGATGAAGTCCGGGATGATGGTCGAACGCCGCGACCAGGTCTTGATCACCTGCTTGGTGTTCTTCTCGTTCTGTACGTCGACCTTCTTGAGCAGGTGGCCGTCGACGAACGGGCCCTTCTTCAGGCTGCGTGGCATAGTTGACTACTCCTGAGACTTCCTGGGTCTGATTGGCTCGGCTCCTCCTCGCGCCGCACCGCTGCGCGCATCGTGGCCAGGCTAGCGCCCATGCTTCTTCCCGGTACGCCGGCGTCGGACGATGAGCTTGTTGCTCGCTTTGTTCGGACGGCGGGTGCGCCCTTCCTTCTTGCCCCACGGACTGACCGGGTGCCGGCCACCGGAGGTTTTTCCCTCACCACCGCCGTGCGGGTGGTCCACCGGGTTCATCACGACACCGCGGACCGACGGACGCTTACCCTTCCACCGCATCCGACCGGCCTTGCCCCAGTTAATGTTCGCCTGCTCGGCATTGCCGACCTCGCCGACCGTGGCTCGGCAGCGCACGTCGACCCGACGAATTTCGCCGCTGGGCATCCGCAGCGATGCGTAGCTGGCTTCCTTGCCGAGCAACTGAATGCTCGACCCGGCCGAGCGCGCGAGTTTGGCACCACCCCCGGGCCGCAACTCCACGGCGTGGACCAAGGTGCCGGCCGGGATGTTGCGCAGCGGCAGGTTGTTGCCGGGCTTGATGTCGGCGTTGGGGCCCGATTCCACCACGTCACCCTGCGCAAGTCCGTTGGGCGCAATGATGTAGCGCTTGTCGCCGTCGAGATAATGCAGTAGCGCAATCCGCGCCGTACGGTTCGGGTCGTATTCGATGTGCGCGACCTTGGCGTTGACACCATCTTTGTCATTGCGGCGAAAGTCGATCAGCCGGTAGGCGCGCTTGTGGCCACCACCCTTATGCCGCGTGGTGATCCGGCCGTGCGCGTTGCGCCCACCGTGACCGTGCAGCGGGCGCACCAGCGACTTCTCCGGAGTTGACCGGGTGATCTCGGCGAAATCGGACACACTTGCGCCGCGACGACCGGGGGTCGTCGGCTTGTACTTGCGAATTGCCATGTCTAGTCAGGTCTTTCTCTCGCGCGCTGCTGGCTACGCCGGTGCTCCGAACAGGTCAATCGGCTTGCTGCCTGGCGCCAGGGTCACAATGGCGCGCTTGGTGTTCTTGCGCCGGCCGTATCCGGTCCGGGTACGCTTGCGCTTGCCCGGCCGGTTCGCGGTGTTCACCGATGCGACCTTGACCGCGAAGATTTGCTCGACAGCGATCTTGATCTGCGTCTTGTTCGAATCGGGGCGTACCACAAAGGTGTACACGTTGTCGTCGAGCAGCCCGTAGGACTTTTCCGAGATGACCGGCGCCAGGATGATGTCGCGGGGGTCAGCGATCGTCGCCATTAGGCCGAAACCTCCTCGGGAGTGTTGGCGGCTGTGTTGGCAGCGATGTAGGCGGTGAGTGCCTCAACGCTGAAAATCACGTCGTCGGCGCGCAGCACGTCATAGGTGTTGAGCTGGTCGGGCGACAGGATGTGCACACCGGGCAGGTTGCGCACGCTCTTGGCGCCGGCCACGTCGTCACGTCCGACGACCACCAAGACCTGCTTGCGGTCGGTCAGTGTGGCCAAAAATGCCTTAGCACTTTTGGTCGACGGGGTTTGACCCGCCACCAGCTCGGTGATGGCGTGAATGCGCCCGTTGCGCGCCCGATCCGACAATGCCCCGCGCAACGCGGCCGTGATCATTTTCTTGGGTGTGCGCTGGCTGTAGTCCCGCGGCTTGGGCCCGTGCACCACGCCGCCACCGGTGAACTGCGGAGCCCGCGTCGAGCCCTGACGAGCGCGACCGGTTCCCTTCTGCCGGTAGGGTTTACGGCCGCCACCACTGACATCGCCGCGCGTCTTGGTCGAGTGCGTACCCTGTCGCGCCGCGGCCCGCTGCGCGGTAACTACCTGGTGCATCAGCGCGATATTCGCTGGAACGTCGAACAATTCGGCCGGCAGCTCGATGGCGCCTTCGACCTTGCCGGCCGGCGTCTTGACGTCAATCTTGAGGGTGGTAGCAGCCATCACTTTTCACCTCGCTTGATCGCGCTGCGGACCATCACGAGTCCGCCGGTGCGGCCGGGGACCGCACCTTTGATCAACAGCACACCGTTTTCGGCATCGACCTTGTGCACCACCAGGTTCTGTACAGTCACCCGGTCATTGCCCATCCGGCCGGCCATCCGGGTGCCTTTGAACACCCGTGCCGGGGTGGCACAACCGCCGATGGAACCCGGCCGCCGGTGCACCGCCTGGGCGCCGTGAGCAGCGCCCTGACCACGGAACCCGTGCCGCTTCATGGTGCCGGCGAAGCCTTTGCCCTTAGAGGTTCCGGTCACGTCGACGTAGCTGCCGTCGGCGAATATCTCCGCCGTCAGCTCCTGACCGACCTCGTACTCAGTCACGGCCTGCGGGTCGTCGAGCCGCAGTTCGGCCAGATGACGACGCGGGTTAACGCTCGCCGCGGTGTACTGACCGGTCAGCGGCTTGTTGACCTTGCGCGGGCTGATTTCGCCGTAAGCCAGCTGGACGGCGCTGTACCCGTCACGCTCCGGCGTGCGGATGCGGGTAACGACGTTCGGTCCCGCCTTGACCACGGTCACCGGCACGACTTTGTTGTTCTCGTCGAACACCTGTGTCATGCCCAGCTTGGTACCTAGAATGCCTTTTCTCGCCATTGGTCGCCGATCTCCTACTGGATATTGACGTCGACGCTGGCCGGAAGATCGATGCGCATAAGTGCGTCAACTGTCTTCGGCGTCGGATCGAGGATGTCAATCAACCGCTTGTGCGTGCGCATCTCGAAGTGCTCCCGCGAGTCCTTGTATTTATGCGGGGAGCGGATGACGCAATACACGTTCTTCTCGGTCGGCAGTGGCACCGGACCCACAACGCTGGCACCCGTGCGGACGACGGTTTCGACGATCTTGCGCGCCGAAGCGTCGATAGCCTCGTGGTCGTAGGCCTTCAGCCTGATGCGGATCTTCTGTCCCGCCACGCTTCTCCTACCTCACTTGAACTCAAGGCCCGGGTCCGGACCTGGTGCCCCCAGCCCGCCGCTAGACCCCGGCCTGGCCCGGGTTTTGCTAGCACGCGCCGGATGCTGCGCCGCTGTTCACCTGTCGTGGTCCACCGACCCCCGCGGTCGGGCGTGTCGCCCGCACGCAGCCTCGTAGGCGGCCGAATTGGTCGCGCTCCAAGGATGGGGCCGGACGCGCCCGTGTGGGCGCCGGTCGTGTGCCCGGCCAGGCGCGAACCTGGCGCAAGGCAACCTGAACAGTATGCCCTAGATCACGGCTCCGGCCAAAATCCCAGGCTAAGTGTCAGTCCGGCGTCAAAGGCACCCCTGCGATATGACCGTGACCGACGCGCAAGCCGACATATGGCGATAGATGTAGGGCCAGGTGAGGGCCGCCTGAGCAGCCCTGTGTCAAGCCGCGATGTGGCTGCGGCTTTGGATGAGGCATTCGAGGGCTTCGTGTTGGTCGGGGTGGTAGGCGGCGTCGTCTGCCAGCAGTGCCAGATGACATGGATCAATGCGCGGGCCAGGATGCGGCAATCCGTCCAAGATCACCGACCTAAGGATGGTGCACCGCTGAACATACGTAGACATGCGCGCCGAGCTGGTCGACCACCACGACAGACCGCGGCCGCGCCGTCGACCCATTGAATCCAGTTAGCGGAACGCGCCAATCTGGATACTGCGCGGGGCCCGCACCGGCTGCGGGTTCCCGGAGAAGGACTGTGAAAATGCCGGTCCAGCTATAACCGGGTCAGGACCGGAAATACTGTCTGCATTCCGTGTCGACCCTTGATCTCAATCTGTTCAGCCTCGCCCCACGCGTATTGCGGCTCAACGGCGGCGTGTACGACATCGGTGACCATCACTGGCGCGCGGCGGCCGCGTCCAGCGATGCCGGCCAGACGAAACGCCAAGTTCGTCGAGTCGCCGAGAACGGCCTCGGCCAATCTCGGCATCGCCGTTAGCGCAGCCTTTCCCTGCACCACGGCCCAACCCATATGTATCGGAGAGCCGTCCGTGTGGCGCAACGGCAGCTCCGGTCCGATCTCGTTGACCAGCCGGTTTGCCGCAAGTGCGAAGTCGATCGCAAGCTCGTTTGCCTGCGGGAGCGCCTGTAACTCCCATACTGCATACAGCGCGTCACCTGCGTAGTGGTTGAGCGTGCCGCGATGTTCGCGCAGAACGTAACCAAGCTGCTGCCAGAGGGTATGTAAGCTGCGCGCGATCAGCATGACGTCTGTGACCTGCGAAATTGCCGAGTAGTCGGTGATATCGCCGACAACTAACACCATCGACGCCTCGCTGATCTCCCGGTACGTCAAATCCGGATCGAGCTTCCTCACTGCATTGAACCGATCCGTCTGGAACGTCATATCAACCTTGCCGATGCGGATCCGATCATGCGCCTGAATGGGCGCCGGAAAACCGCGTTCCAGCCGCAGCCCGTTGAGCCATGTCCCATTGGTGCTGCTATCAATCACGAAAGCCTGATCTGCAGCGACATCCAAGCGGATCTCGAAGTGATTCCGCGAGACCGCCGGATCGGGGATCAGGAGTCTGCGCAGCGCGGTGATCCCCGCGCACTCGCGACCGACATAAAGCTGATCGAAAATCGGCACCACCGAATCGCGACCGCCTATGTGCGCGATCAGATAGCCCAGCGGTTCAGAAGTCTCCTGACCGCGCCGAGCCGCGTCCAGGTCATCCACACGGGGCCTCCTCGCAGCGATACCAATCTTGTCTGGATCAATCATTCTCCACGTTTCGTGGAGCATCAATTCCGGCGCCGTAGCTCTAGACCTACCTACTCGGCGGATAAAACCGTTTGGTTGAGCTCGTCGCGCGATCCTTTCAACCCGAAGTATAGTGTTGCGTGTTGTTTTGTTCACCACGCTAGTGGTTTTTGTAACGGCTTAATTGATTGATATTTAGATCGCCTGGTGGCACCGGATTGGCGCGTGAACGGGATTGCTATGGTCGGAATTCTCAAGCGGGCGTGGCTGCCGCTGGTTATCGCGGCGGCCTTGGTTGTCGGCGGCCTTATCACCTATCGATTGCATGGAATATTTGGTGCGCGCAGCGTTTCGACGGGTGACCAGGTCGAAGTGATCGTGCCGATAAGTGTAAAGCAGGTGCGGTATGAGGTTTTTGGTCCCGTGGGCACGGTGGGACTCGTCAACTACCTGGACGAGGACGCTCAGCCGCGGCGGGCGAGTTTCGCCACCCTGCCGTGGTCGCACACGTTAACCACGACCCTGCCGGGCGTCTTCGCCAACGTGGTGGCCCAGGGCAATAGCGACATGATCGGCTGCCGCATCGTCGTCAACGGCGAGGTCAGAGACGAGCAGTCGGTGAGCGGCCTGAACGCCCAGACTTTCTGCTTGGTGAAGGCCGCATGACCAGCGCTGACGCCGAGCGACCGTTTCTGGCACGTACGATCTGGCGGCTGGCGCTGCCGATTATCTTGGGCTGGGTGGCGCTCACCGTCATCCTGCCCGTCGCCGCACCCAAGCTAGAAGTGGTCGAGCGCGAAAACACGGTGGCTTTGTTGCCTAAGAATGCCCCATCGTTGATCGCGATGAAACGCATGGGCAAGCAGTTTCAGGAGTTCGACTCCGACAGCGTCGCCATGGTGGTGCTGGTGGGTGACCAGCCGCTGGGTGTCGACACGCGCCGCTACTACGACGAACTGGTGAGCCAACTCGAACGCGACACCAAACATGTCCAGCACGTCCAGAACTACTGGGGCGATCTGGTCACGGCGGCGGGCAACCAGAGCGCCGACAGCAAGGCCGCCTATGTGCAGGTGAACCTCGCCGGTGACCAGGGCGAGACGTTGGCGGACGAGTCGGTGCACACCGTCGAAAGCATCGTGGCGCACTCGCACCCGCCGGCGGGTGTCAAGGCGTACGTCACCGGACAGGCACCGCTGACCACCGACACCACCGAGGCCGGCGACAGGAGCCTGGGGAAGCGAGTGGCGATAACGATCGCCGTTGCAACGGCCATGCTGCTTGTCCTCTATCGCTCCATCAGCACCGTGCTACTCGTGCTCGGCGTGATCTTCGTCGAACTGGGCACCGCGCGGGCCGCGGTCGCGATAATTGGAAACCTTCACCTAATTGGGTTTACTACCTTCGCCGTCAGCCTGCTCATGTCGCTGGCAATAGCGGCCGGCACCGACTACGCGATATTTTTTATCGGCCGGTATCACGAAGCGCGCCGGGCCGGCGAGGATCGTGAGGAAGCTTTTTACACCACCTATCGCGGGGTCGCCAAGGTCGTCTTGGGCTCAGGCCTCACCGTTGTAGGTGCCTTGCTGTGCCTTCGCATAACACGGCTGCCATATCTCAATACCCTCGCGATTCCGTGCGCAGTGGGGCTGCTCATCGTGATCGCAGCCTCGCTCACCCTGGTTCCGGCCATCCTCGTCACCGGCGGCCGGTTCGGCCTGCTTGAAGCCAAGCGACCGGCCAACGTGCGCAGATGGCGGCGCATAGGAACCGCGGTCGTGCGCTGGCCGACGCCGGTCCTAGCCGGCGCCTTGATCGTCTCCGTCGTCGGGGGGCTCGCCCTACCGGGGTATCGGACCAGCTACGACAACCGCCATTACATTCCGGCTAACCTGCTATCTAATGTCGGAGACGCGGCCGCCGAACAGCATTTCAGCAACGCACGCCTTAACCCCGACCTACTGCTAATCGAAGCCGACCAGGACCTTCGGGATCCGCGAGACATGCTCGTCCTGGACAGGATCGCGAAAAACATCTTCCGCCTCCCCGGCATTGCCCGGGTGCAGAGCATCACCAGGCCCCTTGGATACAACATCGAGCACGGCACGCTACCGTTTCAGATCGGCATGCAACCGGTCTCCATCAGGGAGAATTTGCAGTATCTAAAGGATCGCACGGCCGACATTCTCAAGATGGGCCGCGACGACCTAGGCACCATGATCACGATCTTGGAGCGCTCCTATGACTTGGCGCGCGACCTGACCGACACCACGCATCATCTGGTCGGCACGTCGCAAGATCTGGATGCCATCACCAGTTCGCTCCGAGACTTGCTGGCTGATTTCGACGACTTCTGGAGGCCGATCCGCAGCTACTTCTACTGGGAAAAGCACTGCTTCGACATTCCACTGTGCTGGTCGCTGCGATCGGTTTTTGACTCGCTGGACAGCATCAACCTGATCAGCGAAAACATCAAGGCACTGGTGCAGGACCTAGACCACATCGACACACTGGCGCCCCAACTCCTCGCTCAGCTGCCGCCGATGATCGCGGTCGCGAAATCCATCCAAGCCACGACATTGACCCTCTACAGCAGTGCTTCGGACCTGATAACCCAAATGGATCGCATGACCGACACGACGACGCTGATGGGCAAATTCTTTGACGAGGCGAAAATCGACGACTTCTTCTACATCCCTCCGGAGGTGTTCGATAGCCCAGACTTCAAGCGGGGACTCAAACTGCTGGTCTCCTCCGACGGCAAGGCCGCTCGCATCATCATCACCCACGATGTTGACCCCGCGACCCCCGAAGGCATCTCGCACGTCGATGCCGAGATCAAGGCCGCGCGCGAAGCTGTGAAGGGAACGCCGTTAGCAAACGCCAAGTTCTATCTCGGCGGCACCGCAGCGACCTTCAAAGACATACAGGAATCCACCAAGTACGACGTGATGATCGAGGCCCTGGCGGCCCTGATCCTCATCTTCATCGTGATGCTGGTGATCACGCGGGCCCTGATCGCCTCGCTGGTGATCGTCGGCACGGTAGTGCTGTCGCTGGCTACCGGCTTTGGGCTTTCCGTGCTGGTCTGGCAGCACCTTGTGGGCTTGCAATTGCACTGGATGGTGCTGGCATTCTCGGTCACCATCCTGCTTGCTGTGGGATCTGACTACAACCTGTTGCTGGTCTCCCGGTTCAAGGAGGAAGTCGGTGCCGGGCTGAAGACCGGCATGATCCGGTCCATGGGCGGCACCGGCGGCGTCGTGACGGCCGCGGGCCTGGTGTTCGCCTTCACCATGGGAGCTTTGGTGTTCAATGAGCTGCGCACGATCGGGCAAGGTGGCTCGACCATCTGCCTGGGCCTGCTGGTCGACACCTTGGTTGTGCGCTCGCTGATGACGCCGTCCATCGCCACACTGCTGGGGCGTTGGTTTTGGTGGCCGCTGAGGGTGCGCTCCCGACCTGCACGTGCTGGGGTAACGGCCGGCTCCCCGTCGGCATCGTCCTCGGCTTAGGCGGGCTTAGGCGGGCTTAGGCGGGCTTAGGCGCAGATTTCGTCGCGGCGCCGATCCGCGGTGTCCCGGCGGTCGGCGGAAGGTTCTACGCCACGGTATTGCCTGGTATTAGCTACCGGTTCCGTTGCAAGCGACGGCCACTGCCTCGTCAAAGGTCAATGAATCGCCTTGCTTCCAGGCCGCCTCGAATTCCTGCGGGTCCAGCTCTTCGCGGGCACAACGTTCGCACTCATCATGGAATCCACCCATGTGGGCGACCATAGTGACCCCGATAGCACGACCTACCGCAGCTGCGGCGGCCATGAGCACGGTGGCACGGCGTGAATTGTGGAGCGATCCTGCAACCCAGGCCAGTACCTCGAGCAACTGCGCACCCGTCATCGGATCGTTGACAACCCGAGAAAGCTGCAGGCCCTGCTGGAGCATTCGCTGGGCGCGTTGTGGCTGGCCTTGGAGCCAACGTCCAGTCCCAACGCCCGCCAACGCGCGGGCCCGATGCTGCGTCTCGCCGCGGGACTCGGCCAAGGCAAGCCCTTTTTCGAACCAGCGCACCGCTTCGTCTATGTCACCCATCAATTCGGCCACCCAGCCGCTGACCAACATTGCGGCAGCCTGCGTCTCAAAGTCGTCGGATGCGGTAAGAGCGCGCTGAAGACACTCGCGGGCGCGCTCAAACTCGCCGTCGAGCAACGCGACATAGGCGTCAGCGCAATCGACCTTGCCCCGCGCCTCTGGGTCGTCCACCACCTGCAGAAGCCGGCGCGCCTCGGCAAGCCGACTGCGAGCCGCTGCGGGTTCACCTTGGTTGACATCCGTTAGCGCGGCTTCGCCCAACGCTCGGATTCGCTGGCCGGTAGGTTCGCGCGGGGCAGCGTTCAACGCGAGATCCAGCCAGCGGCGCGCCTCGCTGAACATGCCGCGGGCAACCCAGATCGTTCGCATGTCGACCGTCATTTGAAGGGCGCTCGCCGGGTCGGCGGTCAGGCTGAACGTCAGCGCTTCGCGTAGGTTGGGCATCTCACAGTTGAGGCGCTCGATCCACTGGACTTGCCGCGGACCAAATGCTTCGGTCGATGCCTTGGCCAGCAGTTGTTGGTACCACTGGGCGTGACGTCGGCGCAACAGCAGGTATTCGTCGGTCTGGTCGATGCGTGCCGCGCCATAGTGGCGCAGTGTTTCCAGGAGCCGAAACCGCAGTACACCGTCACGCTCGGTGCGGATCAGAATCGACTTGTCCACCAATGCTGAGATCTCATCGAGCCAGTGGTCCCCGCTGAGGTCTGCACCGCAGACATCTCGCGCAGCGTGCGAGTCGAAGCTCCCGGCGAACACCGACAGTCGCCCCCACAGCTGCTGCTCGGTGCGGGTACAAAGGTCATAGCTCCAGTCCACACAACAGGCCAGAGTCTGCTGGCGGGGACGGGCGCCGCGCCGGCCGTGGGTGAGCAGCGAGTAGCGATCCGAGAGGCCGTCGGCGATCTCGTCTACCGACATCGCGCGCAGCCGCGCGACCGCCAGCTCGATCGCCAATGGCAAACCGTCGAGCCGTGCACATATGCCTGCAACCGCGGCCGAATTGTGTTCGGACAACGCAAAATCGGGCACAGCTGCGCGGGCACGCTGAATGAACAATTGCACCGCATCATAGCCAGCCAACGTACGCAGCGTCGGTTCCTCATCGGGGTCGGGGCAGCTGAGCGGGGCTAGCGGTAGCACCGATTCACCGTCGGCGTTGATGACTTCGCGGCTGGTCGCCAGGATATGTAGCTGCGGGCACTCCTGCAGCAGGAGGTCGACCAGTTTGGCCGCGTCGTCGATGATGTGTTCGCAGTTGTCGAGCACCACCAGCGCCTCGCGGCCGACGAGATAGTCGACGAGCACCTCGATCAGGGCTTTGGCGGATTGATCGCGCACCCCGAGCGCGGCAGCAACCACCTCCACCAACAACGCGCCCTCGCGCAGATCCGCTAGCTCAACTAGCCACACCCCATCGGGGAAGTCGGTTTGCGCCTCATGCGCGGCGTGCAACGCCAGGGTGGTTTTACCAACACCGCCTACTCCGGTCAGCGTCACCAGCCGCGACGCCGCTACCAACGCACGCAGCTGGGCCAACTCGGGGCGGCGGCCCACAAAGCCGTTGAGCGGCGCCGGAAGCCAGCCCGTCGTGCCACCGTGCCCCGAGCCCGTAGCCAGCGCGGGCGGCACCGCCTGGTCGGCTGGCTGGTAGCCCCGCGGCGCCATTTCATCGACGGCCAGGCTACGGTCGGCCTGGAGCCGCCGCAATGCCGCACTCAGCGCCTCCGCCGATGGTCGATCCGCGGGCTCACGCGCCATCGCGCTTGCCACCACCGCGGCCACGTCGGCGGGAACGCCGCGGTGGCGCAGGTCGGGCACCGGTTGCTGGGCGATGCGCACAAACTGGGCCACCACCTGCTCGCCTTCGCGCCGTTCAAAGGCCGCATGCCCGGTCAACGCCGCGAACAATGTCGCCCCCAGGCCATACACATCGCTGGCCGCGCTCGGAGCGTGACCGGCGAGAATCTCCGGGGCGGTAAACGCCGGCGAACCGGAAAACACCCCGGTTGTCGTCTTAAACGCGCCCGACACCCGTGAGATCCCGAAATCGGTCAACGCTGGCTCCCCGTAATCGGTGAGCAAAATGTTGGCGGGCTTGACATCGCGGTGCACAATGCCCAACCCATGGGCCGCCTTCAACGCCCCTGCCACCTTCACCCCCACCCGCAATACTTCGTCGACTTCCAGCGCCCCCAGCCGTGCGATGCGCCCCTGCAGACTCCCCCGCCGGCAGTGGGGCATCACCAAAAACGGATGACCGCCCACGGTCTCGCCGATCTGCAACACCGTCACAATGTTGGGATGCCCGGTCAGGCGGCCCATCGCCTGTTCCTCGCGCACAAAGCGGGGCCGATTCTCATTTACGCCGGCAGTCAGCACCTTGACCGCCACCACCCGGTCCAACCCAACCTGGTTGCAGCGATACACGATGCCGAACCCACCCCGGCCGATCTCAACGGCCCCGTCGAATCCCGCCGCGCTCAACTCCGCGACGACCGGATCGGCGCCTTCTCGCCATGTTGCGGAGAAGTCTTCAGCCATTACTGCATTCCCGCGCCCCGCACACCAAATACCGTAGTCTGCCAACGATAACTCACGTACCAACAATTGGATATCTTGCGGCAAGCATCACGGGCGAATGCCCGCGAAACGGGTGGCCATCGTAAGGTATGGGAAGTGGGCTGTCGATGTCGTCGCTGGTCGAGATCACCGCGAAGTTCGCCAAGACGTGCTGCACCACCAGGCGCTCGGCCGTGGGGTGGATGCTGCTGCGGACCAAACACAAGCGCTCAAGGACAAAGGTGGTGTTCGAGTGGGAACCCGATCGGCGGACCAGGCCGGCACCCTGAAGGGCCTCGGGAAGCTGCAGCAGGTGCCGGTCGGCACGGTCGTGATCCAGCGAAAAGTACCTTGCGAGTCGCTGTGGCTGGTCCAGACGGGCGAGTTTGCTGTGGTCCGCGACGATCGCGGTCCGCTCGACGCCGCCATCAAGGCGGGACCGGGTGACCTGCTTGGGCTCCTCGGCTTCGTTGACGGCCATCCCCCCTCGGCATCGGTGGTGGCGACCATGGCGTCGGAGGTATGGGAGATCCCGAACTCGGCCGTACGTGACCTAGCCAACGCAGACCCCCATTTCGCAGCGTGGTTCTATCTGGAGGTCTCCCGAGCCCTGACCTCGAACCTCCGCCGCAGTGAACACGATCTGCTCGACGCACTGTTCGAGGACCAACACCCCATCCGGCTCGGCAACGCAGCGGCCAAACTTCGATCCGATCGCAGGACCGGCGTCGAGGTCGCCCGGCTGAAAAACGCCATGCAGGACATCACATTGAGCGAGGCTGAGCTCGCCGCGCGCCGCACCATTGTCCGCAACGGCCTGCCACCAACCGGCCGCGGCGAGCAGATAGTGATAGTCGGTGCCGGCGTCGCCGGCCTTATCGCGGCCCGGGAGCTGCTCCGCGCTGGGTACGAGGTGGTGGTGCTCGAAGCCGGCCACCGCCTCGGCGGGCGCGTGTTCACCATCCGGGAGCCGTTCGCCGACGGGCTCTACGCCGAGGCGGGGGCGATGCGTCTCCCCACCGCACACGAGCTGCTGATGACCTATCTGGACGTCCTCGGCCTCAAGACCGAGCCGTTCATCGGCGAGACGCTCTACAGCCGCGTGTTCATGGACGGTCGCCTGCGTTTGATGCACGACGCGGCCGACCCCGATCCGCGTGTCATTGCGGTCCGCCAGCGCTGGCAGGAGGCCGTCGATCCCATCGTCGACCTCTACAAGTCGTCAAAGCGGGCCGGGGCTAACGCATGGCCGCAGATCCTCCAGGAGCACAACGAACTCACGCTGCGGGACTTCTTGGTCGAGTCGTGCTGGCCCGAAGATGACATCGAGCTCTTCGGTCGCGTCGGCCTGGGGATGGGCGGGTTTGCATCGCTGATGACCATCGCGTTCTGCGAGATACTCGGTCTGGTCATCCGTGGCGTCGAGTCCAATCAGCTTACCATCGTCGGTGGGTCTGACCGGCTTCCGAACGCGTTGGCCGACGCCCGCTTCCTGCATCGGCAGGGCACCGTACGCGACCACTTACGCTACGGCGCGCGGGTGATCGCGCTGCGCCAGGACGACCACTCGGTCACCGTCCGATACAAAGCGGCGAGTGGCATCGGGGAGATCACTGGCGCGCACGCGATCGTCGCGGCGCCGTTTCCCATGCTCAACCATGTCGACTTCGACCCGCCGCTGTCCGACGCGAAGCGCCGCGCGATCCGCGAGCTGCACTACCTTTCCGCGACCAAGATTTTCCTGCAGTGCCGGCGGCGGTGCTGGGACACCGAGGATCCGTCGACCCGGCTGCTCGGGGCGGTCGTGACGGACACGCCGATCCGCCAGTGCTTCTTCCCCGGCCCCACCCCCGGCACCGAACGGGGTGTTGTACTCGCGTCCTACACCTGGGAACGCGACGCACGGTTTTGGGCATCGTTACCTTCCAGCGACCGGCTGACGCTCGCTATCGACAACATTGCCGAGTTCCTACCCGCGATCCGCGACGAAGTCGAGGCCGGCGCAGTGGTGTCCTGGGACGACCCAAACATGCACACTGGCGGCGCCATTCCGCTGCTCGACCCGGGCCAGCTGGGCGTGCTGTTCAAGCCGGCGCAGCAACCCGAGGGCCGCATCCACTTCGCCGGCGATCACACCAGCGCAGACCACGGCTGGATCGAAGGGGCGATCGAATCCGGGCTCCGTGCCGCCGCCGAAGTCGCCTCCCGCTGTCACGCCGGCCAGAATTGACATTTCCGGGCATGACATTTCCGGGCATGACATTTCAATGAGCGGCGCTAAGCGCTCGTCCGTAGGCAGCAGCCCCGATCGCCGCGAGCCGGCACGTGCCCGCCGCCGACGCCGTGGTGTCCAGTGGGCAGTCGTCGGCCACGGCCGCATCGCCGATGACCGCGCCTGATCGGAGCGTCTGCTCCGTGCCGGACGCCGTGTCAACCTCGACCTCGCCCTGCATAAGGATCCAGATCACTTCGGCGCGGTCACCGACCCGGGTGATCAACTCACCGCCGTCGGCCACAAATAAGTCGGCAGTATCCACCAGCGTGTCGACCACCTCCTGTGAAGCCTCCTCGAGTCCCCGAACGTTCCCGATCATGCTCCGCAAGTTCTCTCGGTCACCCACCCCCGGCCTCTCCTCGATCGGTCGGGGCCGGCGGTTTGGATCGGTGCCGACACGAAGATCGGCAAGCCGGGCCAGCGCCGTGCCTGTCGGGCCGTCCGGAGCCACAGCTGCGACGAAGTTCGCCCGATCGATCTCGACCACCTCGACCGACGACACCGACCGCACCGTCGCCGTTCGGGTCGTGTCGCGCAACAAGGCCACCTCGCCAAAGCCGCTGCCCCGACCGAGTGAGGCCACGCGCACCCCATTGACGAAGACGTCGACATGGCCGCTCACGATGGCGTAGTACGCCATCGCGGGAGCTCCCTGCTCAACGATGTCGGTGCCGGGGTCGAACGTCCGGCGGCGTGCCGAGGCCGCAAGCATGTCCAGCGGGGCCAACCCGAGGGTGGCAAAGGCAGCCTGTGCAGCGATCAGTCTGACCAGGCGCTCCCGATCAGCGGCCGCATCATCGAGCTTCGAGAACCACCACATCGAACCGAGCGCCACGACCGGGATGGCGAGCCCACTTACGACGAGCGCGGCGTCCAGCCCGAGCCACATCACCAGCACAGGAGCTACGGTCGACCCGAGAGCAAGCATCCCGTTGCTGAGGCTCTCCATGATCCCCAGCACACGTGCCCGGTGAGCATCATCGGCGTTGCGCTGGATGAGCGTGACCCCCGCCGCGTCCGCGGCTACCAGCAATGCGCCACGGACCACGATGAACGCAATCACGACCCACGCGAGGTTGCTCACGGGCGTGAGCGCGAGGAATACGCCCCCGCCAGCAAGTGCGACCCCGTACGTCTTTCCTGCTCCTCCGCCGCGCCGCACGAGCGGGGCGGTGACTATGGTGCCCAAGAGACCGCCTGCCCCCAGTGCCCCCAGCAGGATGCCGACGTTGTCCCCGCCGCTGCCCATGGTGTCCTTGGCGAGCAGCACGAACAGTGGGACCGAGATACCGCGTACCAACATCTGCAACGCAGTGAACCCGACCACGGCAGCGAGGCTCGGCTTGGTGCTGGCTGCCCGGAAACCCGACCAGACGTCGCTCGCCCGTCGGTGTGTTCGGGGCTTCGACCCGGCGGGAAGGCGCGCATAAAGGAATGCCGCGCCGACAAAGAACCCCGCCGCGGCACTATAGACCCCGGCACCTGCAGCCGCGGCACACAAATAGCCACCGAGCAGCGATCCCACCATCATCCCGCCGATGAACATGACGCTCACCAGTGTGTTGGACGCCGCCAGCTGGCGGGCGTCGCTAGCGAGCTGCGGCAGGAGCGCGCCCTGCGCGGGCCGGATTCCGGTGCTAATCGCCGCATCGACAGCCGCGAGCGCAAACAGTACACCGAGGCCAGAGCCGCCGAGAATCGCCAGGGCGGACACGAAGAGCACGAAACCACGAGCGGCGGCCGAGACGGCCAGCACGTCCCGCCGGCGGAAATGGTCTCCAAATGCGGCCACAAACGGCGCGGCTACGGCCGCGGGGCCCATCCTCGCCAAGCCAGCCAGGCCGACGGCCATCGATCCGCCGTGGTCGAACGCGATCACCAACAACGCAGTGAGATACGCCCACTCCGCGGCCATGACCGCAGACCATGCCGTTAGGATGCGCCGCAGTTCCCGATGCCGCCACGCCGCGACATAGGCCGTCGTGACACTCACCCTCGCCCCATTCACCAAATAATGCACATGACCGGCCCGGTCCATCTTTGCGCCGTTCCGCACGTCTTCGGTCCCTACCGCGCGGTATCTGCGAAATACTATCGAACACACCAATCACAGCAAGGGTTCCGCACATACTCACCTGAGCCCGCTCCGCCCAACCCGTAGACTAAACCGTAGCGGCGAAGCTGGTTGCCGCCGCTAAGCTCAATCTAGCCAACGAATTCCACGGCGCGATGCGCCATCATCACGATTGTCGCGTGCGGACCGCGGCTGGGGACTACCGGCAGAATGGACCCGTCGATTACCCAGAGGTTTTCGATGCCCCGGACCCGACACCGATGGTCGACCACGGCTCGCGGGTCACCGTCGGTGCCCATCGGCGCGCTACCACACAAATGCTGCGACGTCGACCACACGATTGGACCCATATGCGTTGTAGCACAGCATAATTCGCGCGCCAATTCACTCCCCTGCCGCAGGGCCGCAATGTCAGCGGGCTCACTGTCGTAGCGGTGCTCGATACGAATGGGTACCTGTGGACTGGACGACACCAACGTGATGCGCCCCCGCGCCCGTGGCCGCATGAGCGCCACCCCGATATGTGGCCAGTCGCGTTGCCCGGCGGTTCCGTCGCCGGTCATCGCGACGAAACCACCAGTGTATGGCCGGATCTCGAGGCCATCTGCGGTGCTCAGCACAACCTCCAACACCGGCCGATCCACCGCCGCCGCCCAGCTCGTCGGCATCACCCATTCGGGGTGGTCGCTGCATCCCATCCCAACCGGCAACGCCGCCACCATTTCTACGCCGGCGGCCCGCAGTATTGCTTCCTCGCCAATGCCCGAAAGCATCAGCAGCTGCGCGGTCTGAATGGATCCGGCGCACAACACGATTCGATCTGCAGTTAGTGTTGTCGGACCTGCCGGGCCGATCGCATCGACGCCCACCGCCGTCGTAGCGGAAAAGCGCACCCGCACCGCCCGCGTCCGCGCCACCAATGCAAGGTTGAGTCTGCTAAGCGCGGGTATCAGGTAGCCGGCCCCCGGGCTGATGCGCACGCCGTCAATAATGTTGAGCGGTATCGCGCCTACCCCTGACGGCAGTTCGGGCCCAACATCGTTGAGGTCGGCGATCCACGCGAGCCCCGCACGCTGGGTCGCGGCGACGAACGATTCAGTGGCACCCGTCATGTCGTGTATTCGACGAACCCGTATCGGGCCCCTATCGCCGTGGCAGGGTGTGTCGAAATCCAGGTCCGTCTCGATAGCCCGGAAGTGGTCGAGGACGTCAGACCATCCCCAGCCGGGTATCTGGTTACGGTCGAAGTCCGCGGGCAACGCGCGGCAGAAGTAGCCGCCGTTGACCGCGCCGGAACCACCGACCGTCGCGCCGCGCACGATGGGCAGCGTGCGCGCCGGTCGATCGGTGATCGTCGTCAGATAGCGCTGCACAAGCGGACTGCCCGCTCCTATTGGCAGCTGCAGCCCATTGGCAGTCTGAGCCAGTAACTGAGGATCGTCGAGTCCGGGGCCGGCCTCGAGCACGGTCACCAGGCAATCGGGATCGGCAGAAAGGCGCTCGGCAACAACCGATCCAGCGCTGCCCGCACCGACGATCAGCACATCACTGTGCCGGGCGGCCGCGGTCAAGGCGCGCGCTACGTCCGGATCCGCGGCTTGAGCGCGGCGAGATTGCGTTCTCGTAGTACCCCGTACCACAGGCCGATCCCATAGGCCAAGTCATCGACCCGCTTGAGCAACAGGAAGGTCAGCAACCCGATCGGCTCGGCGTCATCGTCGCAGGCATCGCGGCGGCGCAGCCAGTCCACCACCCCGTCGACGATCGCCGCTATCAGAAAGACCCGCCGACAGTGCCGGGACAGTATGGCCGCCGCCAATGCCACCGGCCAATAATGCCGACAAAGGGCCGACGCCAATTGCAGCGCTGCCGACCACATACCGCGGGTGGCGATCACGACCACATCCTTTAAGGAGGTCTCGGTGTTGCGGATGGCCTTGGCTATCCGGCGACCCGTCAGCACGGCGATGACCAACGACGCCAACTGAACGATGCCGGTGCCGAACGACATCAGGATCCAGGCCAATAATGCCCAGCCAGAAATCACCACCGGGGCGGTTTTGTCGGGGTGGCGGACCGACAACGGAGCAGCTGAACCGCCGTAAAACGCCTTACGTGCTAGCCAGTCCCGCAATTCGGTGCGATGGTCGTGGGCGACCAGCGCGATCGGCTCGTATCGCAACCGGGCGCCGGCTTCAATGAGCCGCCAGCACAAGTCGACGTCTTCTCCAGAGTGCAGCGTCTCGTCGAACCCGCCAACGTCTCGGATGGCCGAGCTGCGGCAGATGATAGCGGCACTGGGAACGTAGGACACCGTGCTGTGCGGTAACACCGGCGCTTCCCGTTGACCGAGGTCGAGTGACGAATGCACCGCCTCATAGCGGGCTACCACATTCTCGCTTTGGGCTAGACCGACGATGCGGGGCGCGACCAACGCGACGGTCGGGTCGCAGAAGTGGCCGAGCAGAGCCTCCAGCCAGCCGCGCCGGGGTGTCACGTCGGAATCCAGGAAGGCGACGAAGTCGGTGGTGCAGGCGGCCAGCCCGGTGTTTCGCGCCGCCGCCGGCCCCTTGCTGCGGGTGTGATGCAGCACTTCTATGTCGCAGTGTGCACCGGCGAAGTCATCCAGCTCGATCGGATATGACGAGCCGTCATCGACGACGATGACGCGCAGCCCCCGTAATGAAGTCACCAACCGCCGGAGGCCAGATGCGTTGTTTCGTACCGGTATAACGACCGTGACGTCACGGTATGACGGACCGCCCGCCGGGCGCGGATGGGCCACCGTCGCGTCCAGCAGGGTGCGGGCCAGCTGGGCACTGCGCTCGTCGCAAACCTTGAGGCGACCGTCGGACAGCATGCCTCGGGCGATGGGAGCCAGCCGTAGCAACCGCGTCGGCGAGCCACCGATTAGCGCCGAGCCGTCGCCGAGCACCCGCACACGGCGGTCAACCTGAACAGCGAACCCATCCGGTAGCCGGGTCGCCGTCATCTCAACATCCCGTCAGACCCGGGCGCCCACCGAGCCACACGATGCACACAATCGTCGACCATCTCCGTGAAGATCCTTCGTCCCTCGGCTGCGGTCGCCGTGGTCGGGTCCCCCAGCACTCCCGTCTCGCTAACCGCCGCGACACCGCCGCGGCGCATCAATGGCAGCAGCTCGGCCAGCGGCGCCTGGTTGCCGGCGAGCAACCGGTCGGTCAATACGTCAGCCGGCGCAACATGCAGCAACACCGATGTTTCAGCGTGGCCGGCATGGGCGTCACCGGCCGCGGAGCTGCACGGGCACCACCCGGCATCGCGACCTTCGGATCGCAGCAGGCTCACTGCGCGGATCAATGCGGCGATGTTGCCGCCGTGGCCGTTGACGAAGACCAGACGCTGAGCCCAGCAAGTGGCGGAACGCCCGTACTCGATCAACAGTGTGGCCAGGGCTTCGGTCCCGATCGAGATCGTTCCCGGGAAGCTTTGGTGCTCACCGCTGGCGCCGTAGGCGATGGCCGGTGCCACCAGCCAATCGAGGCGTTGGGCGACCGCCCGGGTTACCGACGTCGCGATCCGAGTGTCGGTATCCAACGGCAGATGGGGACCGTGCTGTTCAGTGGACCCCAGTGGGATCATTATTGACGTCGAGGTGGATATTGATACTTGCCTCGACGTCACGCTCCCCAGTTCGCCGAGTACGGGCACTCGCCGATGGTAGGACGAATTCACCTGGTGTGCACCAATTGTTGCCTTACCTATTGATTTTTTTTCGGTTCCGCAAGCGCTAGCGGTCGTGAACTCTGCTCGTTCGTCACGGGCGCCACGCCCGTATCAGGACTTTCAGTGTGTGAGCTACACAGCCAACTGGCGGGTGAAGCCGTCGGGAACCAAGATGTCGTCCGGGCCCAGATCGTGGATCGAGGCGTGGCCCAGACCCATCAACGCCGAGTCGATACCGCCGCGCAGGATGTCAAGGACGTTCTCGACGCCGGGTTGTCCGGCGGCGGCCAGACCCCACAAGTACGCGCGGCCAATCATCACCGCACGGGCGCCCAGCGCGACCGCCTTGACGACATCGCCGCCCCGCCGGATGCCGCCGTCCAGCAGCACCTCGACCTGATCACCGACGGCCGCGGCGACCGCGGGAAGGGCGCGAATCGACGCGGGTGTGCCGTCCAGGTTGTTGCCGCCGTGGTTGGACACCGAGATCGCTGAAACACCGGCATCTACGGCCCGTTTGGCATCGTCGACCCGCATCACGCCCTTGAGCATGAATTGCCCGCCCCACAATTCCCGCAGCCAGGCGATGTCTTCCCAGGTCGGCGGCGGTGTTGCCATCCACTGGCCGTAGGCGGCAAAAAACGGTGGGCCGGGCTCGCCGCGCCGGCCCTGGTTGGGCACCCGCAGGTCCGGCGGTCGCATCGTCTTGCCGAACTTCCACAGCCACCGCGGCTTGGTGATCGCCTCTGGCGACAACCGCAGGATGGTCCGCAGGTTCATCGCTTCGGGGATCTTGGGGCTGCCCCAGTCGCGCCCGTGCGAGAACGTCCAGTCGGTGGTGACGATCAAGCCGACCGCGCCGGCCTGCCGCGCCCGTTCGACCCGCTCGGCGATCGCGTCGCGCCCCCCCAGCCAGTAGACCTGGAAGAAGATCTTGGGGTTGGCCGCGATAACTTCCTCGATCGGCTTGCTGGCGAACGAGGACAATCCCAGCGCCGTGCCCCGCGCCGCCGCGGCCCGCGCGACAGCGACTTCGCCATCTGGATCGACCGCCTGCACGCCCGTCGGCGAGATGATCACCGGTAGCGAAATATCTTGCCCCATAATCGTCGTCGACAAGTCGCGCTTTTCCGTCGCGCCAACGACGTGTGGCGCAAAGCCCAGTTCACTGAACGCTGCGACATTGTCGGCGACCGTGATTCCCTTTTCGCTAGCCGCAATCAGGGACGAGTAAACGGATTTCGGTAGCCGCCGCCGCGCGCGTTGCTGTGCGATCGCTACCGTTTCAAACCATTCATCGGCCATAGCTACACCGGACTTTCGTTGCAGAGCCGGGCCGGCGGTCGCACCGTCAGCGTGAGCGGTACCGGCGCGCTGATCCGCCGGCCCCTGGAGTGGTCGACGCGGGGTCGCGGAGTGTCACGCTCGCGCGCCAGTGCCGGCGCGGAGTGACCCTGGACGCACTCGGGGTCCGGACCGTCCAGCGGCAGGCTGGTGAAGAATTTCGCCGCCATGCAACCACCCCGGCAGCTGTCGTAGTGCCCGCAACTGGAGCAGGCTCCCGCGGATTGCGGCTGACGCAGCTCACGAAACAGCGGTGCGTTCTTCCAGACTCTGTCAAAACCGCCGTCGGACAATATGTTTCCGGCCAGGAAGCGGTCATGGATGGCGAACGGGCACGCGTATACGTCGCCTACCGGGTCGATCAGACACACCACCCGGCCGGCCCCGCACATGTTCAGGCCGGCCAGCGCGCCGGACTGGCCGAGCGGCGCGAGATGGAAGAAAGAGTCGCCGGTGAGCACTCGTTCTCCCTTGGCAACGAGCCACTCGTAAAGCTGCACCTGCTGGGCCGCGCTAGGGTGCAGGTCGTCCCAGACATCCGCGCCCCGCCCCGACGGACGCAGCCGCGTGACGCGCAGAGTCGCATCGTAACGGCTTGCCAGGGCTGCGAATTCGTCGAGCTGGTCGACATTGTGGCGGGTGACAACCACCGAGATCTTCGCATTGGAGAAGCCCGCCTCGGCAAGGTTTTCCAGCGCGCGCACCGCCACGTCGAACGAGCCGCCGCCGCGCACCGCGTCATTGCCTGCCGCGGTCGCGCCGTCCAGGGAAATCTGAACATCGACGTAGTCGCTGGCGGCCAGTCGCGCGGCCACCTCAGCAGAGATCCGCACGCCGTTGGTGGAGAACTTCACACCGACGTGATGTTCGGTGGCGTAGTCCACCAGATCCCAAAAGTCCGGGCGCACAGTGGGTTCGCCACCACCGATGTTCACATAGAACACCTGCATACGTTCCAGCTCGTCAATGATGTCCTTGCATTGGCGCGTGGACAATTCACGCGGATCCCGTTTACCCGAGGACGAAAGGCAATGCACGCACGCCAGGTTGCAGGCGTAGGTTAGCTCCCAGGTCAGGCAGATGGGCGCGTCCAGTCCGTGTTCGAACTGCTCGATGAGTCGGGGTACCATCACTTGTCCTCCTGAGGCACCAGCATGTTGGAACCGGCCAGCACACCCAGCGCATGCAGGTATGGGTCCTGATCGCAGTTGTCGACCCCGGCGGCACAGCACGCGGACCGGACGTCGGGATGATCGGCCAGCGACTGCACCACGGTGAGGATGGTGCGGTTCTTCAGGAACGACAGCTTACGAGTACCAAAGTGATAGAGCAGCGCGCCAAAAGGCTCGGGTCGAACAGCCACCTTTGGGTGCAACCGCCAGCCACGATCGGGGTCGAACACGCCGGTCAGTAGACCCCGCACATGCCGTCGATGGAAACCTCTTCAACCAGGGTCTCGGTGACGAGCTCGGTGTCTGTCTCGGTCTCGTGGTCCATGTGAATAGCCTTTCGCTAAGGGACTCGACATCGATCGGTCGACCTGGACACAATATGGCATCGAGTGCCGAAACGAAAGGGCGGGTCTGATGCTGCACGACTCGCGAGTGGGCCGGCGCCGTTCGACGACACCGGATCGCATCAGCAACGTTGCCATCGACTTGTTTGCCGCCCAGGGGTTCGCCGAGGTCAGCGTCGACGATGTCGCGCGGGCGGCCGGCATCGCGCGCCGCACCCTATTTCGCTACTACGCCTCCAAAAACGCCATTCCATGGGGGGATTTCGACACCCACCTGGCACACCTGCGCGATCTGCTCGACAGTATCGATCCGCGAGTACCGTTGCGCGACGCGCTGCGCGCCGCGCTGTTGGCGTTCAACACCTTCGACGAGGGTGAGACCATCCGGCATCGCCAGCGCATGCGAGTCATCCTGCAAACCCCTGACCTACAGGCGTACTCGATGACCATGTACGCCGGCTGGCGAGAGGTGATCACCGAGTTCGTCGCGCGCCGGACGGGCGCCAAATCGACCGACCTGGCGCCCCAGACCGTCGCTTGGACGATGCTCGGGGTCGCACTGAGCGCCTACGAGCACTGGCTGAGCGACGAATCCGTCGCATTGCCCGAGGCGCTCGGCGACGCGTTCGACGTCGTCGGCGCCGGACTGGACCGGCTCGACCCATGAACTCCGAGCACCTGCTGCACACCCTGCGATCCCAAGGGCGGTTCTGCACCTCGTCCGGCTCGCCGATGTACGGCGAGCTGCTCGAGCTGGTGGCCGCCGACGTCGAAGCCGGCGGCGTTTTCGCGACGATTCTGTCAGGCCACCAACATGTTTCGGCTCGCCAAGCGGTGCCGCTGCGGCTGCTCGGCGGCCTGCACCGGTTGGTACTCGACGGCCACGCACCGGGATTGCGCCGCTGGTATCCCAGCACCGGCGGTACCTGGAACGCCCTGACCGCCTGGCCCGAAATACGTTGCGTCGCAGTCGATCACGCGGACACGTTGCGCGCTGCTCTGGCTCAGCCGCCACAGACCAACGAAGTGGGCCGATCCGCCGCGCTGATCGGCGGGTTGCTGCGAATCAACCACGGATTCGACTTGCCGATACGGCTTTTCGAAATCGGGTCGAGCGCCGGACTGAACCTGCGGGCAGACCGGTACCACTATCGCTACCCCGGCGGGCAATGGGGGCCGCCCGATTCGCCGGTGACGATCGACGATGCGTGGCTTGGCGCATTGCCGCCGCAAGGGGCGGTGCGGATCGTCGAGCGGCACGGCTATGACATCGCGCCCATCGACGTCACCGGCGCCGACGGGGAGATGACCGTGTTGAGCTACGTCTGGCCCGACCAGGAGGCGCGCATGCGCAGGTTGCGTGGTGCCATCGCGGTCGCCCGCAGCACCCCGGCGCGGCTAGAGCCGCGGACGGCAGCCGAGGCGGTCGCCGCGCTGGCTCTGGCCGACGGCGCATTGACCGTGTTATGGCATTCGATCACCTGGCAGTACCTTTCCGCTGATGAACAGGCCGCGGTCATCACGTCGATCGATGCACTGGCCGGCCAAGCCGATGCCCGGTCACCGTTCGCGCACCTCACCCTCGAGCCCGCTCGGGACGGGCCGGGCGCTCCGATCAAGTTCCTCGTGCAGGCTGCCAGCTGGCCAGGTGGCGAGTCGCAGCTTCTCGGGGAATGCCATCCGCACGGCCCACCGGTGAACTGGCAGTAGCTTTTTCGCTGCCCCCGTCGGAGTTTGGGTCGCAACCACGACGATAAGAGTGTGAGCCCAACCGGACCACGATCGCAATGCCGTCAGCGAAGCCGGCCACGCCCTGCTAGCGCTTACAACGACGCATTGCCGGTGGTGGACGGATATTTCGCCCGGCGTTGTGGCGATCGCGGGACGCCGAAGATCTGAACTCGGTGACTTTCTTGGCGGCGATGGATGCCACCCGCAACAGCGACCCGCCGCCGATGGCCATTTCGTGATTGCGCGGTGTGGCGCGGCACAACCTAGCCGACCACCATCGGCGCCGGCATGACCGGTTCGAGGTGTCGGTCGCAGAGCCGCCGGAGCCGGTGGACGCCTCGAACGTCCGGGATGACTGGGATGCCGAGCTGGATCGCCTGGTCGCCCCGGCTTACTAAGGCACATCGCACGGTGCTGGCGCTGCGCGACATGGACGACTGCAGCGTCGGTGAATGCGCCCGAAAGGTGTCCAGAACGCATATCCGAAAAGGGGGGCACGCCAGCCCTATCTCAGGGTGGCCAAGGCACGGGCGGCCATCGCTTGGCACACCGATGCCTTGGGCGCGGTGTCGTTGGTGGGCCAATAGTGATGGACGACGGGCGAATTGGGATCGCCGAGATCGAGATCGCCGGTTGAGTGATGTATCTGGCCGACGAGTACCCCGAGTTCGGACTGAAATCCCCCGCACCGGAGGCGGTTTCGGTTCAGCCTGATGCTGCGCGTCGCTGACCGGACCCGTTGGCGCACCGATCTAGTATCGGTGATATCGGCTAACGCGGTCGGCAACGTCGTACTACCTACGCACATCAACCGCGGTAACGCCGACCGCAGCAGACCGCTCACCGAAATCGACACCGTCTCGCTCTGCTGGACCGGTAGTGTGCCCGCACGGCTTTTGGGCGCTGCGTCAGCCTGAGAAGTGGGTATCACGCCCGTGAGACCCGCGGCGATGAGCAGTCAGACGGAGGCCGAAGCCGTCCGGCCGGAATTGCCCAGGCATGCGCCACTGAGGACCGACCCGACGCAACCGCCGAACCCTGATCAGCTACGGCAGTAGCCGGCTGAGGTTAAACAAGCCCGACACTCGAGAGCCCATGTTGAAGAAGCCCGAATTCAAGCCACTAAGGACCGAGGGAAACGCGGGCGGGACACCGGTGTTGCCAATGCCCGAGGTCTGGCCATTCACTAGAGTGCCGCCGCTGGCCGTGTTGAAAAAGCCCGACATCGAGCCGGCGCCGGGACCGGTGGCTGTGTTGAAAAAGCCCGACGTGGCCGTACCGGTGTTGTTGAAGCCCGAGTTCATCATGTCGCTGTTGGTGATCATGCCGATGCCCGTGTTCACGTTGCCCGAATTCCAGAAGCCCGTGTTGGCGAAGCCGGAATTTCCGTTGCCCGTGTTCGCGAACCCGGAGTTCCCGAAGCCCGTGTTCAGTGCGCCCGCGTTCCCGATGCCGGTGTTGGAGGTGTCGGTGTTTCCGACGCCGGTGTTGAAGAGGCCCGAGTTCCCGACGCCGGTGTTGCCCGCGCCTGCGTTCCCGAGGCCGATGTTGGCGCCACCGGAGTTGCCGAAGCCCAGGTTGTTGAACTGGCCTGGCGTCAGGGTATTGAAGCCGGTGTTGAAAATGCCGATGTTGCCGTCACCGGAGTTGAAGAAGCCGATGTTG
>NZ_VTZN01000380.1 GCF_008370645.1 Mycobacterium simiae
GAGGTGTCAGTGCAGGTGGCGGCTCTTTTCAGTGCGCATGCCCGCGGGTATCAGGAGCTGAGCGCCCAGGCAGCACTGTTGCATGACCAATTCGTCCGGACCATGACGGGCGCGGCGCGCGCCTATACCGGTGCCGAGGCCGGCAATGCCGCGCCGCTGCAAAACCTGCAACAAAATGCGCTGGGCCTGGTCAACGCGCCTGCCCAGGCGCTATTGGGTCGCCCACTGATCGGCAATGGCGCTGACGGGTCGGCGCCCGGGCAGGCCGGCAGTGTTGGCGGGCTGTTAATTGGCAACGGCGGTGATGGCGCAGCCGGGGCGGCTGGCCAGCCTGGCGGTGCTGGTGGTGCAGCGGGATTGTTTGGCAGCGGGGGCATGGGTGGGCAAGGCGGAGTAGGCGCCGCAGGGGGTGCCGGTGGTCAAGGGGGGACGTTGTACGGCGCAGGTGGTGCCGGTGGGCGCGGCGGCTTAGGTGGTGCCGGTGGTGTCGGTGGTGCTGGTTCCCTGCTATTCGGCAATGGTGGTGCCGGCGGGGACGGCGGGGCCGGTGTCAACGGCGGTGTTGGGGGTGCAGGCGGTAGTGGCGGCAACGCGGGGCTAATCGGCGACGGCGGGGCCGGCGGACGCGGTGGCGCCGGTATGGCCGGGGCAAATGGCACCAATCCCATCCCCGGACCCGCGGCCCCCGCTGGCATTACGCCGCCCGACGAAGCCGGAGGGAGTGGCCCTCCCGCCGCCGACGGCGGCAACGGCGGCGCTGGCACCGCAGCCGCGCCCACCGGGGGCGCCGGCGGCGACGGCGCCGGACAGTCGATAACCAACTCCGTTAGCGTATTCGCTCGTGGCGGTGATGGTGGCGCCGGGGGCTTGGCCGCTGCCGGCGGGGCCGGCGGCGACGGGGGCAACGGCGGCTACGCGGTAGGCATCTTGCAATCGATACTAGGAACCAACCTCGTAAACGGTGGTGCGGGCGGTGCGGGAAGTGATGGCATGGCCCCGGGCAGTGCGGGCGGCGACGGCGGCGACGGTGGCAACGCGACGTCGTTCAACGGCAACCCAGTAGCCACAAATGCGGGGGCCGGCGGTGTGGGCGGTGACGGTGCCAGCAGCGCTGTGTCCGGCGGCGACGGTAGTGCCGGGGGCGTGGGCGGTCGCGGCGGTGCCGGCGGGCTGCTGGCGGGCAACGGCGGCGCCGGGGGCGTGGGAGGCGCCGGCGGTACCGGCGGCCTGGCCGGCGCCGGGGGTCCGGGTGGCGCCGGTGGCGCTGGCGGCGCCGCAGCGCGGGCGTCTGCGAATGGCTTGTCTACGGGCGGTGCGGGTGCCGACGGCGGGAATGCTGGTGACTCGCTGGGGGTCGGCGGCCGCGGCGGAGCCGGCGGCGGCGGCGGTGATGGCGGGGCTTCCTCGCCGCTGTTCGGCATCGGTGGTCACGCCGGCGCGGGCGGTGTGGGCGGGGCCGGCGGCGCGGGGGGT
>NZ_VTZN01000381.1 GCF_008370645.1 Mycobacterium simiae
ATCTAACACGGTAGCGGGTTGTGGTGGTGTGACGGCTAGTGGTGTTGGGGTTAGTCGGGGGGTATGGGTTTTGCCGTGGCGGATGGCCAGTTGGGCTTCGACGGCGCTCCGTCGGGTTGGGGTGGCCAGGGCGGCTAGCACGTTGGTGAGGGTCTGGCCGGTGGTGGGGGTGTGGTCAGTGTCGATCACCGTGATGCGATCGGGGTGTTCGTTTTGGGTGGTGTGGATCAGCGCGTAGGCGGCGGCGTGGGCCAGGTCGGGTGCTGGGTCGTAGGTGCTGGTGGTTGTGCCGTGGCCGGTGATGATCACCAGATGGGTGTCGGCGGTGTCGGGGCGGGTCAGCCAGGTTTGCAGCCCGGTGAGGGTGTGGCGGAGCAGGGCATGCACCCGCTGCAGCGGGTCCTCGTTGTGGGGGGTAGGGCTTTTGGTGGTGGGGTCGGGCACCGGCAAAAACCAGATCGCCAGATCGGTGTGGGCCACGTGAGGTTGGCCCAGGTCGGAGTGGATGGGGTTGCTGTGCAGGCTGGCCGGTAGGCGTTCGGGTTGGTTGGTGACCGCCGCCCATTTCGGTGAGACTGTTGCGGCTGGGAAGGTGTCCTCGGGTAGGGCTAGCCAGTCCAGGTGGAACAAGCTATCACCTATTGTGGCCGCCGGCACTGAGGTGAGGCTCTTGGGGAGGGGGCGCAGGGTAAGTGTGTTGATGGCGATCACTGAGGCACCGGTGGGGTCGGTGGCGTGCAGCCTGAATGTGTCGGGCCCGGTAGCGCTGAGCGTGATGTGCAGTCGGGTGGGTGCGTTGGCGTGCAGCCTGATGCCGCTGAACGTGAAAGGAAGCCGCGGTGTTGGCGCGTCGGTGTCGTCGGCGGTGTCCAATAGTTTGGCGGCTAGGGGGTGCAGGGCAGCATCCAGTAGCGCGGGGTGGATGCCATAGCCGGTGATCTCGGTGTCGGTGGGTAACACCACCTCGGCGTAGATGGTGTCGGGGTAGGTGGGGTCGGCGCCGATACCATGCACACCCTGAAACGGAGGACCGTACTGGTAGCCGTGGGTAGCTAGGTGCTCGTAGAAACTGTCTTGGCTGATGGCTTGCACACTGGGTAGTGCCGCTAGCGGGGGCCGTGCCAGGTGTTGGTCTGTGGTGAGCGCGCCGCTGGCGTGCATAGTCCAGGCTGTGGGGCTGTCGTGGTCGGTTCGGGCGTGCACGGTAAACCGACGCCGCTGGTTGTCCTCTTTGGGGTAGACCGTGATTTGAATATCGGTGGGGCTGTGTCGAGCCAATCTCAGGGGGGTGTGCAGGGTCAGCTCGTCGATGACAGGGCAACCGGCCACCTCACCAGCGCTCAGGATCACATCGATGAACCCGGTCGCGGGAAACACTACGGTGTCGTTGATCTGGTGGCCGGCCAGCCAGCCGTGTGTGCTCGTCGACAATCTTCCGCTAAATACC
>NZ_VTZN01000382.1 GCF_008370645.1 Mycobacterium simiae
TGACCCGTGTCGCCCTACACGACCGTGCAAGGCGTCCCGGAAAAGCAGCCGCTCACTCCCGCGGCTACCCGAAGAATCCCGAGAGTCCAAAACCCGAGTTGAAGCCGCCGGAGTTCTGCTCACCTGAATTTACGACACCCGAGCTGTCACTACCCGAGTTCGCGATTCCAGCCAGGCGATTGCCTGAGTTGGTTAGTCCTGCGTTGTTAATGCCGATATTGCCGAAACCGGAGTTGAAGCCAGGAATCAGCGCAGGACCTGCGTTAGAGAAACCTGAATTGCCGATGCCGGTGTTGAAGAAACCAGAGTTGCCGCTTCCGTCAGGGTCACTGTTCCCCCAGCCCGAGTTTCCGGCACCCTGGTTACCAAATCCCGAATTCGCGACTGGTTGATCCACCGCACTACCGAAGGCGGTGTTGAGGTCGCCACCGTTGAGTCCACCGGTATTGGTGTTTCCCCCATTGAAGAAACCCGTATTGACGTTGCCCGCGTTCAGGAAACCAGTGTTCGAGTCGCCCGCGTTCATAAACCCAGTATTTCCTGCACCTGAATTTCCGGAGCCGGTGTTGTGGGTACCTACGTTGAAGCTGCCCGAATTTCCGTTTCCGGCGTTGAAAATCCCGAAATTCGTGTTACCTGCGCTCCCAATACTGGTATTCGAGTTACCAGCGTTCCAGAAACCAGTATTGAAGTCACCAGCGTTTCCGAAGCCAGTGTTTCCGTTGCCGGAGTTGCTCCAACCGAAGTTGTTGTCACCAGAGTTAAAGAAGCCGATGTTGTTGTTTCCCGAGTTGAACAAGCCGATATTTCCAGTACCCGAGTTCAATGCGCCGAAGCCGAACTGACCGTCGCCGGTGAGCCCGAAGCCGATATTGTTGTTCCCCTTGTTCCCAAATCCGATATTGCCGCTACCGAGATTCCCGAACCCAATATTGGTGCCACCAAGGTTCCCGCTGCCCACGCTGAAATCACCGGTGTTTCCACTACCCAGCGCGGCATCGCCCAAGTTGCCGCCACCGAGGTTGAGGGTGCCGAAGTTTCCGCTGCCCAGATTGAGGCTACCGATGTTGCCGCTGCCCAAGTTTCCGCTGCCAAAATTTCCACTGCCAAAATTAAAGTCGCCGGTGTTTCCGCTGCCGGTGTTATTGCTTCCGGTGTTTCCGCCGCCCCAGTTATCGCCGCCGAAGTTTCCGCTGCCGAGGTTGCCGTTGCCGACATTTCCACTACCTAGGTTGTTGTTGCCGATATTTCCGCTACCCAGGTTGAACGACCCGATGTTTCCGAAGCCCAGATTGAAGATCAGGCCGCCAAGCTGTTGCGCGGCAGCCGCCGGCGCGCCTGCTGCCGGGACAATCAACGCTAGCGGTGCGCTGGCCGCAACCACATTGGACTGCATCGCCTCACCCACCAGACCGGAAA